>CAYSDX010000014.1:0-29188 GCA_964429945.1 uncultured Spirochaetia bacterium | reverse complement strand
ATCGTTGAACACATAAAAATCCATGCCGTAGCGATCAGCAACGGGCTTGAGGTTAAGATGGTTGCTTATAATGATGGGAACCTCCACGTTCCACTCCCTGACTCTTAACCTGTATATGATATCGGAGAGACAATGTGGGAGCTTTGAGACGAAAACCGCCATGCGCAGCACTCTCCCGGTGAAAAATATGTCGAATTTTATGTCGAGTTCTGAAGCTACTTCCTCCTGGAAACGTTCGGAGAATTCCTCTTTGGGAATGGAGAAATTCTCCATTGCCCACTTTACACGGACAAAGGTGACCATCTCGTCCTTGTCCATGCAGTGCTGCATTTCATATATGTCGCCGCCATGCCTGGATATGAAGTCGATTATTGCGCGGAGAAGACCTGGGCGGTCGGGAGAATGTGTAAGCAGTACTGCTTGTTCAGAGCTATTTGGCATGATCAGGACCAATCTTCTTTATAATGAAAATGCCATTATACCTTAAAAAACGATATAGCCCTACAAGTTTCTGAAACGACTTAGTACTTAAATTCGCTATTTCGCTATTACCGTTGATGGTTTTTAAGTAGCTTTGGACCATGCCATTTCATCGTATTCCTACTTTTTCTTTATACTTGAAGTTTTACTCTTTCTCCGCTGTTTAGGTTTTTTCTTAATACCCGTTCCCAGAGGTAAACACATCTTCTCGTAAAGCATGAATAAATACTCGACGCGCTCGCGCTCGGAGGCAAAACCAGTTCCGTTATAGAGTTGGTCAATGTTGCGGTCAAGGTTTTTATGTGCTTGACGGAGGTTGAGTGGCATAAGGTCAGAGTCATAGAGATCGGCTAGCGTTGCATCCGGATGGGCAGCTCTGGCGTCAAGCACCGCTTGTGCGAGTGACTTGAGTTTGGGAAAATCTGCGTTCCCGCTCGCAAAACTAGGTGGGGGAGGGAAGGTGTTATAAACGAGACCACTTGAATATCTATAGTCGCTTTTTAAGCGCCCGCCGACATGGCGCATCCAAGCCATATGCATGGTTGATGTTAGCAAGGCAAAAAGAGGTAATGAGGCATCCTGAACGACCAATAGCTGATTACTAGGAATAACAGGAGGCCTTAGATATCCTATAGGCGTGTACTCCCGACGCTCGGAACTTACTTCTGGTATGACCAAAAAATCGGTGTCTGGAACGACAGAGACATGGTATTTTGTGGGTTGATTTGCTAGCGACTTCCCCAGTTTTCCCGCATAGTTTGTTCTGAATTCCTTCACAGCGTGGATACGTTTCATAACGCTTGGTAGTGACCGTAGAATAGCTGGCGATACTCCCTCTACATGCAATAACCAGCGCTCAATATTGTTGATATACTCATAGCCACCGATAAAAGGTCTAATCATATTGATAGCTTCGGGTTCCTTCATCAAGAATTCCTCTTTTTCTTTTCTATCGAGGATGTAAAGCCCTCCATCAACTGGCTTTGTTCCAACACTTATTTTGGGAAGTCCGGAAATTGATTTTCTCTGCCGTTTGACCACTAGATGTGAATTTTTCAACTGGGTTGCATCTACAAGATAAGGACTGATTCGATTAGGTTTGGTTATATCCGGTTCGTTAACTGAATTTTCATAGGAAAAGAGTTGGCATCTTGGATGGGCAGATTTGCTGTCAGACAAGCCGATAATCACAACATGTACGTGGGCCTTGCCACGTGCGTCTGAACCCCAAGGAAAAGTTCTGTGAGCAAATGTTATCTCGAGATTATACAGATCAAGTAAAGCTGGCCAGAGTTGCGCTACCTGCTCACCCTGAGTGATCGAATTGGTTGCGACAAAAGCAATCTGCGCCGTACTTTCTTTGAAATATGCACCTGCTTTTAGAAACCATGCGGCTACATAGTCGAGACGTGAACCACCAGCGCCAAGGTTAGTCATTACATTTTTGATCTGTGCTTGCTTTTTTGCATCGCGCATTACAAACCCCCCAAAAGGTGGATTGCCGAATATGAAAGAACAATGTTCTGATGGTAGGATATCGGCCCATTCAATTTCCAGAGCGTCTCCGTGTCGAATATTGGGTGATGCTTTAAGTGGAATACGCGCGTAGGTTTCCCCAAACTCCAGACTTAACCTGTTGTTCATAATATGATCCATCATCCAGAGAGCGGTCTCAGCGATTCTGACAGGAAACTCGTCCAGTTCAATACCGTAGAATTGGGTTACATTCACTAAAGAGAGTATTTCCATGTAAAATTCTCTCTGTCGTCCCAATCTGGTTTCCTTTCTGCGGATTTTACGTGTGCGAAGTTCGCGTATCACCTCTATTTCCAGCAGACGGATTTCCCGGTAAGCGATTATCAGGAAGTTTCCGCAACCGCAGGCCGGGTCAAAAAAGGTAAGACCGCCAAGTTTTTTTTGAAATTCCTCAAGCCGCTTTCTGCGGTCACTTTTCAATGTTTTGATCTTTTCGAATTCTGTGCGGAGATCATCAAGAAACAGTGGTTCAATAACCTTAAGGATGTTTTTCTCGGTAGTATAGTGCGCTCCTTGCGCGCGACGTTCTACAGGTTCCATGACCGACTGAAAAAGCGCGCCAAAAATCGCTGGAGATATGTTTGACCAATCAAAATAACAGGCCTCAAGAAGCCGCTCGCGCATCGCTCTGTTAAAAGAAGGGATACGTAGGGGTTCGTGGAAGAGTTCGCCGTTTATATAAGGAAACTGTGTCAAGTCTTCGTCTAACGTTACAGAACGTTCATCATCTGGTGTGTCCAAAACTTGGAAAAGTTGGGTAAGTAGAGCTCCGAGGTCAGAACCATCTTCTCTAGTCCGTGTCTCGATAAAATCGAGGAATATATCGCGTTCAAAAATTCCGGTATCATCGGCAAATAAGCAGAAGACAATCCGCACTAAAAAACGCTCTAAGTCGTGGCCTTGATAACCTGCCTCTTTAAGTGCATCATGCAAACGCCCGACAAGTTCGGCCGCCGTGATGTTGGCTGGGTCTTGATCACGGAAAGCCTTGTGCTCTACGCCGATAATAAATCCGAATTTCTCGACATGAACTCTTAGGTCAGGCAGCTTGAAGTCTGTTCGTTTGTCTTTATCAAGATCATGAAGCTCGAAATTCTGGAAGTCACTGACGAGAATGTAACCCGGGCGGTCTTTCTCAGGTAGAGCATCAAAATAATCCCAAGCTTGTCCATAAGCCTGTTTCAGATCGCGACCTTCGCTTTTCTGTTCAACCAACAACATCCCCGGCCAAAACAAATCAATAAAGCCTGAACTGTTATCGAGCCTTCGTACATGTTGTTCGTAACGGGCGACAGAACGGCGTTTTATGCCAAATATTTGAAAAAAATCGTTATAAAAACTTTGTGTTTCGCTTTTTTCGTAGGCAGCATCTGCCCATTCTCGAGAGAATTCGGCGGCACGAACGCGGATTTCATTCCAAGATAAGCGCATATGAAGAGCAGGTCTTCTTTAAGCAAAACCCAAGTCTAGGGGTGGAGGGGGAGGAATTGAACCTCCCCTGTGGCGACCCTCCTAGCCTAACAATCGTTCTGTCAGCACCGGACACCATTGCTTGCGCAGATCAACGTACCAAACCAGGTCTCCACAGCGCCGCCAGTATCCCCACGCACATTTCGACGTGCAACATTATACTGACCTCCGTTTCTAGTATAAAACACCAAAAGTTGGAGTCCAAAGTAACGCTGATCAACGCCGCAACGGCAAGTCTGATCCGAAAGAACGATCTATTGCCGGCTAAACCCTTTACGACGAATATAACACTTTGTACTAGGTGGTCAAACTATCATGTATACGGATTCTGTAGATAAAAATACCCCTCGGATACCGCGCAATGCTGGTTGTGTGCTCATTACATTAAGTGATTTCTTTCCACTTCTTTTTTTCCGATCTGGGCAATTCAAAATTAATCTCAGTTTTCAGCAAAACCTAGCGTGATAGGTCACTGGGCCGTGCGAGGCCCCCTTCAACACACAAGAGAATGATTGATACATCTCTGTCGCCAATTCGCTTTTTGATAATACGTAAACGGCTTTCAGCAGGTGGCGGTGCTGCAGTTTTCTTAGCGCTGTCGAGTACACATAGCACCCCGATTCTCTTTCCACTCGAAACAACATATTGAGCGGTCTGTTCTACAAACTTGTCAATTTCAGTTTCAATTTTACTATCGGGAACCGCTTTCAGCTCGATCCTTATGCGGTGGAACGATAAATCGGTAATGCCCCCACCTGTTTGAGGATGGAGTTCAAGATTCTCTCCAATACTAGGTCGGCTCCTAAGTGCCTTGATGGCCTCGGTTTGAAACTCTTTTTCTTTCGTACCTTCAGGGAACAGATTGTCAGACAGTGCTTGACCTGCTAAATTGCCGAGCCCCGCACATACTTCAAGGGCAAGAGAAATATCCTTGTGGGGCAATCCGGGGAGCATTCGCAAATCGTTGCGCAGTTCAAGTAGCTTACAATCTATCTCTGCGTAACCACTGAATATGTGAGAGGAAGGATCATGGCTTTCAATCCGCAGTGTCCTGTGACCAAGGATTTCCAATGGTTGCTCAGAGTGACTAGGCTCAAAAACCGCCCTGTATTTGAACTCAAGCGGATTTGCACTAATGGCAGTAGGCACCTTGAGCAGGAGTCGACCAGTTTTATTAAATGTGTGAGGAGCCTTTTCGTCGTCCTCGGTCGGTCGATTGATCACGAATGTCGGTAATTCGTAGGTATCCGATGGTTCCATGGACACAGGAGTTACAATAAGTTGATCAGCAGAATTCGGCCAGTGTGACACACGGATATCGATCTTGATATCATAGATTGTATTCGGGTTCAGAGTGTCAATTTCCTTGGCAGGTTGTCCGTTGATTTCGAATTTTACAAATGCGACTTCAATGTGCTTAGGAATTTCACTTCCTGTATTTTCAACCGGGAAATTGATGCCATGTTCATCCGTCCACACACCAAAAGGCAATGGAGTTTTCATAATCCGACACTTGAGATCGTTTAGTGAATCTGGAGTGTTGATTTCAGCAATATCCGACAGTGCGGAATCCAATACTGTCGATTCATTTTCTGCTCGTTCCCCTAGTGCTTCTTTTGCACGCAAGCGGCAGGCATCTCTAAATCGTTCGGAATTTACATCTGCATCACGCACTGCGTTTATCCAAAGTTGTGCGAACGCTAGACAATTAAGCACATGGGAAAATGTGCGGAGTTCAACACTAGGGTGCTTATTACCGAACATTGCACTTATATCTTTGATCTTGGTTGCTGCCGCCTGCATAGTCTCTACATCGCCTTGTTCTACAGCTCTGAGTGCCAAAAGCCTGGTGGAGAAAGACATATGGAAAGGATGTTCTTCATCGTGGTTTGTGCTAGAGGGAGAATGTGGGCTGAAAGAACTCCTTGAGTGAGAATCTTTTTCTTCGTTTCGTATATCTTTGAGTAATGTTGACCAATCTGCTTCCGCTTCATCAATAGAGATTTTTTCCTCGGGACGCGCCGATTCGAATACGCAAACTTGACGTAAACTCTCAAAATAAAGACGTATGCCCAGGTTTAAACGGGTATTCGGAATTACAGAAAGCATATGCTCGCAAACACGAATTGCCTCGGCCCAACACTCTACTTTGGCAAGAAGTACAACAATTTGTCCAGCGAGGTGAAGATGGCTATCTGCGAATGACTTTGCCGTGTCAACCAGTTCATCTGCTGCCTCGCTTATGCGGTTTCGTGGTACATGATGGAGAAGGTGAAAAATACGCTTTTCCACTTCCATTTGATATGACCTTTCACCTTGGAGGCATTTAGTGCACAGTTTAACGAAGCCCGGTGCATTTTTTAGCGAATAACCTAGATGCTTAACAGCTTCGCATAGATTCATATCATCCAATTTATCTATAGTTTCAACAACAAAGCGCCCCTCGTTTCCTAAAAGTTGTGTGTCCGTCAGACATCCCCGTACATACTGTTCCAGACACTCAACCACGAAATTGCCATCCGTTCCCTCACGCATGTATACAAGGATGAGATTGATAAGGTAGCCAGCCAGTTGGTGTTTCAGATTCTCTGGAAAGCCATGGATTTTGAGGGCGTGTGCGGCGGATTTATGTACATGGATATTTGGGTCTGTGAGAAATACCAAGTAGATCTCAAAGAGCAGTTCGGGAAAATCTCGCCTTAACTCATAAGGTGCTTTTCCAATGGCCGTGGCTGCGTTGCCACGCACCAGCGGTTCTGGACTAGTCATGGCTGTATAAAGATGAGGTAGGACAAGGTTTACATATTCAGGTTTATCCATTAGTTCGTTCAGGTGGGCGACCATGCTGGAGCGCATTTCTGTCTCAGTCTCGGGCAACTCGGTGTAAAGGGCTAAGATTCTCTTCACGCCGTCAATTCCTTGGAGTTTGGAAGTCGCAAATGCCCACGCAACCAAATTGCCTTGGAGACCATAGATTAAACTGCGTTTTTGTCTTTTTTCGATTTCTTCAAAACCTGTTTTCGGTGTTTCAATTGCTATGTTTTCACCAATTGATTTCATCTTGTTTGAAAGTGTTGCTGCAGCACCGACCATAGCATCGAGGTGGGTCAGTGCGATTGGCAGTAGTTCTGTGCGGACATAGAAAAAGAACCGCGTTGCTTCGTCGTTCAGTGTATCATCGGTAATATCTACCGCCATCCAAAGCACTCTTTTGAAGGCGATGTTTTGAGCTTCGCCGATAACGAAGTTGGGGTTTCCTCTTTCCTCTTGTAAGACACTTGTATAGATTCGAGCGCCTTCACCCCGTGCAGTCTCATCACTATCTTTAAGCAACTTTTGCAAAATTGCGTCTGCATCATCAGGAAAGACACGAAAGAGGCGACCAGCAGTACGGCGCAAAACAGACAACTTTTCTCTTCCCCATGTTATATCGCTAAAACCGGGAAGTAATATCTTGTGACGCAGCAGCTTTCCAAATACTTCGCGCAAGAACAATTTGACAAGTGCCGGGTGTTCTGGAGCAATAACAAAGATTGTGCGGAGAGCGGTTTCTACGAGGAATTCTTCCTCAGATCCAAGCCACTTGCGCAGTGTTTCCTTGATAAGTTCACCGTGGTAAGTGGCGAGAGCGAGAAGAGGCTTGGTATTAGCCTTGCGCTTAGGTGAGATTAAACCATCAATGGGAAAGGCTTCTAATGTAAAACTGCATAATACAGCTTTTACGTCCTCTGGAGACAGCGTTTTTGTGATTTTTTCGAGGTACTTGATGGAGATCTCGTGAAAGTTGTAACTGCTTGCGTCCTTGACTGCCAGTTTACGCTTCGTTTCCGGATCGATTGGGAGTGTCAGCAACGTATTTAGTGCGGGAGTTAGCAGTTTGTTGTTGTCTTCGAGGACTTGCTTCTCCAAAAATTCAACGACCGACTTCGAGAAAGTTTCCGGTGCAAGACGAGCGAGCTCGACCAATTTGTACCCTGAGTTTTCATCCTCGTCCTTTTCGATTGCCTCAATGAGATCGATAACCTCATTTATCTCCGGACCTGTCAACACACGCAGTTCTTCTAGTTCAAGCTTTCGTTCAGCCAATTTCTGGGCTTCCAACTCTTTGTATGCAACTTCCTTTTGTAATCGGGCGGCCTCGGCTTCTTTATGTGCTTTGATTAGTGGTTCAATGTTTGGACCGTGGCCGGGTTCACGCTTGTCGCAGTGCTCACAATTTCTCATATAAAAATCGATTACGACCTCTTCAAGATTTCCACTTTGTATCCCGCCGATCGGCGCATGATCACATTCGATGCCCATGAGGCCAACTGGTACTTTATACATTTGCTCAATCAGACCAATCCCACCTGAACGCACTATGCGAGCATTTCTACACCAATTCTGTATTCGTTCTACTGTGCGCTGGTTTTTCTGACCTTGGGAAATAGTTCTATCTATCTCTTTTTCGGATAATTCGTCCATATTTGTTCCCGTTCTTTCTCTGGATTATTAGTTTAGATAATAGTTCTAATAGAGCTTCTCTTTCCAAAAAATCAGCAGTCAAAAGAGTCCCCGCAAAAGTCCTCCATCAACCTGAATAGTCGTTCCAGTCATATAGCTTGCTTTCTCGGAAGCTAGAAAACAGGCTAGGGCGGCCAGTTCTTCAGGAGTTCCTATTCTTTGCAGGGGGATATCCTTTTCCATCTCTTCTATGGCTTTTTCGTATTCGATGCCCGACTGTGCGGCTCTTTTTTCCGCAAGCGCCTTTATCCTGTCCGTGTAAATCCTTCCGGGGCAGATGTTATTCACCAGGATATTGTCTTTTGCCAACTCGTTTGAAAGAGTCTTCGAGAAACCTATAAGCCCGGCACGGGAAGTATTTGAGAGCATTAGTCCGTCTATCGGTTGTTTAACGGCTATTGAGGTTATGTTCACTATTCTTCCCCAGTTTTGCTTCTTCATCAGAGGGACTACTTTTTTTGCCAGGTAAATACCGCTTAGGAGATTGAGTTCCAAGGCGTTTTGCCAGTCGGGTGATTCAAAATCTTCGAAAAAGCCGAAAGAGGGTCCTCCGGCGTTGTTTATAAGAATATCAATTCCGCCAAGCGTTTTTACCGTGTTTTCTATTACACGGTCGATCTGTTCTTTGCTCGTTACATCGGCGGCAGAGGCTAGAACATCTACGTCGAAACGGGTCTTTATTTCCGAAGCAGTACGTTCTATTTCATCTTTTGAACGGGAGAATATGGAGAGATTTACGCCTTCCTCCGCAAGAGCGGCGGCTATTGCCTTTCCGATTCCCTTGCTTGATGCCGCTACCAAGGCGACTTTTCCCTTTATGCCGAGGTTCATAAGCTATGTTTTTTAGTCTTTTGCTTTCTTCTTTGCTTTTTTGGTATCAGATTTTATTGAGTCAAATACCTTAGCAGGGTCGGAAGGGCCGGTTTCTACCGACGTGGCAGAAGCGTTTTCAGAAGATGCGGCTGTATCTGCGACTGCTTCTCCGGAGGCTTGATCTTTCAATTGTTTGGGCTCGGATATTTTTTTCTTCCCGTAATCGGTTTCATACCAGCCCGAGCCTTTCAAATGAAAAGCGGAAACAGAGATGAGTCTTTTAAGTCTTCCTCCGCATTCCTCGCACTTTCTGGCAGGTTTATCGTTAAAGCCCTGCAGTATCTCGAAGACGCCTTCACACTTTTGGCATTGATATTCGTAAATAGGCATGGCTTATAAAATTCCCATATTTCCAGAAAATCATCCGGACATATGAGAAAAAATCAAGCGCAGTGGCAAAATAGGGCGCTTATCAGCTAGCTTCCCCAGATTTGTCCATAGATTTATATAAGTTTACATAATATACATTATCGGACACTGAATATTTTTGTTGAATGGCTCGAGATAATAGATCATTTAAGGCATATTTAACAGTAATTAAAGGTAGTTAGAGATAAAAGGTAATAAGTTTTTTAGACAATTACAACTATTGCTCTTCCTGGGCCATGAACTCCCAATGTAAGGTTAAGTTCTATATCGGCCGTCCTACTTGGGCCGGTTATAAAAGAAATACATGAACACAATTTATCATAACTTTCATAGAATTCTCCTAACCTCTCAAACAGAACGTGAATATTCGCGACAATCTTTTCCCTTTCAAGTATCGAAATATGTACAGGAGGTAGAAGCGAAGTAAGTCTCGGCTGCTTGGGACCGGACAGGAGAACCAGAGTTCCAGTCTCGGCAATAGCGAAATCAACTCCAGTTATCCCTATATCTGCAGTTGAGAGATCGGTTTCAGAGGTAAATTCAAGTGATTTCAGGGAGTTCATGTTCCAGAAGGAAACCGAATGGGCATCAAGCTCTTGGATAAGCTTGTTTATTTTCTCAATCAGCTCCTCTTCTTCTCCAAGTAGATGAACTTCCCCGGATACCATCTTGAAATTTTCTATAAAATCGTTTTCCAACTTCTTTTGATCAATGGATAATCCGGGATTTGAAAAGAGTTTCTCTGCGCTCTCGCTGATCTCCTGTTCTTCTATTAATGTAGAACGTAGGTTCTGCAGTATAAGTGCCTTAGATTCTTTAGAAATCATCTTGGTACTCCGTTTTTGCCATGATATTTCTCTTTCCATCTCTCTCTGAAAGGTTTTCTCGAGAAAACTGGGAAGTTTTTCTCTCTAGTCCACTTTGAAAAAGGATATGGAAGTCTCTGTAATTCATTATCTTTTTTGTAGAAATGTTGCAGAAGGATCATAGTTTTCCCCGCAAGATTGTAGTAAAACGGCTTACTGAAGACGAAACTCCAGACTCGGAAGGAAATCTTCTCCATAAATGTTGCCGGGTCCGGCTTTTTGCTGTTCTTCTCTACCACTTTTTGCCTAAGAGATAGAAGAACATGGGGAAAATCGATCTTTACAGGGCATACGTCCCTGCACGCCCCGCAAAGAGAAGATGCAAAGGGCAGATCTGCGGTTTTTTCCGGATCGTTTAACTGCGGAGTTATTATTGCCCCTATCGGTCCCGAATAAACCCATCCGTAACTGTGCCCCCCAACCTGCCTGTAAACCGGGCATATGTTGATGCAGGCTCCGCATCTTATGCAGTAAAGCGATTCCCTGGTTTCCTCTGATTTCGCGATATCGCTTCTTCCGTTATCAAGAAAAACCAGATGGAACTCCCGGGGACCGTCACTCTCCCCTTCCCTCTTGGGGCCCGTTATGAGAGAAACATAGGTGGAGGATTTCTGACCCGTAGCGCTTCTTGCAAGCAGACTGAGGAAAATTGAAAGCTGCTCGAACTTGGGGACGATCTTCTCTATTCCCATGATGGCCACGTGTATATCAGGAAAGGTGGTCGCGAGTCTGGCGTTACCTTCGTTTTCGACTATTGCTATGGTTCCCGTCTCAGCCACGGCGAAATTAACACCGGAAATACCCATATCGGCCGAGAGAAACTTCTCTCTCAGCTCTTTTCTCGCTATGTTTGTGAGCTTCTGGGGTTCTTCATACTCGGGCACGCCGAATTTCTCGGAGAAAAGCTTTGATATGTCTTCCTTGGTCTTGTGGATTGCGGGGGTGATTATGTGGAAAGGATGATCGTCACAGAGCTGTACTATGTACTCTCCGAGGTCGGTTTCCACGGTGTTTATCCCGTTTGATATGAGGTGTCTGTTAAGTTCTATCTCCTCTGTGGCCATCGATTTGCTCTTCACGACGTCTCTGACGTTGTTTTTTCTGGCTATATCGACCACTATTGCGGAAGCTTCTTCGGCATCTTTTGCCCAGTGCACCTTGCCCCCTACCCTAGTAACGCTTTTTTCAAGTTCCAGAAGATAGCTATCCAGGTTCTTGATTACTTCTTCTTTTATCCGCCTGGCCTCAGACCTTAGTTCCTCCCATTCGGAGACCCCGCTTACCGCTTCCTGTCTGGAAGCTCTTGATCTGTCGGTAAAATCCACAAGGGCCTTTTTCAGCTTGGGATCCCCGAGGGCCTTTACTGAGTTTTTCTTGAAATCTATGCGTTCGGTAATCATTTAGAGTCCTCAAAGGCAAGGAGTTCGGCCAGATGAAGCACCTTTACGGGCAGTTTCTTTCTGGATACAAGCCCCTTTATGTTCATAAGGCACCCCATATCGGTTGAAACCACAGCGCCAGCACCTGAATTTAAGATTGAATCCGTTTTTTCCTGAAGCATGGATTTTGATACTTCCGGATACTTGATGGAAAAGGTTCCTCCAAAACCGCAGCAGGCATCAGCCATTTTCATTTCAACCAGATCAACTCCGCTTAGGGATTTG
The DNA here is from genome assembly GCA_964429945.1 of uncultured Spirochaetia bacterium. Taxonomy (GTDB): domain Bacteria; phylum Desulfobacterota_D; class UBA1144; order Nemesobacterales; family Nemesobacteraceae; genus Nemesobacter. The sequence goes on along the minus strand of CAYSDX010000014.1, from coordinate 17,427 downwards.
ATAAGTTCCCGGGGCTGAGAGCTTATCCCGAGCTCCCGAAGCGCGTGGCAGGAATCGTGAAACGTGACCTTGCCCCTGTATGTGGAGTTAAGACTGATTGTTTCTTTTTTCTGGAAGACGAATTCGGAGAACTCATAGATATTGGATGAGATTTTCTCCGCGCAGGACAGTCTTCCTGGATCATCACGGAAAAGCTCCGTGTAGTAGTTTTTTACCATGGACACGCATGAACCCGAGGGACACACAATCGCCTCATCCGAGCCACCAAAGACATCGAGGAAGTGACAAGCAACTTTCTCGGCCTCTTTTCTGTGACCAGAGTTAAAAGCGGGCTGTCCGCAGCATGTCTGGTTTTGCGGAAATTCAATTTCAAGACCCATACCGGAGAGAACTCTCAGCATCGCTTCCCCTACTTCGGGAAAGAAATTGTCCACGAGGCAGCTTATGAAAAGACGGATCTTTTGTTGTTTTTCCGATGAACTCATAACGATTTTTTGTTCCAGACCTCCTGCCACGCCTGAAATTCCGGCAGAGCAACCTTATAACGCGCACAACTTCCTTCGTGCAAGGCAATCAACTCGTTTTCGGCGATTTCCCTGAATGTTTCCCTGTCTTCAAATTCAATGTTTTTTCCCACCCAGTCCTCAATATGCTCAAACGCGGACTTTCTGTTCATCGAAGCGCGGATGATTCCCTGTACAATACGAAAAAGCCCTTCGCGATGCTTGATTCGGAACTGGTCGGGATCTCCGATCACTTGTCTTACCGCTCTGTATCGTAAAGCCGAAGATTCATACGCTTTGATAAAGATGTTTTTCAGCAGGGCAATCTCTTTAAGTTCATAAACACCCAAAACCGCTTCGGTATATGCGTCGGTTGGCACCTCTATGAAAGAGAGTGGCATAAGATTTTCCCTGATCAGTGGGATATTGGCGGCAAGACGTGACAAGCGCTTGTTAACGTCATCAAACGGTTGCAGGTAGGGGATCTGCACCATAGTGAAAAAGGACTGCTCAAACGGGTCTTTGATGGCTGTGGCGCTTGCGAGGAGCTGGTCAAAACACTCGTCAACCAGCTGAGGCGTTTCAAGTGGCCGGAATGCAGATTTCCCGATTCCGACGGCGATGCGTCGCAGCTTGCCGATCGATTTAGGGTCGGCAAGAAGATTGTGCGCCAGCAACGCATGGAGATTGAAAACAGTGTAGCGATTAAAGCCGATCTCCGCTGCGGAATCAACAAGGAACTCAATCGCTTCTTTGTGATTCAGGATCATCTGAGCTTCCAGTTGATCCTTCCCCTCGGCCTCCTTGCCAAAATTGATAAGCCGGCTGGTTTCAAGCAGGGAATAAGTGTTACCCTCAAGACGACTTGAGTTCCATGATATATCTATGAGCAGACGGTTGAGAATCTGCTTCGCATGAACACCTGCGGGTTGTTCTTCCGCAACCTGGGTGCCGATTTTCCTCAAATGCTCCCGCTCTTTTTCGGAAAGATAGAAGTTTGTGTTCGGCAGATAGGAATCAAGAAACTTTCGGTCGTAGCCCACCCGTTTTCGAGTTTCGATGGGTTGACGAATATATTTCCGGATTTCATTTATGCCCTCCGAGAATGATTCTCCGGGCTCGGCGTCTTTGTTAGGAATTTCCCCATATACCGCTCTTGTTACGGGAAGTCTGTACTTAACTCCGCGTTTCTCGCCATCAGTAAGCAGACGGCCTTTGTCCACAAGATGCTTCAGGCGGTACTGGAGCGTGCGACGAGGAACCTTCTCATCAAGTTTGTTCTCAATTTCTCGAATGCCTGTTCCATCCGGGAACATTGACACAATGGCTTCGATAGCTTGAAATTCTTCTTCCGGCATCCTTTTTGCCATTTCTATCCAGTACCGTACATAGAGATATACGCAACCAAAATGCAATTATGCGCAATTAAAAACTCTTTTATACGCAATTAAAGTATGGTTATGCGTAATTAAAACAGATTTTTGCGCAATTATCAATATTTTGCGCAAATTGAATTATTTTTAACAGACTATCCGTGAATATCGTCTCGGAAATTCCGACTCAGTAACCGGTCGGCGCGGTACAATTTCTGGGCGTGTTTGACACTTTGTTTGTTCTTAATAGAATCACTGGTGGAAACTGATATTAAAGCGAGAAGAACAGAGTCAACATATTCGTAGATAGAATAGAGACAATCATATGAGTACGATTTTCACACAGATAATAAACCGGGAAATTCCGGCCGACATAGTATACGAAGACGAGCTCTGTCTGGCCTTCAGAGATATAAACCCCCAGGCCCCCGTTCATGTCCTTCTGATACCGAAAAAGGAAATAATCTCAATGGCAACCGTTGAGGCTGAAGATCAGGCGATCCTGGGACATCTTATGGCCAAGGCTTCAGAGATAGCTTCGATGCTGGAGCTCAGCGAGAGCGGATACAGGCTTGTCGTTAACACGAATGAGGATGCAGGGCAAAGCGTTTTTCACCTGCACATACATATTCTCGGCGGAAGGAGACTCACTTGGCCTCCTGGATAATTCTACACTGCTAAAGCTGCTGCGGATTTGTTGCCCGGTAAAAACGGACTAGAGCCCAAGCGCCGAGGCATCCCTTTCGCTGAGAAATCTTCCGTTTGACCTTTTCTTTACGGTCTTCCCCCTCTTCCAGGACCGCTCGCATCTTGGCTCCTGAGAAAGATCCATCAATTCCACCTGGATTTCGTCTCCCGCCGAGACCTCAAACCTGCTTACCCCGCAAAGATCCTCGAGTTCCGGTTCGAACTTCTTTATCTCGTCGTAAACGTTTTCTTCGACCGTCACAGCAAGAGCCACATCGAGGGGGTTATTCATACCGCCCTCCCCTCGCGCGTCCTCAAGAGCCTTGAGGCATAATTTCCTTGTATCCATAACATCGTTCCAGCTTTTGCCGGCCTCAACTCTCTTGATGCTTGGGAATGTTCCGAGGTGTACATTCGCGTCGCTGTCCTTTTTCAGCGATTTATAGGCTTCAAATGAAGTGTGGACCAAGACCGGAGCGAGAAACTTTATAATTCCGTCGGCTATTTGGTACATGACCGTCTGGGCGCGTCTTCTTTTTCTGCTGTCTTTCCTCTCGCAGTAAAGCCTGTCCTTTATGCATGCGAGATAAACAGCGCTCATCTCATCGGAGCAGAAAGAAAAAATGAGGTCGCTTGCCTGCTTGTAGCGAAAACCCGAGTAGGCATCCGCGGTTTCACTCGCGAACTTGGTGAACTCGCAATACGCCCAATGATCAATCGAATACCTGTCGTCTTCATTGAATTCAACACTGTCTTCCGCCGGGTCGAAATCACTTAGGTTTCCGAGCAGAAATCGTATGGTATTCCTTATTTTTCTGTATTCGTCCGCGGCGACGTCAAAGAACTCCCAATCGACCTTTATGTCGTTTGAGTAGCTAAGAGAACTCACCCACCACCTGCATATGTCGGCCCCGTATTTGCTCAGTATGTCTTCGACCTCGATTGCGTTGCCTCCGGATTTGCTCATCTTCCTGCCCCGGGCGTCCACCATGAATCCGTGGGTAAAAAGCGCGCGGAAAGGTGGCTCTCCGGTTGCTCCCAAGGCCACAAGAAGCGAAGACTGGAACCATCCCCTGTGCTGGTCTGAGCCCTCAAGGTACATATCCGCCGGGTATCCGAGATCCCTCGCGTTAAGAACGGAGTTCCAGGAAGAGCCCGACTCAAACCATACGTCAAAGACGTCACTGCCCTTTAAAAGAACCTCGACGTCTTCTTTTGACTCAAGCCAGGGCGGGGTTTCGGGGTCGTCCTGCGGGTCGTAGTTTTCAAGAAGTTCATGCGGCTCGGAGAAAAACCATACGTCGGAACCTCTTTCTCTTATTTTTTCGGCGACGGCGAGAACCATCTTCATCGTCATGACCGCCCTTCCCTCTCCGTCCGTAAAGTACGGAAGCGGAAGTCCCCATGATCTCTGTCTTGATATACACCAGTCGGGTCTTGACTCAAGCATTCCGCCAAGGCGGCTTCTGCCCCAGTCGGGGTAGAAATCAACGTTTTTCCTGACTGCGTCAATGGCGATTTCTCTCAGGGTTTGTCCTGTCTCGCCAAACGGCTTGTCCATGTGTATGAACCACTGATCTGTCGCCCTGAATATGGTAGGTGTCTTGCTTCGCCAGTCGTGCGGATAACTATGGACGTAGGGTTCTGAATGAAAAAGGTTTCCGGTGTCGGCAAGCCTCTGCGTTATTATTTTATTACTTTCCCAGACCCCCTTCCCTCTTATCCACTCCGGTACAGTATCATCAAAAGTGCCGTCTTCTCTAACGGGGCAGTAAATATCTAGTCCTTCCCGAAGACCGGTTCTGTAGTCCTCATCGCCGTGACCCGGGGCCGTATGGACACACCCGGTGCCCGTTGAGAAAGTCACGTAATCGGCCGTGACCAGAACTGATTTTCTGTCAATAAACGGGTGGATGCACGATATTCCCCGTTCTGAGAACTTCTCTCCCAGGCAGGAACCGACTTTCTTGTAATCTTCTATTCCGGATTTATCGAAAACTTCTTCGCAAAGAGCTTCGCCGACAATAAGATTCTTACCGTCTGGGGACCTGTAAAGACCGTATCTGCCCTTCGGCGCCACGGCAACAGCGAGATTCGCCGGAAGAGTCCAGGGCGTCGTGGTCCATATTATAAGGTATACCTTCTCTGTATGCTCCGCGTTGAGGGACGCGGGCAACGTTGAGGGGTCATCGATTTCAAACAGCACGTAAACGCTTTTATCCTCTCTTTCGTGGTACTCAAGCTCAGCCTCGGCAAGGGCGGTGCGGTTTTCGATTGACCAGTGAACAGGTTTCAGATCCCTGTAGACAAGCCCTTTTTCAAGCAGTTGTGAGAACGCTTCAAGCACCCCGGCTTCATAATCGGGGGTCATAGTCAGATAGGGTTTTTCGTAATCTCCGATTGTGCCGAGGCGGATCATCTGCTTTGATTGCGTTTTTACGTATTTCCTCGCGTACTTGCTGCAGTTGCGCCTGATTGAAAGTGTCGGCATGGCAGCCGCGTCTTCTCCGAGTTCCTTTAAGACCTTGTGTTCTATCGGAAGACCGTGGCAATCCCAGCCGGGAACGAATTCCACGTTAAATCCTTCCATTATCTTTGACCTTACGACCAGGTCTTTGAGGACTTTGTTAAGCAGGTGCCCCAGATGAATGGGACCGTTCGCGTAAGGGGGTCCGTCGTGGAAAAGGAATTTCTCGCAATTGCGGTTTCTCTCTCGGATTTTTGCGAAGAGATTTTCCTTATCCCAGGATTTCTGGATTACAGGCTCTTTCTGCTGCAGGTTGGCCTTCATCGGGAAATCGGTTCTGGGAAGGTTAAGGGTGTCTTTGTAGTTTATTTTTTCCTGCATTTTTATTTGACGGAAGTGTTTGCGTTTGCGCCGCGGTCCAGGAATTCGGGATTTCCGGTCAATTCTTCTTGCTTCGATTATCAGACGTTATCGAAAAAAGATTCGAATTCTTCAAGCAAAGCATTTGAAAACTCCACCCATTCTTCCCATTCGTCCATGTAGTCTCTTGATTCATCAACTTTTTTCTTGACGATTATCCCGTTGTTGAATTTTTCCACAAGAAAATACCCGACTTTCTGGAGTTTTTTTTCAAGTATTGAGGAATACCTGTGGAGGATGAGTATTCTTTCCTCTTGGGCCTCCCTGTATTCCGCGATGAAATAGCCGTTATTCTGGGGTGAAGGCATATCCATTGTTACGTGCTTGAACATAGTTGGATTTATGTTCTCAGCCTTCATTGATATATAGAGTTCCATTCTTATCTCCGCCGAGGGAAAATTGTACAATATTTTTCGAATAATTTCTTGGGGTCTGGACCTGTGCTTGCTAATTGAGGATTCGAGTTCGTGAGGGAGCCATAACCAAGTTTAAAATTTGCTTGCCCTATACGCGTATTTTTGTTTTAGTCTATTTAGCTTAATGCCGTGCAAAATTGAAAAACAATCTTAAAAACAGAAAACGCCGAGACTCGTCTCTTCATGGTCTAGTCTCAGATTTTTAGGAGAAGAATTATGGACAGTAAAAGCAATTTAAACATATCAGAGAGAATTTTCCTCCTACTTAAAAGCTACAGGATGTTTAACTTCATGTGTATGTTGCTGATTCTGCTGATTCTTACCGCCGTTTTGGAAGGCTATCAGTATGCACATTCGTTGTTAAGCACTTTTGGCATGGTTGTATTTGCCGCTGGCGGTTACGCGGCGTGTACAAGCAGAAGATCGTTAATAATACTGCTGCTCCTCGCCATACCGTGGCTATTTTGCGAATGGTTTTTTCCGGCGAGCATGCTTGTTTATCTGAATTTTTTCTTCTTTTTTTACTTGATTGTACTTCTGGTCAGGATGGTTATCGGGTCAAATGAGATAACGTCAAATACCCTGTACGGGGCAGTCTGCATTTATCTTCTGCTCGGACTTATGTGGGCTACGTTATATGGATTTATCAACGAAGTTTTTCCCGGAGCCATTTTTTCGGGCATGCTGCCGGACGCTTACCATCACCACAAGGAGATAAATGAATTCATTTATTTCAGCTACACGACGTTAACGACACTGGGATACGGGGACATAACGTCTCTAACTCCTGTCGGAAGACTGATAGCTGTTTTCGAAGCGATGACCGGGCAACTCTTCCTCGCGTTCCTCGTTGCGAGGCTTGTATGCGTTTATTCGTTTAAGTATATAAAGTAAAAATTGGGAAATCCCTCCGCTCTGGTCAGGTATTTTAGGGACAGCAATACAAGTGAAATTAAAAGATATGGCATGATTCAATGTTTCAGGCGCGGTTCGGACGACCCAGAACCCATGCCGTCTGAATCTGACCTCCGGTGCCGCAACAGGTCGTAGCCTAGGGCCAGCAGGATCAGGGCAAATTCCAGCGGCCACGCCCATACCGCTTGCTGGTACGGTTGCATGGTGTATTCGTTTAGGTTAAGCCCGGTTACGTAGCTTATCAGAACCGCAAGCGATGCCGTCCACGCCCAGGCACTCGGAAATATCGCCGAAAAAGGCAGAAGCCAAAGCAGGTACCACGGATTTATAACCGGCGACACAGCGAGCAGTGCTCCGTAAAGCCAGTCGCCCCGCGGTATGCCGGTTGCACCGTTTTTACGGTAATGCGCGGCGTAGAATATCCAAAAGGCAGCAAACGCCAGACCGAGTATCAGTTTGCTCTCAAATGCTCCCAAGACGGTTGTAAGTAGGCCGAACAACGCCGAATTAAACTCCCACTCCCGCGCGAACACCCCAAGTGATTCCATATCAGTGCCCCCGCTCAGAACAAACGGCGCGTACAACGCCAAAACCACCGCTACGGACAGAACCCAGTACCTAACCCGGGCACGAAGCAGTATCAGCGGTACCAGCACCAGCGCAAACACTTTGGCACCCATGGCCAGACCTAAGCATACGGCGGTGCTTCGCCATCGATGGTTTCTGGCAAGCACGATTGCTGCTAAGAGCAGACAGACACCGACCCCGTCAGGGTGCGCGGTGAAGGCAATCTCCTTTATAACCAGCGGACACCATGCGTAGAGCATGACGTTTCCAACGGGCGCCAGGCGCAGAAGCAGTGCTACGGTTGCTAGGTCAACGACAATCAGAATCGATTGCAGTGCCGTGACACTGCCCGGGTACAGCCAGTAGCCGAACAGAAAGACGAACTGAGTGGTCGGGGCGTAGATGGTCGGCAATTCGGGATTGTTAATCCGGTCAAGCACCCCGTGAAAAACTGCCGGAACTCCGGGGTCGACAAAAAATGCTTCCGGCGCAACGCCGTAAGGCGTTCCGGTTGTCGCGAAACGGTAACCGTCCCAAAGATATCTGTAGAAATCATCTTCGAAAAAGGGGCCGCCGATCAGGCCGCAAACCCTGAACACTGCCGCCCAGAAGAAGATGCGACCAAGCGGGAATCGCTCTCCGCTTCGAGAGATATAGAGGTAGAGACCGAATACCGGCAAGCCGGTCCATACAACCAGAAGAAAAAATAAAGACAGCTCGGGCCCTCCGGGCTGCCGGGCAAGGAATGCCAAGGCGCCGTAACCCAATGCGCACCAGAATCCGGTTATGTCCACCCATCGTCGCACCGTGGTGCCGGGCTGCCCGCGCACACTTAGCGTGGATGTCATCTCAGACATGGAAGAGCTGCCAGAGCGGGTTCTGAGTCAGAAGCAAGCAGATGTTCTTCCAAGAGCGTGCAGAGCATAGAGAATAGTGGCGCTGAAAGAGCAAAATGACTTGGTTTTAAAACGGTAAAATTGTAACCTGTTATAGCAAGAAAATTTATAACACGGGCAGAGGCTTTTTTCCATATCTGTTGTGGTGAATGCACTGCCATAGAACATACCTGTAATACTATGGGAAAAATCGCGAGTACAGTTCGCACCGGAACCAGGCACAGAATGCGGATGGGCTTTGTTGCCGCAATTATGATTGTCGCAGTGCTGTCGACCGGCAACGCGGATGCAGGGTCCACCAAGCTGAAATCGACCTCGTTTTGGGAAACCAGCGACGAAACCAGCGTAAAACAGGTTGATCACGGTGCCTGGCAAGATATCCTTACCGCTTATTTGCGTGTCCACAGCTCCGGTATTAACAAGTTTGACTACGCCGCGCTTAAGGCAAACGCAAAAAACACCTCAAAGCTGGCCAAGTACTTAAACTACCTACAGGGACTTGACCCTAGAACCTATTCCCGGGCGGAGCAGAAAGCTTACTGGATCAATCTCTACAACGCCCTGACGATAAAGGTGGTAGTGGACGCCTTTCCGGTTGATTCCATACGCGACATATGCTGGAACCGTGCTCAGGGTTCGAAGTGCTCAGGTCCCTGGAAAGAAGACCGTGCCAGGGTGGCCGGTCAGGATCTGACTTTGGATAATATTGAGAATGATATCCTTCGCCCTATCTGGAAGGATAACCTTATTCACTACGGTTTGAGTTGCGCCAGTTACGGTTGTCCTGATCTTTGGAGGACAGCATTTACGGCCAAAAACACCGAGACACTGCTCAATGCCGGTGCACGCAAGTACGTAAATCAGAAACGGGGGGTAGATTTCATGGAGGATGATTTCATCATCGTCTCCAGTATTTACGACTGGTACGTGGAGGACTTCGGCAATAACGAGCAAGGCGTTATAAAACACCTTGCTCGTTACGCCGACAAAGAACTTGCAGAACGCCTGAAGAGCTTCAACGGAGCGGTGGATTACGAATACGACTGGAGTCTTAACTGCCCCTGATCCACGACTCCCTGGTCTCCGGGCTCAGGAATAAGGATAAATCCGAGACCTCTCTAGAACGAGTACCCGAGGGATACGCTGAAGATATCAGACGCCGCGGTATTGCGACCGTCAATGACTCTTCCGTATGAAGCTCCCAGACTTATCTGCTCCGACAGGGCCAGGCTCAACGCGGAACCAAGCACGTGGATATCTTCCTCAGTTTCAGGAAAACGGTCGGGCGCAAAACCGGGACCGCCGACATCCAGTCCGGATTCTGCGTTTGTGAATCCGTAGTTTACGCTTACCCCGAGCCTTTCCATGAGCAATATGCCGCCGGACAAGTTCACGAAGACATTGTTCGGAATCTCATTGCGGTATCGATAACCTACTTCTCCTGATACAGCTATATTATCGGTAATGAACTTGCCGATTATGCCCGAGAACTCAAATCCGTCCGCACCATCGCCGATCGAGTTTATATAACCGGTATCATAACTTCCGGACTTTGTCCCCCCGAGGCGAAGAGCGATACTTGGCCCCGAGTTCACCATTTCGTCAGCAATCCGCCAAGTTGCGCCGAGATTAATATCGGTCAAGCCGTTTTCCTCTTCTTCCTTTGCAGGTATCATGTCCCCGGTGATAAAGGAACCTCTGGCCAAACCTGCCCGGAAGTCTATCGCGACTGAATCCGAAAGCCCGTACTCTCCATTAACCCAGACTGTCTGCTGAGTCAGGTCTTCTCCGGCAGGGGTATCTCCCTTTACGGATCCTTTATAGAATTCATCGGCGTTCTGCCATACGTAAGACAGGGTAACGGAACCCTCTCCGGGTGCGGGAAGCCATGCAGAACCGCTTGCAAACGCGGACGACCCGTAGCTAAAAGCAAATGCAACCGTAGCAACAGCGATCAAGTAAAATCTTTTCATAGTTAGTCTCCTCTCTTTATTTCATTTGAAAAACCGACACCGCTACAGATTGTAACGACGCGTCAAATAGTAGTTAACGAGTTCCTGCTCGTCCACCCCATCTTCGCATGCGGTGGCGTTACTGCCTGGGCAAAGCACCTGTATGGTCTCGTCATCAGGCGTACCGGGTTTTTCCGACATGTTACGCGCCTCGAGGCTGTTTTTCAGACTCATTGCACGGTCCCGGTCCAAATCCCCCTTCTGCAAGGGACAAGATGAGCATACAAGCTTGCTGAACGTGATCACCTTGCCCTGCGTATAAGCGCTTTTGGGACTGATGCCCTGGCCCGCAGCAGCCGAACCCGAGGCATGAGCTGACGCATAAACCAGCAGGCTCCCGGCAATAACTAATATGAAAATACCGATTCTGTGTTTCATAAACCTATTCCTCCTTGATGATTTTTAACACCAGAACTATAAACCCTGACTCTATCACAGTTCTGAGATATTGTTAAAGAATCCTCAAGTTTATACTGATTGAAATATTATTCAAACTACCTATTATAATGGTCTGAGAGGGTACTTTCCCTAAGGAGAAAATTAATGAAGTTCTTTATAGATTCCGCAAATTTAGAAGAAATCAAGAGTGCCGCGGCCTCTGGAATAGTGGACGGAGTGACAACAAATCCTTCCCTTGTATCCAAGGAAGGGAGCCAGGAGAGTTTCGAGGATTTGGTCAAGGAGATATGCGATATAGTAAAAGGCCCGGTAAGTGCGGAAGTGCTCAGCACCGAATACTCTCAGATGATTTCAGAAGGCAGAAGACTGGCGGGAATAGATGAAAATATAGTTGTTAAGCTCCCTATGACCGAAGATGGTGTAAAAGCCACGAAAACCCTCTCCGACGAGGGGATAAACGTTAACGTTACCCTTGTTTTTTCTCCTTCCCAAGCGCTTTTAGCCGCAAAAGCAGGAGCCGCTTACGTAAGCCCCTTCGTGGGAAGGCTTGACGACGTATCATCAAGCGGAATGGACCTTGTGCTTGATATCTGCGAAATCTATGCGCACTACGCCTACGAAACCGAAATACTGGTAGCGAGCATAAGACATCCCATGCACATAGTGGAAGCGGCCAAGATGGGAGCCGATGTCGCTACTTTTCCCTACAGGGTGTTTACCCAGCTCTTCAAGCATCCTCTTACAGACATAGGACTCAAGAGGTTTCTCAAGGACTGGGGAAAGAAGTAGGTACGGCCCAGCAGGCACAGACCAAGAACTCTCTGTTCCCCCCTGACCCTTTTATAGGAGATTCAATTATACCTTTAACTTTGAATCCTAGTCCGCTCAAATAAGATATTATTTTACTGTTAACTTCTTTTAGTTTGTCTTCGTTTCTTACTATTCCTTTCGCTCCGACATCCTTTCTGCCTATCTCGAACTGGGGTTTTATAAGAGCGATCAGCGTTGCGTTATCGGCGAGCACAGAAACGGCGGGTTCTATTATCATCGTAAGCGAAATAAAGGAGACATCGATCGTCACTATCTCGACTTTTTCCCCGACGTCTTCGGCTTGCAGATACCTGCAGTTTATCTTTTCTCTTACTACGACCCGTCTGTCATTTCTGAGTTTCCAGTCAATCTGCCTGTGACCCACGTCAAAGGCGTAAACCCTGGAGGCCCCGAAGTGTAGAAGACAGTCCGTAAAGCCGCCTGTTGAGGCCCCTATATCAAGGGCGACTTTCCCGCTTACATCTATGTTGAACTCCGTTATCGCCCTCTCAAGCTTAAGCCCTCCCCTGCTTACAAACCTCCTGGAATCCTGCTCCACGATAACTTCGGAATCTTTTTTTACGGCCGTTCCGGGCTTTTCCACTTTTTTCCCGTCAACCCTGACCCGCCCCGACATTATAAGCGCGCGGGCGCGGTTTCCGCTTGTGGCCAGATTTTTTTCAACAAGGAGGCTGTCGAGCCTTGTCTTATTCTTCTCTTTCACGTAACCAGATGGCTATTTCTCTTAGGGGATTCGGGGTTTTTGGAAAATTCTCAAGTTCGGCTATGGCTTGGCTCGTAAGCTCAGAGACTTTGGCCTCTGATTCCTGAATTCCCATAACCGATACGTAGGTGTGTTTTTTCGCTCCGGCTTTCTCTCTTGACTCCTGAGCTGTGTCATCACTTCCTGCAACATCCAGAATGTCGTCTTTTATCTGAAAGGCGACACCTATTTTCTCCGAATAGGATTTAAGTCTTGAAAGTTCCCCCTCCCCCGCTCCTGCGAGCATCGCCCCGCTAAGAACGGACGCTTCAATCATTTTTGCCGTTTTCATTAGGTAAGTATTTGAGATCTCGTTAACTGACAGATGTTCACTCCCGTCCATTTCAAGGTCAAATGCCTGCCCCAGAACCATTCCCTTTGACCCCGCAGCCTTCGAAATGACTGAAATCACGCGCAATATAAGTTCCGGGGATACACCTTCCTCGAGGAGTTTTTCCGTCATCAGACCGAAGGCATCAGTTAAAAGAGCGTCTCCTGCCAATGTGGCCACGGCTTCTCCGAACACCTTATGGTTTGCCGGTTCTCCTCTTCTGGTATCGTCGTCATCCATTGAGGGCAGGTCATCATGAATGATGGAATAGGTATGGATCATTTCAATGGCACAGGCCGCGGGCAAGGCGTTTTTGTGGCTTCCGCATATAAGTTCCGAGGCGGCAAGGCAGAGAACGGGTCTTAGCTTTTTTCCACCGGGATGGATGCTGTAGACAATTGATTGGTGGAGTTTTGTTTCGGCCTCCTCGGGTGGCAGGTATTCCCGCAGGGCACGATCGACTATCTCTTTTCTTCCGTCGAGATAATTTTTTATATGAAAACTCATTTACTGCTTTTCGTCGCCAAAATCCTCGAGATCGAGAGTGCCGTCGTTTTTTTCCACTATGAGGCTTATCTTCTTCTTTACGCTTTCAAGGTTTAAGTAGCATTCCTTTATAAGGCTTGCCCCCCGCTCGAATTTTTCAATTGACTCATCAAGAGGCAGCTTCCCAGCTTCAAGCGTATCGACAATCTTCTTTATTTCATCGAGCAGGTCTTCGAAAGATTTCATCTCGGAACTCATCTTCTCTTCACCTCTACACTTCAATTAGCTCTTTTTCCGTTTCCCCGAGAACGTTGGGGCTCGAGGAAAGCGGGTCCACATCTAGAATGGATATGATATCACCCACTTCAAGGTTAAAGCCTTCATGATAAACAAAGACTTCGTCGGTTCTTCCCCTCTCCACGATAAGCGGAATCAGGTGTTCGGGAAGCGATTTCTCAGAATCCATTTTATCGATTGTTTCTTTCCTGATCCGGGACCTGAAAACGACATATTCCTTCTCGGTAATTTTCGAATATATGTCCATTACGTCAATTTTTTTTCCGAAAGCAAGGGGAACCCTGAACCTCTCCATGTCCTCAGTATCAGAAGGGCTTGCCAGCCTGTTTAAAAGTGCGCACACGCTGCCGACCTTGAAGTCTATTCTCACCAGACGACAGGCAAGAACGTTCACATGGTCGCTCGTTGTAAGAGATATGAAAGTATCCGGGGAAGAAATCTCCGTTTTCTCAAGTCCGTCCACGGTCAGACTGTTTCCTTCAACTGCCTTTAGTCCCTCTGACCTGGAAATCTCAACAAGCCTTCTGTTTGTGTCTATCAGGCGGACTTCCTTGCCGGTTCTTTCAAGAAGTCTCGCCAGCAGCCTTGAGAGATTGTTAGCCCCTACCAGCACCACCTTGTTTCTTTTATCGTTAACCTCAAGCACTCTCGAAACGAAGCCTCCCGCCCCCCCTTGGAGCAGAACCGAGATTGCTATTGTGAGAAAAACCAGCCCTTGGACTGTATTGCCCCCTTCAATTTCATGCTGTTGCAGTTCCAGGGCGATAATCGAGGCTATTGACGCGGCAATTATTCCTCTTGGAGAAACGAACGAGAGAAACAGTTTTTCCCTGATCGAAAGACCGGAACGCACGCAGAGAAGAAATATTTCCACCGGACGCACAACGAAAAGCAGAGCGAACACGACCAAAAGACCGTAGATGCCCAGATCCTTTATGTAGTCAAGCTTCAGGCTTGCCGCAAGAAAAATGAAGAGCAGGGAAATGACGAGAATCGTAAGCTTGCCCTTGAATTTCTTCATTTCCTCTTCCTCCGGAATATTCAGGTTTCCGATTATAGCTCCAGAGACGATGGCTGCTACAAGCCCAGCCTCCGGAGCCAACATCTCGGCAAACCCGTAGACGGCAAGTGCGGAGGCGAGCATGAAAAGGTCTACAAAATCTTCCATGTAGATATAGAATCTCTTAACTGCGAGGGTCGCCGCGTAGCCGCCGAGAAAACCTAGGACACCTCCTACTATAAATTTGTAAGCGACAAGAAGCACTACCCGACCTATCTCCGTCATGTGGCCTCCGAATCCGAGGAAAAAGCCGGACGCGGTGTGGCCGCTTTCGATGAGGACTATCTCAACTACAAAAATAGCTATCAACGCCCCGATAGGGTCAATCAGCACTCCTTCGTATTCAAGTATGTGCTTCAGGTTGGGCTTGACCTTGAATCTTCTTAGCAGGGGCTGAACGACTGTCGGACCGGTTACTATGACCAGAGAACCGTAAACAAAGGCCATTTCCCAGGAAAGATTGGCCACAAAGCGCGCGAAGACCGCTCCGCCTATCATCGTAATCAGCCCGCCCACGGTTATCAGCAGCAGTATTATATTTCCGTGGCTAAGCGCTTCTTCTTTGTTCAGGTTAAGTCCAGCTTCGAAAAGAACTATCGCTACACAGAGCTTTATTATTATTTCAAGCCCTTCTCCGAATTCCTCAGGATGGACCAGAGATAAAAATTCCGGTCCTACGAGAACCCCGAAAATGAGAAAAAATACGATACTTGGAAACCCTGTCCTGATGGAGAGCATCTGACCGATTACTCCCAGCAACAAGGCAAGGGACACCATAACAAGCAATAGAGATATCCAACCTTTTTATAGAAAGTGGGAGTTCTAAAAAGAACCCGTATTGACCAATTATAACCCGAGCAAACTCAAAAATGAAACACAAATCACCCGCATAGCACCATTATATTGAGGGTGAAAAGGTTGAAGAAATTGTGGTAGCGGGGGCGGGATTTGAACCCGCGACCTTCGGGTTATGAGCCCGACGAGCTACCAAGCTGCTCCACCCCGCGACAGAAGAAATAGAACGAAAACTGTAATTAAAACCTTGATTATGTCAAGCAAAGTAGCATCTGAGGGATTTGCGCTGTAGCGATTTTTTGTGTTGATGTTTCCGAGCACAAACCCAACTGACACGGCAGTCCGGCACTCTGCAAGCCATAATCACTCCATCCGGACGTAACTCAGCGCCAAACCCTGCAGAATCACCAGTCCCTGCCAACAAGCGGACGCAGCTGTCCATACAGAGTTCATTACTGCTTGAATTTTTTGCTTAATCACCTGGATACTATCCAGCCCTGGCCCAACTCCCACCTGCAAGAGACCTCATACACTCAGGCCTGCCTGCCTTTATGTGACCAACTGCAAGCGCCATCATCACAGCCAGAGCCAAACCCACCCGGGCAGTCATCTTCGCTTTGCCCCTGATATAGTGCTTCTCAAACCCGAAGCTGTTGTCCATTCCTGAATATATTCTCTCAAGGGAACTTCTGCGTCTGTATTCCCTCTTCCATGTAACGCTGCTTCGCGGTGTGGGGGTAAAAATACGATGATTCTTCTCAAGCGGCACACGCACCACCCTGCCGTAACCATTGGTTGCGCATCCCGCATCCCCGTGACACTTCTCCCATCCCTCACAGCCAAAATTGTACACAGCATCAGGACAACGGTACTTCAGACTTCCTCTGTCCTTTTCAAAACCGCTGAACACCATCTTGCGTTCTTCCCCTCTTACAGGACAGCGACACAGTATCTCCGCACGCTCCGTGTAGAAGATATTGTCGTGTACGCTCCCAAGAGGTCTCATTACCTTCTGCCCCTCTACATAACTCTGCCCCTCCTTCTCCTGTCTCCATAGTTCTCTGTTGTCTATAACGGGACGGACCTGGTGCTGTTCCCAGAGCTTCTTTTTAAACTCCCCGCTGTCAAGACCCCTGTCAGCGCTTAGGTATCTGCATCTTCCCTCTATCTCCGGGTCTTCTGTAAACAAACTCTCCGTCATTCTTTCAAGTTCACGTATCTCAGATGCAGAAGCCCTGGTAAGATTGAAGGCAACCGGTATCTCGTACTTTGTATCTGCTATTACATGCAGACGGTAACCAAACCAGATCTTTACCTTCGTCCACTGCCTGCCGTTTGAGTCAACCCCCTTGGTTTCATGCTTGCCCCAGTCAGCATCAGGATCTGAGGTTTCCCCACTCTTGCGGTTCTTCTGTCCCGTGCAGTGGCTTTCTATGGCCTTGCCGTCATAACCCGGACGCTTCCCGAAGTCGGGAAGCAGTTCCATAAGTTCCTTCCTCATCGTGGCAATCATCTTTGAGATAAGTCCCCGCTCTTCTTCAATCTTTACTATGTTCAGAAGAAACCGGGAGAAGGTGTGATTTTTAGGAGCGGGACTTCGGGGAGGGAAGTCTATGGCTATAACTTCGCCTTCACCCGGTTTGACTTCGTACCTGGCGGGTCTTTGCAGGGGTATGGGACAGAACCCGCACATCTTAAGCAGTGATGAATTCCTGTCAAGCTCCCGTGTGAGCGACTCGATTGATTCGTGCTGAAAGACTATGCCGGCAATAAGAGCTCTCCACATTGCATATACCGGGTATTCGTTACGGCCGTTTTTACGCATTGCCGAGAGGGCGCGTATGATATCGTCATCGGGCAGGGCATCGAGAACGAGTTCGAGACGTCTTAGGTCTGAGAGCTTATCGACTTGTTCCCAGCAAAAGGGTAGATTATTTTGTGTCGTCATGGGTTTGTTCCTCCGGGAAGATTAAGTTTATGAATACTTTAATTCTAACCCATGGCGACATTAATATCAAGTAATATCAGCAGGTTACTTGTGTTTTTGATAAGTTTCTGACCCCCCCCCTCGGCTGCACTCAACCGGTCCGGGCTTGGGGTGGAATTTTCAGGTTTTGGGGTGAATCAGGCGGTTTTCAGGGGTTTTTATGGGAATCCTGGGGTAAAAAGTTTTTTGCCCCTTCTCAAACCCCTTGCCCTGTATGGACATACTCAACTACGCAAGCGCCTC
>CAYSDX010000013.1:0-47795 GCA_964429945.1 uncultured Spirochaetia bacterium | reverse complement strand
GTTCAGACAGAAGTGCTTGAGCTGCTGGGGATGACGGAACAGGACTACTGGGGTAGTCTTGTTCCTCAGCAGCAGGGATGATAATTCCGAAAATCGGAAATTCGGAAAAACAAGGAAATTTTTTGCGCGGAAAGTAGGTTATAAAGAAAAAATCACGGGACAGAAACTGCACTACCCTCAACTGAAATTCTTCCGCATGTGCTCGCTCACTTCATCCCACCTGCCGTAAAGAGCGGAGAGCTTCTCCTCAAGTTCACCAAGCTGCCTTGTTTTTTCTTCCCATTTAATGCCTTGGGGGGAAGTCTCGGGATTCGCAAGAAACATTTCCATATCCTCTTTTTCAGTCTCGCATTCTGATATTCTGCTCTCGAGATCCAAAAGGGCATTTTCCATCTGCTTTTTCGAAAGAAGCGTCCAGTCCTCCATGTTCTCTATGCCCTTTTCGCGAAGTTCCCTGTAAAGCCGGTTGCGCCGCTCAGCCTCAAGGGCTTTTGCGGTTTTTTTCTTGGGTTCGTCGTCCTGCACTTCGGTGAGCGCCTGTTCGTTATCGGATTCACGAGCCTTTCTCTCGAGAAATTCCGAGTAATTGCCGATAAACGTCTCAACCCCTCCCCCTTCCACGTACCATGTCCTGTTCACGAGACTGTCAATGAAATACCTGTCGTGGCTTATCAGCAGAAAAGTGCCGGAATACTCCTCAAGAGCGCGGCGAAGCACCTCTCTCGAGGCCATGTCAAGGTGGTTTGTGGGCTCGTCGAGAACCAGAAAATTGGAGCGGGAAACCAGAATCTTGAGAAGGGACAGGCGGCTTTTTTCGCCGCCCGAGAGAACAGAGACTTTCTTGGTTATATCGGAAGCGCTGAAAAGAAATGAGCCCAGAAGTGTTCTCGCCTCGGTCTGGGAGAAAAGAGGATAAGCCCCGATGAATTCTTCGTAAACCGTGTTCTGCGGATTAAGCATCTCGTCCTGATTCTGTGCGTAGTAGCCGAGGGTTACTTTATGGCCGAGACGGCTTTGACCGGAGAAATTCTCCACGCCCGCAACCATCTTACACAGGGTGGTCTTCCCTTCGCCGTTTCTCCCGGTAACGGCTATCCTGTCTCCCCTTTCCACGCGAAGTGCGGGGCAGTCTCGAAAAACGGTATTTCTTGTGCCGCCAGGAGTTTCATATCCCTTTGAAAAATCGCTTATTTCGTAAACCACTCGTCCCGCACGCTCGGGCGCGGGAAAATCAAACTCAAGGGTTCTTTGGGTCTCCGGGGGCTGCGGGGCGGACTCCATTTTCTCAAGCATTTTTATCCTGCTCTGCACCTGCCTTGCCTTTGAAGCCTTGTACCTGAACCGCTCTATGAAGCGGCGCTGTGCGCGGAGTTTTCTCTCCCGGTTCTTCGCGGTTGCCTCAGCGACCGCCGCGATCTGTTCTTTTCTCTCAAGGTAAGAGGAATAATCTCCCCGAAACTCCCTTATCGCCCCGCCGTCAAGCTCAGCTATCGTGTCAACCATGCGGTCAAGCAGGTATTTGTCGTGGGATACCAGAACCACGGTTCCGCGGTAGCTTCCAAGGTACCCCTCAAGCCACTCTATGCTTTTTATATCAAGATGATTCGTCGGCTCATCGAGAAGAAGAACCCGAGGTTTCAGAAGAAGTATCCTCGCAAGCTCAACCCGCATTTTCCAGCCGCCCGAAAGAGAAGAGACCCTCTGGGAGAGATGTTCCTCCGTAAAACCCAGTCCGAACAGGATTTTCTCGGTTTCGTGGACAGGTTTTTCAGAACCGTCCTCGCCTTCGTCGCGATCGCCTGCGCGGGCCGCCGAGAGCACCGTAAGATCACCCGTTCCCAGATCCATTATCTGCGGCAGATAGCCCACGGTCAGCGCGGAGGGAATGGAGGCCTGTCCTTTTTCCGGTTCCATTAGCCCCATTACGATCTCAAGCAGAGTGGTTTTACCAGACCCGTTTGGGCCTACAAGACCGTATTTTCTTCCCTTTTTTACACTCCACTCAAGGTTTCGGAAAAGCTCCTTACCGGCAAAGGAATGACATATACCAGACAGACTGATCATCTCAACAGAAATAAACAAACCCTATGCTATTTTTCAGCGACATCGGCCTTGTTCGCCAGAAATCATGAAGGCAATCCGGTATCATCATATAGGAAGTTATCGGCTTCTGCCGCGGAAACATCGCCTAGACGCTTATTTCCGGTCTTTGCCGCTATGCTTCGGATTGCGGACAGTTTTTCAGCGGGGCTCTTCTTCCCGGCCAGAAGCGGCCTTATTTCAGCTACGGGCTTACCATGTTTCGTAAGGATCACCTCTTCACCCGCCGAGGCCGCATTTACTAGTGAGGACAATTTCGCCTTCGCTTTACTAATAGCTATCTTCATTATATTCCTCTCTAATACAGGCTATCATTATAGCTCATAATGGCTGAAATCAGGTAGTACGGTTAAATCCATGTTCCCGGATCACAGGTAATCACACGGTATGACAACAATCAGTCCATGAGGTAGTTTTCTAGACGGAGATCATTGTTTAAAAATAGACCGAGGTTTCACTCACCGGTCGCAGATAATGAAAGCACGAAAAAAGCTATCCAGAAAACAAACTGCATTCCAGATTTGCTATTCTATAACTGAGGTTGAAAAAAAAGAATACGACTCCATCCAGCCCGATAACAACCCCTTTTTCGAGTTTGATTTTCTTTTCGCTCTTGAGAAATCCGGATGCGTGGGTACCGGTACCGGATGGGAACCGCGCCATCTTCTGCTGCGCGAAGAAAAAAAGCTGGTCGGGGCGGTCACTTTTTATCTGAAAACCGATTCCTACGGCGAGTACATATTCGACTGGGAGTGGGCACGGGCCTACCAAGACGCAGGACTCAGCTACTATCCTAAGGCGGTCATCGGTGTACCGTTCACCCCGACAACCGGCCCTAGAATAATCGTGCATGGGGATTACGATTACAAAACATGCGGGCGGGCACTTGTAGAGAAACTGGTTGAGATATGTTCCCTTAAGAGCCTCTCCTCAGTGCATTTTCTATTCGTAACTGCTGAGGAGCAGGAACTGCTTTCTGACTGCGGATTTCTCTCGAGACTCACCCGCCAGTACCACTGGCGCAACTCGGGCTACCTATGTTTCGACGACTTTCTCGGAGACCTTCGCTCGGGGAGAAGGAAACAGATAAGGAAGGAAAAACGCCGCCTCGGGGAACTGGGCATAGAGATCGAAGTGCTCGAGAAAGGACAGATACGCCGCGAGCACATTGATTCCATATGGGAATTCTACGTTGACACCAGCTCAAGAAAATGGGGAAGCGCCTATCTTAACAGGGAATTTTTCAATCTTGTATTCGAAACGTACAGGGAGAAGACCGTGCTGGTGATCGCCCGGGCGGGCGGGCGCCCTGTGGGCGGCACCATCAATTTCAGAAAAGGCGACAAGCTCTACGGAAGATACTGGGGATGCAACGTCGAGGTGCCATATCTTCACTTTGAGTGCTGCTACTACAGGCCGATAGAGTTTGCCATAGACAACGGAATAAACGTTTTTGAGGCGGGAGCCCAGGGCGAGCACAAGTTCCTGCGCGGTTTCGAGGCAGTGTCCGTTTACAGCTCCCACCTGTTTTTTAACCCCGGTGCGCAGAAATCCATAGACAACTTCCTCCGGGGAGAAAGACCCTACATGCGCTCGCTCATCTCGGAGTACAACCGCCACTCCCCGCTTAAGCATGCCCGCGGTGGCAAATCCCAGCAAAAAATCGTATAATATACTCGCCATGTCTGAGCACGAGAACCCGACTCATACACAGGATCCCAGGCAGGTCGTAAGGGAGGATATCCGCGTAAAAAGGCCGGATATGTATCTCATAGTCCTGCTAAACGACGATTACACGCCGAGGGACTTCGTGGTGTGGGTTCTCATGAAGGTGTTTTTCAAGAACGAAAACGACAGCAGAAACATAATGCTTGAGGCTCACACGAAGGGAAAAAGCGTCGTCGACTGCTACACCTACGACATAGCTACCACGAAGGTGAAACAGGTGAAAAACCTGGCGGAGAAATATGAACATCCGCTAAAATGCATACTTGAAGTTCAAAAGGCGGACAGCTGACATGGTGGCATCTGAAGAACTCGAGAAAACCCTTTACCGGGCTTACCAGCAGGCAAAGAACCGCAAGCACGAGTTCATTACCCCGGAGCACATACTTCTTGAACTCACAAGAGACAAGGTCGCTGCTGAGGTGCTCATAGAGTGCGACGTCGACACAGAACTTCTCGCAAACGACATAGAAGAGCATCTAACTAAAAACATATCCTCAATCGATTCTCCCCATCTCCCGGAACCGACCTACTCCGAAGGAAGCAAGTACATCTTCAGGGTAGCTTCGATGCACGCCGAAAGCTCGGAGAGAAAAGAAATAACCGGGGCCAACATACTGGTTGCCATGTTCAGGGTTCCCGAATCGCACGCTGTGTACTTCCTCAACCGCCAGGGACTTACCCGCTTCACCGTCGTAAAGCAGGTATCCCACGGAAAAGGCGAGAAACCGGATGAACAGCAGGAGAAATCCCCGAGCAGCAAGGAACAGCAGAAGGAAACGAAAAAGACCGAGACCAAAAACCCCCTTGAGCTTTACTGCACGGACCTGATCGAAAAAGCCCGCAACGGGAACATCGACCCGCTGATAGGAAGAGAAAAAGAGGTCCAGAGGATAATCCACATTCTAGGCAAGAGAAAGAAAAACAACCCCGTGCTCGTCGGAGACGCCGGAGTGGGAAAAACGGCGATCGTGGAAGGAGTGGCTCACCGGGTCGTCTCGGGAGAAGTTCCCGAAGTGATGAAAAACCTCAAGATACACCTCCTAAACATAGGAACCCTCACGGCCGGAACTAAATACAGGGGAGACTTTGAGGAAAGGCTCAATGCCGTCATAGACGAAACCAAGAAGGATCCGGACAACGTGCTCTTCATAGACGAGATCCACACGGTCATAGGCGCCGGGGCGGTTTCCGGCGGAAGCCTTGACGCGTCTAACATGCTTAAGCCCGCCCTTGCCGGAGGCGACATAAAATGCATAGGAACTACGACGCTTAAGGAGTACAGGATCATCTTCGAGAAAGACCACGCGCTTTCAAGAAGGTTCCAGAGAATAAGCGTGGATGAGCCGTCGGTTGAGGACTGCGGAAAAATCCTGTTCGGACTGAAGCGCCACTACGAGAATTATCACAACGTGAAATACTCCCGGGGGGCGATAAAGGCGTGCATAGAGCTCTCCGACAGATACATAATGGACAGAAAGCTTCCGGACAAGGCGATTGACATAATGGACGAGGCCGGTGCCGCGGTGAAGCTTCGCAATCCTGATCCCGAGGTAACTAGGCAGGTAAAAGTATCCGACATGGAAAAGCTTGTGGCGAAGGTAGCGAAAATACCCACCAAGTCGGTAAAAGTCGAAGACCGGAACCTTCTCCACGGCCTCGGGGACAACCTGAAGGAACTCATCTACGCTCAGGACGAGGCCATAGACAAGCTCGTAAACGCCATACAGATGTCGCGCGCCGGCATAGGCGAGCCGGAAAAACCCGTGGGTTCGTTCATGTTCTCGGGACCGACGGGAGTCGGCAAAACGGAACTCGCGAAGAAGCTCGCAGAACTCCTGGGAGTCGAATTCATACGTTTCGACATGAGCGAATACATGGAAAAACACACCGTCTCCCGCCTTATAGGCTCGCCACCGGGATATGTCGGCTACGATCAGGGAGGACAGCTTACAGAAGCCATATACAAATCTCCTCACTGTGTCCTTCTGCTCGATGAAATCGAAAAGGCGCACGAGGACATATACAACATCCTGCTCCAGATAATGGATCACGCGACGCTTACGGATTCAAACGGAAGAAAGGTGGACTTCCGCCAGGTAATTGTGATTCTCACGACAAACACCGGCTCAAGGGAAAGCATGAACAGGAATGTCGGCTTTGCAAAAAAAGAGTTTGAGGACAAAAGCGGAGAAGCCATAGACAGGTATTTCTCCCCCGAATTTCGAAACAGGCTGAATGAAATCATCAGGTTTAACGCTCTTGATATAAAAATAGTGGAGAGAATAGTGGACAAGATGATCGGAGAGCTTCAGCAGAGGCTCGTCCCGAAAAAAGTAACGATCAGTCTTACGCCCGAGGCAAGACTTTTCCTCGCCCGCAGGGGCTACGATCCCCAGCTGGGCGCAAGACCCGTTCAAAGAGTAATAAACTCCGAGATAGCGGAAAAGCTGTCAAAGGAAATTCTCTTCGGAGAACTTTCAGGCGGCGGCAAGGCGATTTTCTCCATCGAGGGGGAAAATATAGTTCTCCAGGCAGAATCGGACTGAACTTCTCCAGGAGCGTGCGCCGCGGCGACGCGCGGCTAAGAAACCCATGATCTCCATACGTGAAAGCGCAAACAAGATGGTTCAGTACGTTCTTCCGGAACACTCGAACAACCACGGGACCCTGCACGGGGGAATACTCATGGACTGGATCATGCTCACCGGCAGCATCACGTCCTTTAAGTTCGCAAACGGGCCAGCGGTTCTCGGAGCCACAGACAGCATAGATTTCCTTAACCCGGTAAAAATCGGGGAGATAGTAGTTCTTGAAAGCTGGGTTGAGCATGTTGGAGACTCGTCCATTGAAGTCGCGGTACGAGTGCACTCAGAAGACGGGGAGACCGAAGAAAAAGAACTCATAACCCTCTCCTACATGGCCTTTGTCGCGGTAGACGAAAACATAAAACCGAGAAAGATAGGAGCGAAGCTCGCCGCATCCAGCACGGTTGAGCAGGAACTCATAGCCCGGGCCGAGGAAAGGAAAGTGCGGAGACTTCCTGAATTAAGGAAAAGGAAAAGCAACGTCTCCAACATAGCGGATGAAACGGAAAACACGAGGCTTATTTTCAACACCACCAAGATGGTACTCCCGGAAGACGCCTTTTACGGGAAATTCATGTCCGTCGGAAAGCTCATGAAGTATATCGACGAAAGCGCAGCTATTCTGGCAAAAAGGTTCGCCAAGGGAGTTCTGGTTACCGGGTCTCTTGACGATCTCTTCTTCTACGCCCCGCTTAACGTGGGAAATCTGATCGAATTCAAGGCGGGTATCACATACGTGGGAAGCAAGTCGCTTGAACTTGCAATCAAGGTCGATTCGTACGATACCGAGTCTGGAGAATCATCCCACGCGTGCACGGCGTTTCTTACCTACGTGAGAGTGGATAAATCCGGAAACCCCATTCCGGTCCCGGAATTCACCCCTGAGACTCCCTATGAAATCCGTCTCTGGAAAGAAGCGGAGAAAAGAAAGGAAAGAAGAAAACAGAGGGTGAAAAGAGCCAGACGCTTCGCCGATGATTACCTTAACGAATACAAAAAAGTGAGCTCAAGATCAAAGGAAAAAAGTTGATTGTCCTCCCCGGAGGACTCAGAATCTGTCTTTTTCCCATCCTCGGAGCAAGTACGCGGGCACGGCAGCAAAAATGAAGGAAGAAAGAAAAGACCAGGCGATAGGGATTTTCGATTCGGGGATAGGAGGACTCACGGTCTCAAAGGAGATAATGAATCTTCTTTGCGAAGAGAACATCGTGTATCTCGGTGACACAGCCAGGGTTCCCTATGGAACGAAATCCCAAAGAACCGTAAGAAAATACGTTGAAAGCACTACGAATTTCCTTCTCTCGAAAAACATAAAGCTTCTGGTCGTAGCCTGCAACACGGCATCCGCATACGCAATAGAGATGCTTAAAGAGAGCCTGGATATTCCCGTCATCGGAGTCGTTGAACCCGGGGCGAAAAGAGCCTCGGAGCTTACCGTCAACGGGAAAATAGGGGTCATAGGAACCCAGGCGACAATAAAAAGCGGCTCCTACGAGAAAAAGCTGAGGGAGTTCTGCTCCTCTCCGATCGAGATATACTCAAAACCCTGCCCGCTTTTCGTTCCGCTGGCCGAGGAAGGGTGGGAAAATGACGAGACCGCTGCTTTAGTAGCCGAGAAATATCTTGGAGACCTGAGAAAATCAGAAATAGACGTGCTGATACTCGGCTGCACCCACTACCCTCTTCTTAAAAACACGATCGCCGGGGTCATGGGCGAAGCGATAAGGCTTGTTGACTCGGCGGAAGAGACCGCTAAGCAGACTGAGAACATACTCGGGACCCGGGGACTTCTCAGAGAAAACGGCAAAGCGCGAGAGATGTCGTTTTACCTTACCGATGATTCGGAAGCCTTTACCTCGATCGCGTCGAGGTTTCTCGGCAGGCCCATGGAAAAAGCTGAAGTCGTCGATATAGTGTGACGGGCAGTTACTCGGACAAGGCTTTCTTGAGTTCTTCTGTAAGCGGAGGAAGAACCTGGAAAAGATCTCCGCAGATCCCATAATCCGACTTCGCGAAAATCGGAGCTTCGGGATCCTTGTTTATGGAAACTATTACTTTTGAAGAGCCCATGCCGGAGAAGTGCTGTACCGATCCGGAGATTGCGACCGCGACGTATAGAACGGGAGAAACCGCCTTTCCGGTCTGGCCGACCTGCATGTCATAAGGACAGTATCCCGCGTCGACCGCGGCCCTTGTCGCTCCCGCAGCCGCGCCCAGCAGATCCGCGAGATCGTATATGTAATTGAAGTGCTCCTCGCTCCCAAGACCCCTGCCGCCGGAAACCACCCTCTCCGCCTCGGTAAGCTCGGGCCGGTCAGACTCCTTGGTTTTCATCTCAAGCACCTTGATCCTTATGTCGGCGTCCGTAACCCCGGCATCCTCGTTCACGATCTCTCCGGCGCCGGCAGCCTCTTCCTCCTTGAAGGAATTGGGCCTCACGGTGGCGATCATCGCGCTTCCGTCGCCGCTGAACTCCTGGGTGGATATGGCCCTGCTTGAGTGGGAGTATCTTTTTATCCTCAGCCTTCCGTCGTCGGTCATGCCTATATCAATACAGTCCATGGCAAGCCCCGAACCAACGCCCGAAGCGACCCTGGGCATGTAGTCCTCCGCAAAAGCCGTGTTGCCGGAGAGCACAACCGCAGGAGAGTGTTTCTTTATAAGTTCGCAAAGGGACTTTACGTAACCGTCAGGATTAAAATCCTTCAGATTGGGATTGTCAACCGCGTAGATTTTCTCAGCTCCATAGCTTGCAAGCTCAGAAGCCTTGTCCGAAATGCCGCTTCCTAGCAGCACAGCGCAGACCGGACCCCCGAGTTTTCTTCTGGCCTCGGAAAGAACTTCAAACGTCACTTTTCTTACCTGTCCGTCAGCTTTGATATCAGCAACAACCCAGATTTCACTACTCATTTAATTCAAGCCTCCTAGCGATACTTTCTGATAAAGCGATCCCAAATATCCCGGATCATATGACTTTCGCGTCATCCCTCAGGAGCTTAACAAGCTCTTTTGCGGACTCGGCAATCTCATCTCCCTTGACCGTGGTCTCGTCACTTCCCTTTATGATTCTCAGTTTTCTCTCCACCTCGGGAACCTCAAGACTGACCGTTTTTATCTTTGCCCCGGATTTACCCACTGCATCCCTGCCAATACCAAGAGAACCGAAATCCACATCATCGAGGGAAACCATCTTCATCGGTTTTCTCTTCGCTTTCATTATGTTCGGAACGGAAGCGTAGCGGGGCTCGTTCATAGCGTCGGGACAAGTAATAAGGGCAGGAAGGGAAACCTCGACGGAAACGCTTCCGCCATCGATCTCTTTCTGGCAGACTAGTTTTTTCTCGTCAGGCTTTACGTCGATCACCTTGCTTACAAGCGCAAGATGGGCAATTCCAAGTTCTTCGGCTATCTGTATACCAACCTGTACGGATTCTTCGTCAATAATTTTCATCCCCGTGAAAATCAGGTCTACCCCTTCAATCTTTGCGAGTTCCGAAGCGACAAGCTTTGAAATGACTAGGGAATCCACGGTTTCCCCGAGAGCTTCATCCGAAACATGCACCGCGGAATCGGCGCCCATTGCAAGCCCCTGAAGCAGTGCCTGTGAGGCACGTTGCGGGCCCGCTGTGATCAGAACAACTTCGCCCCCGTATGCCTCCTTGGTCCTGATGGCTTCCTCGACGGCGAATTCATCGTAAGGATTCATGATCCATTTCATGCCTTCCGTGTCTATGGAATCGCCGGAGGAACCGACCTTTATCCTTGCTTCGGTGTCCTGCGTCTGTGTTATAAAAACCACTATCTTCACCTGATACTACCTCCATGCTGGGCTGATTAATCGAGATGCAAATCTTACAATTAAGGAAAAAGCAGCGAAAAGCCCACTCTTTATTAAGCGTATCATTATAAATACTAGGGAATTGCTGTCAAGGAAAGAACCCCCCTACAGACAGTTATCCCCCTAGAGAAAAAACCCTTTTCCATCCGCACTGCGGGGCACCTGGAATCATCGATCGTTGTTCCGAGGCTCAGGAGCACTGCTATAGATCAGTTCGATAGAGGTAGCGGATATCCCAAAGTCCGTACAATGTGGGTGTCGTGTTGCCGAAGACGTTTCGGACTGCGGTCAGCCGTTCCGAATGCGTTGTGTAGATGAGTGGCACGTTCTCGGCAACGATTTCCTGAGCGCGGTGGTAGAGCGCTATGCGTTCGCTACGATCCAGTTCCTGGCTCGCCCTTATGTAAAGGCTGTCTATTTCGGCTTCCCAGTCCGTTGCCGGCTGCGGCTGTCTCGGATACCAAAGGTGCAGATTCTCACTGCTATGCCAGACATTAATGCCGCTATGAGGATCCGCTCCCCCGGTCAAGCCAATGATAACGGCTTCCCAGTCATAGGACTCTGTCAGCTGAGGAAGAAGTTCTTCTCTGAATCTGACCAGCCTGAAATCCGCCCTGATGCCGATCTCCCCAAGACCCTGCTGGATGATCTTCCCAATTTTTTCACGTACGCTGGAATTGGTGTTGGTTACCAGAGAGAACTCAATCGTATTGCCCGCATCGTCTTCGCGAATCTCATCCCCGTTGGTATCCACCCAGCCGAGATTATCGAGGATGCGGTTAGCTTTGGCGATGTCGTACTCGTATCGTCGCACGCCGGGATTGTGAAAGTCACCCGCGGCCGGACTGACGGAGGACCACTGCGGGTAGCCGAGTCCATGCTGTACGTCACGTATGATCGCGTCTTTGTCGACGATGTGTGCGACAGCCCGGCGGAACTGGGTATTCTGGAACCACTTAAGCTTGTCAGCCACCACATAGGGTTCCATCGTATCCGAGTTGCCGGGGTTCATGTTAAAAGCCAGAAACTCCGACCCGAAGCTGGGACCCCTCCTGTGGATAGTAAAATTTCCCTCCGCCTGCAGCGGTTCAAGTTCCGCGAACTCCTCGCCAGACACACCATGAATGTCTGCTTCCCCGTCCTTGAACCTAGCGAGTTCGGTCTCTAGGTCCGGGACGATAAGGTGAACGATTTTGTCTAGGTACGGCAGACTGTTGCCCGCATTATCGTTGAGCCAGTAGTCCGGGTTGCGGCTGAGGACCACGCGATCGTCGGGGACATAACGTTCAATGGTAAAGGGACCGGTGCCGATAACTTCGGCCGGATCCGTGTCTATTCCCCATACATCGTTGAAAGTGCCGTCGGCCACGTACGGTTCCAGAATATGCTTGGGATAGATAGCGGTGCCCATGGAGCGCAGGAAAGGAGCAAACGGTACCGGCAAGACACACTGTACCGTATAGTCGTCAAGCACCGTAACGGTCATTTTCTCTTCTCTCCAAGTTCCTGTAGCCTCGTCCAGAAACCGGAAGTTGAATGTTGCCCCGGCGCTGGATCTTATGTCCTGGTTGTATACGATGCGTTTGAAGGTGAACTCCACGTCCTGTGCCGTAAAAGGTGTTCCATCGTGCCACTTCACGTCCTTGCGCAGGGAGAAAGTCCAGGTCAGGCCATCATCCGAATGGGTCCAGGACTCGGCCAGCAACGGTTCGACTTCGTCAGTGAGCCACGAGGTCTCGGTCAGTCCCTCGAAGAGATACCCCAGAACTCCTGTCGATCCGGTGTCGTTCGCGATAGCCAGGTTCAGGGTAGCCGGCTGGGAGGTGGTCGCAATCATCATCACCCCGCCGGTCTTGCCAATCGTGTACTCAAACGCCTCGGCATTTTTTCTGAGCTGGTCGGCAATGCTGCTCGGATCGTCGCTGTCGTCCAAGCAGGCAAGCAGCGACAGCACTGCAAAAGCTGCAAGGGCAACGAGAAAAACGCCAACCCGACTGCATGACTTCTGCCATCGCCTTTGTAAGTAGGCAACACAACCCCTCCCAAGTTCACGATATGAAGGATTGTCGGTGCCAATATAACCTTGTGAATTTCGCCGGTAAAACATATCTGCTTCTTCCATGTTCAAGTTGTTGATCTTATCCTAAAATAAAACCCGTTACAACTTCGTGCACTTAAAGTGTTTCGAGATCGTGCTGCCCAGCTCAGCACCAATCAAAAGCTAAACATTGAGTTAACTTCGTCAGATGTGCAAAACGCGGAAATATTAGCAAAAACCTGCCTGCCATTCGGCTCCCCGCTGCCTTGAAATTACTCTGTTGAGTAAAAATTCTCAGCAGGGCAACTCACCCCAGCTAGCAGATTGCTTGACCCGTGATGTTGCCGCCATATTATGGTATAGACTTATATAAAAATGAATCGGCATGTTTTTCGATCTGAGAGAGGAGACCCGTAACAATGAAGATAGCCGTTGGAAGTGACGAAAAAAACGCTCTCACCGACGAGGTAATAGAGGAACTTCGCAAAAGAGACATGGAAGTTGAGCTTTTCGGACCGCTCGCGGACAAAAACGTGGAATGGGCCGAAGTCGCAGAACAGGTGGCCGCGAGGGTTTCTGAGAACGAATGCGACCAGGGAATACTTTTCTGCTCAACGGGAACCGGGGTAAGCATCGCCGCGAACAAGGTCCCTGGAATAAGGGCGGCTTTGTGCACGGATTCAAAGACGGCCGCGGGCGCTCGCATGTGGAATGACGCGAACATACTTGCCATGAGCCTGCGTCTTGTATCCCCTGACATAGCGAAGGAAATCCTAGACGCGTGGTTCCAGAGTGAACCAGATCCCTCGGAGAAGGAAAACATAGAAAAAGTAGCCGGAATCGAATCCAAGTATCGCAGCTAGGCGGACTGATCGGAAAATGGAAAGAAAAGAAGCGTACAACATCGCAATAGCCGGTGCCACGGGCGCCGTGGGACAGGAGATGATGCATATACTCGCGGAAAGAAATTTCCCCGTAGGAGAGCTTCGCCTTCTCGCCTCCGAGCGCTCCCGCGGGAGAGAATACAGCTTCTGCGGAAGGGATATAGCCGTCTCTGTGCTCGACGAGAACTCATTTGACGGCATAGACATAGCGCTTTTTTCAGCAGGCTCTGAGAGAAGCAGAAAATACGCGGACTGCGCCGTCGCAAGCGGAGCGGTGGTCATTGACAACAGTTCGGCGTTTCGCATGGATCCTGAGGTTCCCCTCGTAATACCTGAAATAAACGCCCCCGCGGCAGCGCTTCACGAGAAAAAGGGGATAGTGGCAAATCCAAACTGCACGACTGCCGTAACCCTCATGGCCCTTAAGCCAATTCATGACATATCAAGAATAAAAAGGGTGGTCGCAACCAGTTTTCAGGCGGTCTCCGGAGCTGGAGCCGGCGGAATAGCGGAACTTGAAAGCCAGGTGCGAAGCTGGTCCGAGAGCGAAGAGTCCCCCCAAGAAACAAACACGTTTCCCCACAGGATAGCCTTCAACGTGATCCCGCACATAGACTCTTTCACGGAAAGCGGCTACACAAAAGAAGAAATGAAGCTTCACAACGAAACGCGTAAAATACTGGGGGATGACTCGATACTCCTCACGGCGACAACCGTGAGGGTTCCGGTTTTCCGGTCCCACTCGGTCTCGCTTAACCTGGAAACGGAAAGGAAAATCACCGTGGAGGAGGCAAAGGAAGCCATAAGGAATTTCCCCGGAGTCTCGCTCGTTGACGATCCTGAGAATCTCGACTACCCGATGCCAATTGAAAGTTCGGGAAAAGACGACTGCTTCGTCGGAAGACTCAGGGAGGATTACACGCTTGAGAACGGTCTTTCCCTCTGGGTGAGCGGAGACCAGTTAAGAAAGGGCGCGGCGCTAAACGCCGTGCAGATAGCGGAGCTTCTGGTTCAAGACCATGTCTGAGACAGGTATCTGGAAAAGGCTTTCGGATTTCTTCCTCGCGCCGCCGAGGATTGACTCCGATGAACTAAAAGAGCTGCTCGGGGAAGACGACCCCGTTCTGCTCACGGTTCCGGCCCTCAGCTGCACTTATAAACCAAGAGCCTGGGTAGACAGAAACACTTTTTTCAGAAGCATCCTTATGCTTACGAAAAAAAGGGTCCTGATACTTAAAAACAGTTCTAAAGCGAACGTTCTCCGAGACATAGAGCTTGACACCATAACACATCACAAGTTCGGTTCCACCAAAAGCAAAGGGCTTAAGCTTGAAATAAAAACAGTTGACGCAGAAGACGTGATAATGTTTCATCAGCAGTACAGAAAAGAGTTTGAGGAGCTTTCAGGCAAATTCGAAGAGGTAATGGCGCAGTCTCTTGAACCTTCCGCGGGAGGGGGAGAAACTTTTTTCTGCATGCACTGCGGGGTAAAAATTCCTGCGACAAGCGTTTTCTGTTCTTCCTGCGGTAAAAAAGTTAGGGTATAGCCTTTTGGGACGGAGAAAAAATTGATACGCGGTTCTATAGTAGCGATAGTAACGCCGTTTAAAGACGGGGCAGTTGACTACGGGCGGCTTGGGGAGTTAATAGAGTTCCATATGGACAGCGGAACCCACGGAATAGTTCCGGTCGGAACCACCGGAGAATCCCCCACACTTTCTCACGCGGAGCACGATGAAGTAATAAAGTTCACCGTGGAAACCGTAAGGGGAAGAGTTCCCGTGGTCGCGGGCACGGGATCAAACAGCACAGAGGAAGCCCTGCGACTCACGAAATTCGCGGAGCAGGCCGGTGCGGACGCGGCCCTTGTGGTAACGCCTTACTACAACAAGCCCACCCAGGAAGGCATCTATCGGCATTTCCGCACCATCGCCGACGAAACGTCTGTTCCCCTGATACTCTACAACGTTCCCGGGCGCACTGTCGTGAACATAGAGCCGGAAACCGTGGAGAGACTTTTTTGCGACTGCGAGAATGTAATCGGCATCAAGGAGGCCTCGGGTTCGCTCGAGCAGGCAAGCAGGATCATTTATCTCTGCGGAGAAGATCTGGTCCTTCTCTCGGGAGACGACGCGGTTAACTACCCTCTTTTAACGGTCGGAGCCAGGGGATTTATAAGCGTAACGGCGAACATAGCCCCGGCTGACGTAGCGGAAATGTACAATTCTTTTGCCAAGGGGGAAATCGAGAGGGCCAAAGAGTTTCACTACCGCCTTTTTCCGCTGAACAGCGTTTTGTTTGTGGAATCAAACCCCATACCCGTAAAGGCCGCCTTGGCTGTTATGGGGAAAATCAGCCCCGAGATAAGAGCCCCGCTTTACGAACTTTCGGGAGAAAATCTCGAAAAACTGGAAAGGGAACTTAAAAGCTACGGGCTTACTTAACGCGGAAATTGTCTGATTCGGACTGTCTTCTAGATACTGAGAGTGGAATTTCAAGGGGCGGGAGGATCGTGGCCGGCGTCGATGAAGCCGGAAGAGGATGCCTCGCGGGACCTGTAGTCGCAGCCGCCGTCATACTCGATGAGAACCGGCCGATTCACGGACTCAGGGATTCCAAGGTGCTTTCCGAGAAAAGGCGCAACGAGCTTTTCCAGCAGATCCGGAAAAAAGCTCTCGCCTACTCGGTCGGCATGACCGGGGCCGAGGAAATCGACCGCATAAATATTCTGCGGGCAGCGCTCCTCGCTATGGAAGAAGCCGTTTTGGCGTTGCGGAAAAAACCGGACTGCGTCCTCATAGACGGCAACGCGAAGACATCCCTTCCGATCGAGCAAAGGACGATAGTAAAGGGCGACTCAAAGTGCGCCTCCATAGCGGCCGCTTCTATTGTCGCTAAAGTCACAAGAGACCGCATCATGACCGAGGTGGAAAGGGAATATCCCGGATACGGGTTTTCCCGTCACAAGGGATATCCCACGAAAGAACATCTCGGCGCCCTGAGAAATCTTGGGCCCTGCCCCATACATAGAAAGTCCTTTAAAGGTGTCTTATAACTGATTGACATAATTATATCTTGACTTTTTCCTGCTGTTTAAATGTAATATAAGTATGTCTGGAATACTTTCAGATCTGTCTTTGCCGGACAAGCTTTATTTCAAGATAGGAGAAGTAAGCGAGATCATAGGAGTAAAGCCCTATGTCCTGCGGTACTGGGAGACCGAGTTCAAAGAGGTACGACCTATCAGAAGGAAGTCCCAGAGGCTTTACGACAAGGACACGATTTATCTCTTCCATAAGATAAAGCACCTGCTCCACGATCAGAAATTCACCATAGCCGGAGTGCAGAAAAGACTTAAAGATGAAAAAAGCGGAAGTGCCAATATATCCCCCCTCTATACGGACAAACTGCTGTTGCGTGAAATTCTAAATGAGTTAAAATCCCTGAGAAAGGATCTCTAAACGGGCCATACCGTGTCCCGTTCGCTTCCGATCCGGCTTCTATTCATACGGGGTGTGGCGCAGTTGGTAGCGCACCGGTCTGGGGGACCGGGGGTCACCGGTTCAAGTCCGGTCACCCCGACCAAATCAAATTCGCGAGTCTGATTTTAAGGCAGGTTTCGTTGTTTTTGCGACTTTCTCCCCGTACCGAGACCATCTGTTGCGAGAAATCCCTGATGGGTTAAAATCTAGCCGGAACTTTTTGTTCGGGGTGTAGCGCAGCTTGGTAGCGCACCGGCTTCGGGAGCCGGGGGTCACCGGTTCGAATCCGGTCACCCCGACCATTCCCAGACATGAAACCTAAAATACTGCTCTCAAACGATGACGGGGTAAACTCAGAAGGCCTAAAAGCCCTTGGAGACGCCCTCTCTCACCTTGGAGAGGTTTACACAGTGGCTCCTGACCGCGACCAGAGCGCCTCGAGCCACTCGCTCAACCTTATGAGACCTCTTAGGATCGAGGAGGTCTCGGAGAGGACATTCTCCGTGGACGGAACTCCCACCGACTGCATTAATCTCGCCGTAAACGGAATTCTGGGTGAAAAAAAACCCGACCTGGTAGTATCCGGAATAAACATGGCCGCCAACTTGGGAGACGACATAACCTATTCGGGAACCGTAAGCGCCGCGATAGAGGCGACCCTCATGAAGATCCCTGCCATAGCGGTATCGCTTGCGGCAAAAAAGGATTTTCTGTTCTCAACCGCGGCCCATTATTCAAGAGTGGCTGCAGAATTCGTTCTCAAAGCCGGTCTCCCGGAAAACACCCTGCTAAACGTTAACGTGCCCAATCTCCCGCTTGAAGAGATAAAGGGAATCCGGGTTACGCGCCAGGGGAAAAGGGTTTATGAGGCTCCCATAGTGGAAAACACGGATCCCAGGGGAAAGAAATACTACTGGATAGGCGGAAATGAACTTGATTCACTCAGGATTGAAAACTCAGACATAGTGTCCGTTCTTGAAGGCTACGTTTCCATAACACCCATAAAGCTTGATATGACTGATTATGAGTACCTCGAAGAACTCAGAGAAAAATTAGAAAATCATGCTTAAGAGTCTCTACGACTGGATTCTGGGCTGGGCGGACAGAAAACAGGGCACTTGGGCACTTTCTATCGTCTCCTTCACGGAAGCGTCTTTTTTCCCCATACCCCCAGACCCGCTTCTTATGGCGCTCTGTCTCGGGAACCCCGGAAAATCATACCGTTTCGCTCTTTACTGCTCCGTTTTTTCCATACTGGGAGCGGCAGCGGGGTATCTGATAGGGTACTGGGTTTGGGAGCTTGTCGGCGGTTTCTTCCTCTCTCACATAATAACCGCAGAGACTTTCACTATCGTAAGCGGCAAGTATTCGGAGAACGCGTTTGAAGCCGTTTTGGCCGCGGCCTTCACCCCCATACCTTTTAAGGCGTTTACCGTGGCGGCGGGAGTGTTCAAGGTCGATTTTCCGACCTTTATAGCCGCCTGTGCGATCGGGAGAACGGCCAGATTCGCGATAATTGCCGCTCTTCTCTCGATTTTCGGAACGAGGGTGAAATCGCTTATCGACAAATACTTCAACATATTTACGGTTATATTTTTCATACTGCTTTTGGCTGGGGTATTGCTTCTAAAACAACTGGGCTGAAGTGCCTGACAAAAGCTTTGCGGACATGCGGGCACGGAAGGTGATTTGTTGGCACGTAACTTGCGGCATAAAAACATATTATGAGCGCTAGAAAAGTCGTTTTAATTCCAGGAGATGGCATCGGCCCGGAAATCGCCGAAGCGACAAAGAACATCATCGCCGCTTCCGGAGCCAAGATCGAATGGGTCATAAGAAGGGCCGGCGTATCGGCTATAGAAAAATACCGGGAAGTCCTGCCGGAAGTTACTCTTGACGCCATAAGAGAACATAAAGTCGCGCTCAAGGGCCCATGCACGACCCCCATAGGGGAGGGGTTTTCATCGGCGAACGTGGAACTAAGAAAAAAACTTGACCTGTACGCGGCTGTAAGACCGGTAAGGAGCATTGAAGGCGTGAGGACCAGATTCTCCGACGTTAACATAGTTATCGTGCGCGAGAACACAGAAGGTCTTTACAGCGGCGTTGAGAACACGGTTTCCCCCGGGGTCGTGATGAGCATGAAAGTCGCGACCGAAAGAGCATGCGAGCGGATCGCCAGGTGGGGTTTCGCGTACGCGAGAAAAAGAGGCAGGAAAAAAATAACGGTGTTTCACAAGGCCAATATAATGAAAATTACGGACGGTCTCTTCATCAGAAAAGCAAGGGAAGCAAGCGAAGAGTACCCGGATATCGAGTATGAAGAGTACATCATAGACGCGGGATGCATGAGACTGGTTCAGGACCCGGGCCTGTTTGACACACTGCTGCTTGAGAACCTCTACGGCGACGTGATGAGTGATCTCTGTGCCGGCCTTGTCGGAGGACTCGGCGTTGTCCCCGGCGCCAACATAGGTGATGAATACTCGGTTTTTGAAGCGGTGCACGGGTCTGCGCCGGACATAGCGGGACTCGAAATAGCGAATCCGCTCGCTCTAATAATGTCAGCGGTAATGATGCTTAGGTATCTGGCCGATTCAGAGGGAAGAGAGGACATGGGAGAAGCAGCCGACAAGATAAAGACGGCTTACAACATAGCTCTTTCAAACGGCGATACGACCCGGGATCTGGGAGGCAGCCTGAAAACGGCCGACTTTGCCAGGGTTCTTATACAGAATATACTGAAAATATAAACAGGACCCGCCAAGCGCGCGACTAATACCGGTAAACTCCTATGAAGAGGAATAAAAAAGTCCCTTTCCCGGCTTTTCTTCTGATCTCAACCGTGCTGAATCTCCTGCTGATTCAGCTTCTCTTCGCGAAGATTCTGCCCGATCCCGAAAGTCTTAAGGACTCGCTTGAGAGAACATACATAGAACTTATCGAGATACCCGTTACCGAAGAAACCGAGCCCCCGGACAAACCGGCAAGACTCGCCGATAAATCTCACAAGGCGAAAAAAGAAACTACGATAGACGACACTACGAAACTCTCAAGATCCATTCCCCGGCCGACAAAGAAAAGCACGGCTCAGAGAAAACCCGCGGGGGCAGTCCAACCAGGAGAGTACGAAAAGAGCACGGAGAGATTCTCTCCCGAAAAAGACCGGGTCGCCATGATACCCCAAGGAGAAAGAAACAAGCCGGAAAAAAGAAAAGCGGCCCCAAAAGAACTGTCGAGAAACATCCCCGGTTCTTCCGCTTCGCAGATGGTAAATCCGAAAATAACGGACGTCCCCTTTGACTACAATACAGAAGAGGAGCTTCTCGGAACCAAAAACGTTGAAAAGGAGATTACCGTTGATCTCAACACAACGGAATACAAATACATTTCCTATTTCACGAAGCTGAAAGAGAGGATCTACCAGGTCTGGAAGTATCCCAAGGAGTCGCAGATAAGAAGGGAGCAGGGGAACCTCCGAATCGTCTTCACGCTCAGAAAAGACGGATATCTTGAAAGCGTAAGGATAATCGAGTCTTCGGGTTTCGAGAACCTGGACAGGGAAGTGCTCCGGGCAATAAGGGTGGCTTCCCCATACAACCCCTTTCCTGAAAGCTGGGATGAAGAAAAGCTGAAAATACCCGCCACTTTCGATTACAAGCTTCCGAGGTGGGTAAGAAGATACTACAACTGAATACGCGCCCTCAGAGAATGCTGACCTTCTCCCCCGGGACATCCAGTTCTTTTATCTCGCCAATAAGATAAGCCGTCTCCGAGAGGTCCTGGGCGAGGGAGACAGCTTCTTCGGCCTGCCCTTGGGGCAGTACCGCGATCATCCCTATTCCGCAGTTAAACGTCGAGTACATCTCGTCGCAGCTTACGTTCCCGGTTTTCATTATCAGGTCAAAAACCGGAGGACCCGGCCAGCTATGGCCTTGGATTGCCGCGAAAAGCCCGTCAGGAATAACCCTTGAGAGGTTCCCCGGAATCCCGCCTCCCGTTACGTGGGCAAGGGCTTTTACGTCAAATTCTTCGCAGAGCCCGAGTACGGCCTTTGAGTATATGGCCGTGGGCGTGAGAAGTTCCTCTCCGAGTGTTCTTGAGAGGCCTTGGGGTTTTGAATCCAGTGAGTAGTCCCCGATGTCGAAAAGCACCTTTCTGGCAAGCGAATAGCCGTTTGAATGAAGACCGCTTGAAGCAAGCCCGATAACCGCGTCGCCGGGCCCTATCCGGCCGCCGTCAATGTAGAGATCTTTCTCCACCACTCCCACGCAGAAACCCGCCAAATCAAATTCCCCCCGGGCGTAAAATCCCGGCATCTCGGCCGTCTCTCCTCCCATAAGCACACACCCCGCCTGAATACATCCCTGGCAGATACCCTCCACCACCTCAGCCGCCTGCTGGGAGTCAAGCTTGGAGGTAGCCAGGTAGTCGAGAAAAAACAAGGGCCTCGCGCCACACGTGATCACGTCGTTAAGGCTCATGGCGACCAGGTCTATACCTATCGTACCAAATTTGCGTGCCGAAAAAGCCGTCTTGAGCTTCGTTCCGACACCGTCTGTGGCGGATACGAGCAGGGGCTCCCGGAAAGCGCCCGCATCAAACGGAAACGCGCCCGCAAAACCCCCGAGAGGACTTACCTTCGTCCCGCCGTAGGTCGACTCGACAAGAGGTTTTATAAGCCGAACGAACCTCTCCCCTTCCTCAACGTCAACACCGGCGCTTTTATAAGTAATTTTTTCCGACACGAAAAAAAGAGACCGTCCGCTAATTAACAACCTTCATGGACAAGATAGACACCGTTTCAACGGGAACATCCCCCGGCCTGGTCTGAACGACGGCGATTTTGTCAACAACATCAATTCCCTCAACCACTTTTCCGAACACCGCGTAACCGAAATCACGCGCACCGTGGTCAAGAAAAGAGTTGTCCCTGTGATTTATAAAAAACTGCGATGTCGCGGAATCCACAACGGCGGTCCTGGCCATCGCGATGGTGCCGCGGTCATTTTTAAGGCCGTTATCAGCCTCGTTTTTTATCGGGGCTTTAGTCGGCTTCTGCTTCATGTCCGCGGTGATACCTCCGCCCTGTACCATGAAATTATTTATCACCCTGTGAAATATGGTGCCGTCGTAAAAACCTTCTTCCACGTAGGAAAGAAAATTCGCTACCGTGATCGGCGCCTGCTCTTCATATAATTCAAGTTTTATGTCACCTAGCGAAGTTGAAATCAGAACCATTGGCTTTCTCCTTTCTTTTTTGCCGCTCGATTCAGCGGACGTATTTTTGTTATGCTCGGATTGAGAGTACCCCTCCCCGGGAAAAGCAATAAAAGCAAAAACAAGGCATAAAACGAAAACAGTCGCGTTTTTCATTGGAAACCTCGGGATCGTAGATTTAAGAAGAAACGGAATTTCCTTATTCAAAACAGGCGGAAAAAAGTTCTCCGGGCGCTACCGGCCTTCTTTTTTCCCGCCGCCCGTAATGATAGCATAAAGAAGCAGAACAGTGAACATCCCGCGAATTTTTGTTTCCCGGTCTCAAAGAGTCAAGCACCGTTGCCGTGTTTACAGTGCCACTGACTGAAGGGATAATTACCTGTGCGCCATCCAGGCGCGAACAACCACCAGAAAACGGAGACAGACAATGGGCAGACCTGAATTCGGAGTAATGCTGAGACAGCAGAAAATAGATTTTGAAGAGATAAAGACTACCGCGCAGTTATGCGACTCGATCGGATACGATTCCGTTTGGTTCTACGATCATGTCCTTGGCCAGGGAATAATAGGAATCGACATCTACGAGCCCTGGACGCTCATGTCCGCTCTCTCCACCGCAACGGAGAACGTAAAGCTCGGAACGATGGTGCTCTGCAACCTGTTCAGGCATCCCCCGCTTCTTGCCAAGATGGCCTCAACGCTTGACGTGATAAGCAACGGACGGGTGGAATTCGCAATAGGGGCCGGGTGGTTCGAAGAGGAATTTCACGCTTACGGGTATGACTTCCCGGAAATAAAAGAAAGAATGGAGATGCTAAAAGAATCTGCCCAGATACTTAAACTGATGTGGACGGATGAAACCGCCACTTTTGCCGGAAGACATTACAAAGTGGAAAACGCGCCGTGCAACCCCAAGCCCCTCCAGAGCCCCCACATCCCCTTATGCATCGGAGGTTCCGGAGAAAAACTCCTCTTAAGAATAGTGGCGGAACTTGCCGATGAGTGGAACTGCCCAGCGTCAAGCGCAATCGATTTTGACCGCAAGCACTCGATACTCCGGGAACACTGCGAGGAAGTCGGGAGAAACATAGAAGATATAACGATATCCCAGCAGACCGTCTGCGTACTGGTCGAAGACAGAAAAGATCTCCCTGAAAAACTTGAGAAGGCCCAGAGGCGTTACGGATTTTTCGGGAACATAGAGAAACTCGGAATCGTGGGGACTCCCGAGGACTGCGTAAAGAAGATCAGTTCCAATATTGAGAAGGGAATATCCAAGTACACGATTTTCTTCTCCGACGTAATGAATCCCAGGACCATAGAGCTTTTCGCAAAAGAAGTAATACCCGAATTCAGATAAAGGCAGGTTACTGCAGTTCTTCACTGATTTGCAACCTCTCCTGCGCAATCTGCTTCTTTTGAACCTCTGCTATTGAAGTTTGAGCTAAGAGTGAATAGTTTATAATTAGGACGTGGCACTATGAAGACAGCATTACTACTGGCAACTTGCATCGCACTGTTCTTCACCGGCGGTGTGGCGAACGCTTTCTCCACATGTCCAATGGACATGGACAAGATTTCCACTGAAATGCAGATGGACGCCGACATGGAAATGCCTTGCCATGAAACAAAAGATTCGGAGGATCGAAGCTCCGAACAATGCGATGGCTGTGATTGCCAGCATTGTGTCCAGATAAACGCATTGCCGCTTGAAGAATTAAAAGATCATCACGGGGGAACTGCTGTCGGAATTCTTGCCGATCAGCTTTTGTCCTCCCGCCAGATCGAAACTCATTTCCGACCTCCAAAACACCTCTCCTGAGCAAACTCGCGCGCGTCCGCGCGCCGCAAACGGCTTCGCTTCGGCGTCGCCAGGCTATAATCGAGATATTCAGGAGGAAACATGAAATCAGCAGCTTTGGCTTTATGCTGCGTGATCCTGCTGGGATACGCTTCCCCGTCTCTCTCCCGTCCGGTGTCATATCCGGGCGGCTGGACGATCATGCAGAAAAACGACAAGAGCGCTAATTCTCTTCACGTTCATTATTCGCCGACGGCCAGATATTCGATAGGATACAGGGCCGAATACTGGCGCAACGAGGATTGGCAGTTTCACGGAGTACAACTTAACTATCTGGTGAAGCGCCACAACGCGCCAGCCTCGCAGGCAAATTTTTATCTTAAAAGTGGCTTGGGAGTGGCCTATGATGATCTCGGATTACCTGACGTCAAAGCCCAACCCGCCGCTTTTACCGATATCGCCCTTGACTGGGAAAATCGACGGTATTTTACCAGTTATGAGAACCGTCTCTACTACGCCGAAGACATAGCAAAGTTCTTCAGGCAGAAAGCGCGAGTGGGAATAGCCCCTTATCTCGGGGACTACGACGATGTTCATACCTGGCTCATGCTGCAGGTTGACCACATAACGGGCGAGAGAGATAACATCTCGTTTGCGCCTCTTGTGCGGTTTTTTAAGAACGAGTATCTCGCTGAGGTAGGTATCAGTAACAAAGGGGGGTTTTTGTTTAACCTAATAATAAGATTTTAAGGAGAAAACTATGAAAATATCAATCATCGCAATTGGTTTTATGACACTTTTCTTTACGTTCCAAAGCCATGCGCAACATGGAGAACATGAACATAGCCATGAAGGTCAAGTGGTGGAGGCCCCGGCCGCTTCAAGCGGCATAGAGAACGCATCTTGCGAAGACACCATCAACGTCAAGGTGAACGGGCTTGTATGCGATTTCTGCGCACGTTCTCTGGAAAAAGTCTTTCTAAAACGCGGCGATGTCGCTGGTATCAAGGTTGATCTCGGCAAAGGTTCCGTAGTAGTCGCTATGAAGCCCGGATTGACCATTGACGATACAACGCTCACGAAGCTTATCACGGACTCCGGGTACAATATAGCCGCAATAGGGAGGGGGTGTGAACATGGATAACACGAATTCCGGCTATGGAGTGAGGCAAACGCTTCTACCCTCGCTCAGTCTGTTTACGTCTGCCGGAACGCTTGTCTGCTGCGCCCTCCCCGCACTATTAGTGACACTTGGGGCCGGTGCGACTCTCGCGGGAATCGTAGGCACCGCACCTTGGCTGATTGCGCTGTCAAAATACAAGATCTGGACGTTCGGGATCTCAGGCGCAATGCTTCTGATCGCCGGTGCCGCGCTCTGGCGGTCAAGAAACGCCCCCTGTCCGATTGACCCGGCGCAGGCAATGGCGTGTGCCAGATTACGAAAGACAAGCAACTGGATATATCTGTTATCGGTGCTTTTATGGTGCGTAGGCTTTTTCTTCGCTTTTATCGCCGTGAGGGTTTTTTACTGATCTCTTTGGGGTCGGCGAATTCGGGAAACGTCAGACAGACTGGCGTTTCCCGCGCCGCAAACTACCGAGGGTATTAGAATCCGGGTTCACTGAACTGATCTGGGGCGTGAAACAAACTTCTTCGAAGCGGAAACACCTTGGTCAGGAATTCTACTGTTCCTTAAAAGACTCAAGGGCCATCTCGGCGAACTCGCCCGCGAATTCTCTTATTCTGCCCGATATGCGCCCCTGCGATGTAGCTCTTTCGTAAGTGTCGGCCATCTTCATCATCGTATAGTAAAAATGATAGTTCATCTCTCCCACTTCCATCTTCTTCGTCCAAAGATCCACTACCAGAGATTCCTTCTTCTCGGCATCCCACATGGAAATAAAAACCGCCTCGCAGCGCTTTTCTCCCGGCTCCTCGGATTGCGATGCGTTCCAGAAAATTTCTTCGGGAACATTGTCGTCCCCAAGAATCACCTTCAGTTTTATTTCGGCGTCTTTAGACATGAAAAACTCCTTGGCAGATGTTTTTAGAAAAAAAGCGGAAGAACAAAACCCGCATGGAGATTATATCCGGTTTCAATTAAAGCTTCTTAGGACATGTCCTGTCGCGCCCTGCTCACGCGCATCGGGAAAAAGGCAGGTACTACCAGGGAAGCTTGCCCATCAGGGGGGCTATCTTGGTGCCGAAAAGCGCGACGGTCGCCACTATCCCTATGAAAGCCGCGATGCCGATAGCAACTTTCACGGCGAAAAAAAGCGTTAATTTATCGAGCTGTTCAGGAGTAAGTTTCATCTTAATGCCCTCCTCCCTTCGATTTGCCGTCAAAGTACGGGTCGCCGAAAGGTATTACCGGGAACCTGTTTATAAACAGAAGGAATGTCGCTACGAATCCCGCTAGAAAACCAAGAGTGATCAGGAAGTGATTGATGCCGAAAACCAGCTCGTCGGTAAGCGAAGGAATAACCAGCAGGAATTTGTCCATCCAGAGACCCGAGAAAGAAACCGTAGCGATAAAGACGGCTATCGGGGTAACTATCTTGTGGGTACGGGGCAGCAGGGAGACGAAAGGAAATATGAAGCAGCAGGTGAGGATAGCCCAGGCAAGAGAGCGGAAAGGTTCGTCCACTACCCTTTTTATCACAAACCCTGTCTCTTCCGGCATGTTCGCGTACCAGATCGTAAGAAGCTGGGAGAACATGAGATAAACCCAAAAAAGAGAAAAACCCTGAAGTATCTTTCCCATGTCCCAGTAATGATGAAGGGAGAGGTAGTCGTCAAGCCCCAGGTAACGCTTGAGGGGAACCGAAAGTATTATCGTCGCCCCTATGGCGGCTATGAGGCTTCCAATAAAGTAGTAGGGTCCGAAAAGCGTGCTGAACCAGTGAGGATCAAGCGACATCATGAAATCCCAGGCGAAAAGGGAGAAAACAAGGGCGTAGACCACAATTACGGCGGGAGCCAGCTTCTTTAACCTGACGATTCTCTCCTTGCCGTTGAGATCCTGTTCTATGGATGTTTTAAGGTAGAAATAATTCAGAACGAGAAGGATCACAAAACCCATTACGTTTCTCGCCATCACGAAATTTATGTTAAGCCATATGTCCTTGGGGCTGTGGTAGTGATGATGCGCGTAAGGAAGGATAAACTCTTTTCCGATGAAAAGAACCAGCAGGAGCACCAGGGAAACTATCGTGAAGCTGGCAAAGCCCTCGCTTATGCGAAGAAGCCCCCTGCCCCACCTGGCGTTGGTTATCCTGAGTATGCAGGAGAAAACAAGTCCGCCCTGCGCGACTCCCGTCCAGAAAAGAAAATTCACCAGGAAAAGCTGCCAGACCTGCTCGGCGTTCTCCCCCTTGGCGTTAACGACGAAAGCCCCCGCACCCACAACCGCAAGAGCGACGAAGACCATGAATACCCATCTGGGTATCTGATTTCTCTTCGCGAGTATCTCCTGATTTACGGCCTGATCCATCGTTCTACTGACTCTCCTTGGCAGAACCCGGGTTCTGAAGTTTCCTTACGTAATTGACCACGTGCCAAGCATCCTGCTCCGATATGTTCTC
Source organism: uncultured Spirochaetia bacterium (assembly GCA_964429945.1). GTDB lineage: Bacteria > Desulfobacterota_D > UBA1144 > Nemesobacterales > Nemesobacteraceae > Nemesobacter. Next base: position 20,535 of record CAYSDX010000013.1, on the reverse strand, counting down.
GCTGTAAGGAGGCATCATCACCTTGCCCCCGTAACGTATATAGGCGTAGATATAGCCGTCGCTTCTCTGACTTACGGCCGGCGTGGTAAGGTTAACGGGATAAAAACCGAGTCCTTTCTTTATTATGATTCCGTCTCCCAATCCCCCCGGACCGTGACACACGGCGCACTGCTCCTTGAAAACCTTCGCTCCCCTGGCAAACGACTCTTCGCTTTGCGGAATCGGTCCTTTTTCTATAAGTTCGATGCTGTTTCTGTCTTCAAGCTTTGTCCTCTTCCCGTCGGTGGAGATCGAGTTGCGCGGGAAGAGCACGGGCTCCTCGTAGGGCTGAATCGAGTCCTGGGACCACATGTCCCAAGACCACGGAAGCGAATGGGCGGGGGAAAGGGAAAGCGCTACCGCAAAAACGAGCACCGCACACGCTTTCAATCCCCCGAGGAAATTGAAAACCCGGTTCTCCCCCGAAACTGTCCGAGATAACTTTCTATGCCTCATCAAACTTGATTTCTTCAGCTCCCGTAGAATTTAATATCGCTTCGACGGCCCCTATCTTCTCCTTCTCGCATACAACCGCGATGCCGAACTTATCATCAGAGAAACGCTCGTCATAGAGCCTTATCGGGGTTCTTTTTCTTATGAGGGAATTTATTATCAGCCCCAGAAAGGTTGAAAGCGCGCCGAAAAGCACCGTAAGCTCAAAAACGATCACCATGTAGGGAATTATGGAAACTATGGGCTTTGCGCTCACGGCTATGGGCCACGAACTCGAAGTCAGAACCGTAAAACCGATTCCGCAGATCGCCCCCAGCAGGCCTCCGAAGAGGGTGAAAAACCGCACCGGGCTCTCCGGCAGATCAATCGCCTCCTCAATCTCGTGGCTCGGGAACGGGGAAAACACCCTCATGTTGCGGTAACCCGCCTCCTTGAGTTTTTCCACGGCCGAAAGAACCGAGTCCTGATACGAGTAAATTCCGACTACGCCCTGATCCATCTCTCTCTAACCTCCCTTCTTCTTCGGCACCGGAAGTATTTCCTTCATCTCCGCTATGGAGACTGCCGGCAGAGTCTTCACGAACAGCAAGAAGAACATGAAGAACCACGCAAAACTTCCGATCGTTATACCGGCCTCGACAAACGATATCTTGTATATGCCCCACGAGCCAGGGTGAAAATCTCTCGAAAGCGATATGACGATGATGTTGAACCGCTCAAACCACATCCCTATGTTTATCAGTATGGAGATGACGAAAAGGGCCTTTATGTTCTTCCTTACCTTCTCCCACCAAAGCACTATCGGAACGACGCAGTTGCATACCACCATCGTCCAGTAGAAAAACGCGTACTCTCCTGTCATTCTGTACACAAACTGTCCCCACTCATAGGGGCTTCCACTGTACCACGCCATGAAAAGTTCCGCCGCGTAGGCATAGGTGACTATGCAGGAGGTCAGGATTATCAGCTTCGCCATGCCGTCGTAGTTATCAAGCGTTATGTAGTCCTCGAGGTGGAAAATCTTCCTTATCGGTATGGTAAGCGTTATAACCATCGCGAGTCCCGAGAAGATGGCTCCCGCGACGAAATACGGAGGGAATATGGTAGTGTGCCACCCGGGAACGTTACCCATGGCGAAGTCCCAGGACACGACGCTGTGAACCGAGAGAACAAGCGGCGTGGCGAGGGCCGCGAAATAAAGATACGCCCTGGTGTAGTGAAGCCATTCCCTGTTCGAGCCCTTCCATCCGAAGGAAAGAATCGAGTATATGATCTTTCTCGGAGTTTCCTTCACCTTGTCCCTTATCGCCGCGATGTCGGGAATCATTCCGACCACGAAGAACACCGAACTCACCGTAAGATAGGTACCTACCGCGAACACGTCCCAGACAAGCGGGGACTTGAAGTTTATCCACAGTTCCCTTGAATTCGGATAGGGTATGAGCCACAGGAAATTCCATGGTCTTCCGAGGTGGATTATGGGAAAGAGTCCAGCCGTCAGAACCGCGAAAACCGTCATGGCCTCGGCGATTCTGTATATGGACATCCTGAACCTCGCGCGGAACAGGTAAAGTATGGCCGAGATAAGGGTTCCCGAGTGCGCTATTCCGACCCAGAAAACGAAATCGGTTATGTATACTCCCCAGAAGACCGGGTGACGATAGCCGGCAACTCCAAGTCCTTCCGCCACCTGATAGAAAAAACACGTGACGCCGAGTCCAACGAGCGCCACCGTGGGAAGAAAAAGCGCCCACCACTTCGCAGACGGCTTGTCTACCATCCTGACCACGTCTTCGGTTACTCTCGCGTACGTTAAAGGCGTCTGCTGCGTCTGGCTCATCACACTCTTTCCTGTTTGACTTTCTTAAGATAGGTAATCGCGGGTTTGGTGTTTACCACTTCCAGAACCTTGTAGCCCCTCTCGTCCTCAGACAGCACCGACGCCCTGCTCTTGTCGTCAAGCAGGTTGCCGAACACTATGGCGTCGCTCGGGCACGCCTGCTCGCAGGCAGTGAGAACCTCCCTGTCGCGAAGAAGCCTCCCTTCATCCTTGGCGAGATCCTTCCCGTAACTTATTCTCTGGACGCAGAAGGTGCATTTTTCCATTATTCCCTTCGACCTTATCGTCACGTCGGGATTAAGCTGCCAGTTAAGCGGTTCGGGGAACTTGTAGGTATACCAGTTGAATCTTCTCACCTTGTAGGTGCAGTTGTTCGCGCAGTACCTTGTCCCCACGCAGCGGTTGTATATCATGCCGTTTAGGCCTTCGTGGTTGTGGTAAGTCGCGAAAACCGGACACACGGGCTCGCAAGGAGCGTTTCCGCACTGCTGGCAGAGCATGGGCAGGAATCTCACGTCGAGGCTTCCGTCGCTGTTTTTCTCAAAGAATCTCTCTATGCGGATCCAGTTCATCTCTCGGCGTTTCGCAATCTGCTTCTTTCCGACAAAGGGAATATTGTTTTCTGCAGAACACGCCGTCACGCAGGCCCCGCACCCGGTGCACTTGTTAAGGTCTATGGCCATTCCCCATCTGTATTTCGAGTATTCCTTTTCCGGGTAGAAGTCAGGATGTTTTGAGTGATCCGACCCATTATGGGCGCGGTTGTGGCCAAGCTGGTCAAGAGCGACGGTCTTTGTGACGTGTCTGTCTCCCTGGGTTTTGGTATATTGCGTCCTTACGAGCAGATCCCTTTTTCTCAGGGATGAAACGCTCGCCTTTGTTGAAAGCAGTGAAAGTCCCCCTGAGAGCGCGTCGGTCGCCGCCGGCAGCAGAGCAAAAGGATTGACTCCCCTTCCCTTCGCGTACCTTCCGTAGGAAGTGTGTCCCTGCCCCAGAGGAATTGCTACAGTATCAGGTCTTATTCCCTCGTAGACGAAAACCTGTACTTCAAAGCTTCCCCCGGGAACATCAACCTTCACGTAAGAACCGTCCTCAAGGCCCATTTTCGCCGCGACCGCGGGATTTATCTCAAGCCACGAATCCCACACAGAAGTGGTAAGAGCGTCGGGAAGTTCCTGAAGCCACGGCTTGTTCGCTCCCCTTCCGTCCAGAAACCTGTAGGACGGATAAGCTATCAGGTGGAAGTTCCCTTCTCCGCTGAACTTCGGGTCACTGAACGAAACGGAACTTACCTCCGGTGAAAGAGCGACCTCGACGGGCGCGGGAGTGGTCGTTACCAAACCTTTTACGACAAGACTCTCCCAGAACTTCTCAAAGCCCGTTCCAGGAGCGATTATCGCGGCCCTTTTCTTCCAAGCACCTCTCAGATAGTCATAGTATTTTTTCTCGGCAAACGTATTTTTAAGCGCCTCGACGTTCTTTGAAACCGATATAAGCGCATCTCCCGCGGATTTGGTATTGAAAACGGGTCTCATAACGGGCTGAACGATGCCGGTTACGCTTTTTTTCGGGCTGTAGTCGCCCCAGCTTTCAAAACTAGTGCTTTCGGGAAGTACTAGGTGCGCTTTCTCGGAAGTTTCGTCAAGAAACGCGGATAGACTCACGATAAACGGCATCTTTTCAAGCGCCTCGGCGACTTTCAGCTCTCCCGGGAGCGTGAAAACCGGGTTCACGTTATGAACGATGAGAATCTCCACCTTGCCCGACCTCATCTCTTCCACAAGCTTCTTCATATCGCCGAAAGTGTTCGCTCCCGAGATTGAGAGCGGATCTGAGAAATCAACCGTCTTGCCTACGTTTCCGGCAAGGTAGTTCAGTATGTTCACGGCAACCATGGTCTCGGTAGCGTTCGATCCGGTGTTGGCGGCACCGCCTCCTATCGCGAGGCTCTTTGAAGCCGTGAAGTCGCGGGCGATTTTCTCTATCGTGTCCGCGGACACTTCGGTAAGCGCTGCGACCTTCTCGGGTGTGTATCCGGAGACCATTTTCGCTACAGGCCCGGCGGCGACCTTGTTAAGACCCTTTGAGATCATCACGTTGGCGATCCCGAGAGCAAGGTACTGCTCGGTACCCGGTTTCGCAGCGATCCATGTGTCGGCGTTTGAAGCGGTCATTCCGGAACGCGGTTCTATATGCACTACCTGGCCGGTTTTTCCGTGGTCTACGTTCCTTAGCTTTGAATGTCCTATGGAGTTTGAAACCGTGGAAAGCCACGTCTCAAGATAATCAGCCCCGAAGGAGAGAAGATAGTCCGCTTTGTCTATCCTGTAGGAAGGGATCTCGTCTCTTCCGAAAACTATTGAGTTTGCTTTTCTGATGGGTTCGTGGGAAAAAGTCTCGTAAACGTAGTGCTCTCCCCCCAGGGGTTTTAGAAACTCAGCCACGAATTTTGAGTAAGTTCCCGATATGTCGTTGCTCAGATAGACAATCTTTCCCGAACCGAGAGAATTTAATTTCTCCGCAAGCATTTCCTCGCCCCGCTGCCAGCCTATGGCTTCGAGTCTTTGGGTTTCAGGGTTGCGTACAAGCGGCGAGCGCACTCTGTCGGGATTGTAAAGACCCTGAAGAGACGCCTGGCCCACGGCGCACGTCTTGCCCATGTTTATCGGGCTCTCGGGGTTGCCTTCAACCTTTATGGCTCGGCCCTCGCGGTTTTTCACCACAAGACCGCAACCGGAAGAACACTCCCTGCAGGTCGTTGTGTAGAACTTCGGCACTCCGGGAATAACGTTTTCAGGAGGAATAACATAAGGGATTATCTGCTCGACGGGCTCTGAACAGCTTCCGGCAACTGCGGCCGTACCGCCTACCACTCCGAGCACCTTCAGAAAATCCCTTCTTTTCATGTCCTCTTTTCCTTTCTTTTCTTTCCGAGACATATATCCCCTCCGGCCTAGTAATGGCAGGTCAGACAATCCTTAAGCTCAGTTTTGTGCTGCTCGTTGTCAGCGTTTTCCTCGTGGCACGATATGCAGAACCCCATTGTAAGGTCTTTTGCCTTGTGAACCACGTCCATTTTTTCCACTTCCCCGTGACAGGTACTGCACTCAAATCCGCGCTTTATGTGCCTTTTGTGGTTAAAACGCACAAACTCCGGCATTCCCGCGGAGGTCGTGCCGTACATTCCGGTAACCTTTACCCACGGTATCGGTTCCTGCCTTCGCCAGTAACCCTTTACCTTGTTTATCTCCTCTCTTATGTTGATCGTCTGCCCGCCCTGAGTCGTGTATTCAACATCCCTTCCGGCTACGTATGCATGACATCCCATGCACTTCTGCATCGAGGGAATACCGGGATGGGGAGAAACTTCCGTGTAGCTGTGGCATGTCTCACACTTTATCTTGTTGTCCCCGGCGTGTATTTTGTGGCTGAAGAGAACGGGTTGCGCGGGCCCTTTGTCCCTGCTCTCGGCGCTTTCTGCGTACAGGAAAAAGCCTGCCGATATAAACAAAACGATTATAGCAATACGCAGAAACCTCTGTCTGTCTCTCTTCATTTTAAGACTTGCTAAAAAACGGGTTAATCAATCAGGAAGCAGATTTGATCGGCTAGTATTATTAGCACGTTCTTGCGATCTGTCAAGCACTCAGGGGTCGCATTGGAGAAACCGCGAAATTCATAAGGGAAAAAGTCTGTAGTGAGCAGTTCCGGTCCGGAAAAATCACCGTCCCGTTTTCCGAGAAAGCTCCTCTAAAAGGACATCCGCCGAGAAATTTCCCCCGAAAAACGGGGAAAAACAGCTCTCCCCCGCCTGCCTGAGTTCAGAAAAGGAGCCGCCTTCGACATTAAGCCCCGGGAAATGGGGCAGAACCCCCAGTATGTTCACCGAGAAAACATCCTTCAAAACAGCCGGGTTGGTCGCAGAAGCAACATCTGCAGGTTGCGGGAAACCGTTTATCACGACCCCTAGCACACGGGCGCCTTTCTGCCTCGCGTACTCAAGCGAAAGAGCCGTGTGGTTCAGGGTGCCGAGTCCCGGACGCGCTACCACAACCACCGGAGCGCCGAGATCAACGGCAAGGTCAGCCATCATGTAGCTCTCCGTAACGGGAACGCCAAGACCTCCGGCGCCTTCTATGAGGGTTACGTCGTTTCGGGAGATATAATCCCGCGTATGTTCTATTATGTCCTCAAGGGGGATCTTAATCCCTTCAATCGCGGCGGCACGGTAGGGGGAGAGAGGAACTCGCAGGCGACAGGGAGAAACCTCGGACAGAACGCAGTCCCTACCCAAAAACCCGTAGATGAATTCGGCGTCACTCAGACCGTCAAGCTCCGTCCCAGTCTGAAACGGCTTTATTACTCCGGTCAGAAAACCTTTTTCCAGAAGAAGAGCCGCAAGCGCGGCAGTGACAACGGTTTTACCCACTCCCGTATCGGTGCCGGTAATGAAAACGGCTTTGGGAAGATCTTTCATCAAATTAGCGGCGGGGAACTACAAACCCAGTTCTCTTACCTTCTCGGTTATCTCTTCGGCGTGAGACGAGGTCTTCACCTTTTTCCAGATATGGGCTATCCTGCCTCCTTTTTCAATAAGGAAGGTGAACCTGCGGGCGGAGTCGAACTTGCTTCTTGCCCCGTAGAGATCCACTATTTCCTTGCTTTTGTCGCTAAGCAGAGGGAAATTGAGCGAAAGCTTGTTTCTGAAGTTCTCATGGGACTTCACCCCGTCTGTGCTTACCCCCAGGACCTGCACTCCAAGGGACATAAGTTCCTCCTCCGCGTCGCGAAGCGAACAGGCTTCCTTCGTACAGCCTGAAGTGTTGTCCCTGGGATAGAAGTAAAGCGCCACGGTCCCTTTCGAATAGAAGTCGCTCAGCCTTATCTTCTGAGCTCCGTAGGTTTCGGCTTCAAAATCTGGAGCCTGACTCCCTACCTCAAGATCTTCTGCCATTTTCAACCTCCTTGGTCGCGCCAGCCAGCGTGGTATCGCGGATCAGAACATCCCCAGGCTTTCCTTTGCCGCTTCGCTCATCTTCCCCGGATCCCAAGGAGGGTCCCACACGATCTCTATGTTCACCTCGGAAACCCCGTCAAGCTCCTCGACAAGGTACTTGGCCTCAGCAACTATCTGCGTTGCGGCGGGACATCCGGGAGATGTCATAGTCATATCGATATCCACATGGGAACCTTCTACGGCAACCCGGTATACAAGGCCCAGATTGACTATATCTATCGGTATCTCGGGATCGTATATGTCGCCGAGCACCTCCATTACGTCATCTTCGCTGACTTCGGGTTTTTCAGTCGCCTCGCTCATAAAAACGTATACCTTAACTTAAAAATATCACTCCCCGGCCGACAACTCAACACCGCATCTGGGACAGAAGACATCCGACGCTCCGTATTCGTAGTACTCGCCGCAGTGAGGGCAAAGCTTTACCTTGGGCCTAGTGATGAGCCAGAGCGGCAAAAACAGTATCAGGATGAAGAATACCCCGAGAAACCACAAAAACGCCTTCCTCGTGGTCTTGCCCCTGTTTTTCGCGTCCGAGTAGACCCAGAAAGCCACTATAAACGCAATCGCCAGTCCAATAAACTCCATGATCTGTCCTCTCCTCTATCCTATTGACCTTATTGCCGCAAGCGCCGCCTCGTAATCGGGCTCGTCCACTATATCGCCTACGTATTCAACATGAGCGAGCGTGTTATCGGGACCCACAACGAAAATCGAGCGGGCAAGAAGACGGTTTTCCTTTATAAGCACTCCGTAGGCCTCGCCGAAAGAAGCGTGCTGGTAATCAGATGCCGTTCTTACCCTCTCCACTCCGGCCGCCGCGCAGTAGCGGCTCTGCGCAAACGGAAGATCCATGCTCACCGTTATTATCTGCACCGAGTCTGAAAGCCCTGCGGCTTCCTCGTTGAACCTCCTTATCTGAACATCGCAGACCGGAGTGTCCACTGAAATCACGACGTTGAAAACCTTTACGTCGTCACCAAAGCTCCCAAGGTCTACCTCGCTCCCAAAAGCCTCCATGCACCTGAAATCGGGAGCTTTATCGCCCTTTTTGAGCTCGGGACCGATAAGCGTGATCGGGTTGCCCTTCATTTTTACAGCGTCATCTCTTTCCATTTGCCTTTTTCCTCCTTATGACCGTTTTTCTTCAATTTCAAGATTTATTTTCTTGGCTGTTACGTTCGCGTCGTAAATCGAGATCCCCGCGATAAAAAGCGTCGCAAGAGAATACCCCACAACCAAGGTAAGTGTAGCACGGGGAATATCCTCAAGCGTAGAGGTGTCCGCAAACTCAAAGAAGACCTCAAACGGCTTACGGGAAAGCATGTTAACGATGATCACGAGAGCGAATATCGACACGGCCTTAGTAAACTGCCCGTTGTAAAGCTGACCCAGTCCCGGGAAAAAAAGGGACAGCAAAACTGCAAGCCAGGGCCTTTTTCTTCCTTCTTTATTCATACTCCAAAAAGACTCCATCAGCAAAGAAACCCGCGAAGCGCCTCCCCCGGGCTCTTCGCCTTCATAAACGTCTCTCCTATAAGAAAAGTATCTATACCGAAGTCCATAAGTCCTGCCATATCCTCAACAGAGGATATGCCGCTTTCGCTTATTAGGATTTTCCCTTCGGGCACCATGCCGGACAGTCTCTTCGATACGTCAAGCGAAACGTCAAATGTCCGAAGATCCCTGTTATTTATGCCGATTATTTCGCTTCCTGCCAACAGGGCGGTTTCAAGTTCCCTCTCGCCGTGAACCTCCACGATGCAGTTCATCCCGAGGGAGCGCGAGAGAGAAAGATATTCCTCTATTTCTCCGCGGTCCAAAACGGCAACTATTAAAAGCACCAGGTCGGCCCCGTGGCACCTCGCCTCATAGATCTGGTAGGGAGCTATGGTGAAATCCTTTCTCAGGATCGGAAGCTCGGAGTGAGCCCTTATATCGGAGAGGTAGGAAATATCGCCCCCGAAAAACTTGCGGTCAGTAAGAACCGAGAGCGCAAAAGCGCCTGAGTCCTCATACTCCCGGGCAATAGAGAAATGATCAAAATCATCCCTTATAACACCTTTTGAAGGAGATGCTTTTTTTATTTCCGATATTATCTTCAACCCCGGAGTCTTTGCGTGAAGATCCGGGAAATCAATGGCCGGGGGGGTATCCACGGCAGCTGATACAAGTTCTCTCAGGGGAAGTTTTTTTTTCGCTTCTTCAAGCTCTTGTTTTTTGTACGCAACTATGTCATCGAGAATCATTCGGCTGGTTCCGATTAGTAATTTCAACTAGCATCTCAAGCTTTCCAAGCGCGGCCCCGCTTGAAAGAGAACCTTCCGCAAGCAGAAGCGCTTCCGCGAGACTGGCCGCTTTGCCCGAAACGTATATGGCCGCCATCGCGTTTATGAGACTCGCGTCCGTTTTCGCGCCGTTCTCCCCTCCCCTAAGAACCGAAAGGGTTATCTCGGCATTCTCGGCCGCGTTGCTGCCGCCCCCGAGTTCTTCGGGGGGACGGGTTTTCATAGCGAAGTCTTCGGGCCGCAGTTCGTACTCGCTGATTTCGCCGTCGCGGAGTTCGGCCACCTTCGTGCTTCCGGTGACAGTTATTTCGTCAAGGCACCCTTCGCCGTGAACCACCATGACGTTTCGCGAACCCAGATTCCTGAGCACCTCGGCGACAGGAACAAGAATGTGCAGTGAGTACACTCCCATAAGCTGGTTCCTAACGCCCGCGGGATTTACCACGGGGCCTATCAGGTTAAAAACAGTTCTTATTCCGAGCTCTTTTCTGCACTTGGCGACATTCCTCATAGCAGGGTGATAGACGGGGGCGAAAAGAAATGCTATCCCGGCTTCCGAGAGACAGTTCTGAGCTGCGGCCGGGGAGATACCTATTTTCACTCCAAGCGCTTCCAGCACGTCCGCGCTTCCTACCGGGCTTGAAACCGACCTGTTGCCGTGTTTTGCGACCGTAACTCCGGCGCCGGAGACTATGAAGGCCGCGGTCGTGGATACATTAAACGTCCCGCTTCCGTCTCCGCCGGTTCCGCAGAGATCCACTGCGGTTTCCCGGTCACAATCTATCTTTTCGGCCTTGCCCAAAAGGGCCTTCGCCACGCCGGTTATCTCGGAAACGGTTTCCCCCTTCATTCGAAGCGCAGTAAGAAAGGCGGCCATATGGCTTTCGGGAAGTTCCCCCTCCATCATAAGGTCAAAGACCTCGGTCACCTCTTTTTCCGAGAGGTCTCCGCCTTCCACAAGCTTTGAAATCACTTCACTTATCATCGCTTAACTCGCCTTCTTCCATGCCTTTTCCGATCTTATCGAGAATGCCGTTTATAAACGCTGCGGAGGTCTCCGACCCGAACTCTTTGGCCACTTCAATCGCCTCGTTTATAGTAACAGGCAGAGGTATGTCGCTCAAGAAGAGCATCTCGTAAACCGAGAGGCGCAGAATGTTCCTGTCTACCATGGACATTCTCGATACCTTCCAGTGCTCAGAGCACCCGTCAACGATGCCGTCTATGGTACCAAGATTCTCAAAAACGCCTTGGCAGAGCGCAAACGCGAATTCGAGTATTTCACCGTCCGCCGTTTCATGATGAAATGAACAGAATGATTTGAAATCGGAGCGCAGGGCGGATGTCTTGGGGTAAACGTCGCCGGACGCCGAGTCAACCTGATAGAGAAACTGAAGGGCGGTTTTTCTTGATAGCCTTCTTTTCCCCATTTGGAAATCTAGGAAAGCGCCTTTACGAGATTGACCATCTCAAGCGCGCTAAGCGCTGCCTCGCTTCCCCTGTTTCCGGCCTTGACCCCTGCCCTCTCAATAGCCTGCTCGGTGGTTTCCGTAGTTATCACACCGCAGCAGACGGGCACTCCGGTCTCAAGGGCGACCGCGGAGAGATCCTTTGTCACCTGCGAAGCTAGAAAATCAAAATGGGAAGTCTGTCCCCGTATTATGGCTCCGATCGCCACGACAGCGTCGTATTTTCCGGACAGGGCCGCTTTCTTCACCGCCAGGGGCACCTCGAAAGAGCCCGGCACCTTTATTACATCTATTGACCTGTCGCTTGCGCCGTGACGAACGAGGGTGTCAATCGCTCCTTCCGTCATCGGGTTCGTAACGAAACTGTTGACCCTGCTTGACACGATGGCGAAGCGAAATTTCCCGGCGCTCAGTTTTCCTTCTATTGTTTCAGGCATCTGCTCCCCTCTTATTTTGATATGGAAAGAATATTACCGTAATCCGAGCTTTTTCCTATGGCAGCTTCCTTTTCCCTGTAATCCGAGATATCCACGGGAACGCTTCCAACTATCCTGAGCCCGAACCCCTCAAGCCCCTTTACCCTTACCGGGTTGTTCGTGAGAAGCCTTATGTCGCGCACTCCGAGATCCCTGAGTATCTGCGCTCCGACTCCGTAATGGCGGAGTTCCGCCTTGAGTTCCTGTTTTTCAGGGAGCAGTGCGGGCGCTTCCCCTATTTTTCCGTCCGAATAGCGCGTTATCTTCTTTGCGAATCCCCCGTTGCTCGACTCCTGGTTTATATAGACAAGAACCCCGGAACCGTTTGCCTCTATCATCCTAAGGGACTCGGTAAGCTTCGCCCTGCTGTGGCAGTAAAGCGAACCGAAAATGTCGCTTATAGCACAGTCGGAGTGCACCCTCACGAGCGTATCCTCCTCGGAACCGGGCTCCCCCTTGACAAAAGCCATGTGCTGGAGGCCGTCTATCTCGTTTTCAAAGGCGATGGTCCGGAAAACCCCGTACTCGGTGGGCACTTCCGCCTCTGCCACCCTGTGAACGAAACTCTCCTTGCCTATTCTGTACCTTATGAGATCGGCGATAGTGGCAATCTTTATTCCGTGCTTTTCCGAGAAAGCCATGAGATCCTCAAGGCGCGCCATGTCGCCATTCTCCTTCATTATCTCGCAGATAACCGACGCGGGGTGAAAACCCGCCAGCCGCGATATGTCAACCGATCCCTCGGTGTGGCCGGCACGTACAAGCACTCCGCCCTTTTTCGCTATCAGCGGGAAAATATGTCCGGGACGCACGAAATCCTCGGGTCTTGAATCTTCGGATATCGCCTGCCTTATCGTCGAGGCCCTGTCATGGGTCGATATGCCGGTTGTAACTCCTTTTTTCGCATCTATAGGAACGGTAAAGGCCGTGTGTTCGGGAGCTTCGTTGTACTCGGGCTTTATGGGCTGAAGCGCCAGGCGGTCAGCGTCTTCCTGGGTAAGGGAAAGGCAGATCAGACCACGGCCGTGAGTGGCCATGAAGTTAATCGCTTCCGCGGTAGCGTTCTCCGCGGGTATTACGAAATCTCCCTCGTTTTCCCTGTCTTCGTCATCGACCAGGATTACTATTCTGCCCTGTTTTACGTCCTCAATAATTTCTTCAATGGAGTTCATTTCTCATATCCCTTCCATAGCTAAAAACGCCTTAAATATGAACAGTTCCTTTAAGCAGGATATAGAATAGATGGCGTTTCTGTCAACAAACACGCGGAGCGCTAAGTACGGAAAAGGCCTACCCTCTCCTTTATCTCCTCCATGTTCTCTTCCGCTATACGTTTTGCCTTGAGAGTCCCCTCGCGGAGTATGTCCCTAACCTCGTCCGTTCTTTTTTCGTACTGGGCCCTTTTTTCCCTGATGGGCTCAAGGAGAAGATTTATGGCGCGGGCGAGTTTCTTCTTCACCTCTACGTCCCCGACGTTTCCGGTCCTGTAGCGGTCCTTGAGGTCCTCGATCTCCCCGGCATCGTCGTTGAAAAGATCGTGGTAGATAAAAACAGGGTTGCCTTCAACCGTACCCGGTATGTCGGCCCTTATTCTCTTCGGGTCGGTATACATGCTCATTACCTTCTGCTCGACTTCCTTTTCGCTGTCGCTAAGGTATATGCAGTTGTTAAGGCTCTTGCTCATCTTCCTGTTCCCATCCGTACCCACAAGGCGCGACGCTTCGCTTATAAGCGGTTCAGGTTCCCCGAAGTAGTCGCCGTAGAGAAAGTTAAATCTTCTGGCAAGCTCCCTCGTGAGCTCCACGTGACTCAGCTGGTCCTCGCCCACGGGAACTTTGGTCGCCCGGAACATCAGTATGTCGGCCGCCATTAAGACAGGATATCCGAGAAGCCCGGCCGAGTAGTTGTCCCCCACTCCCATATCCTGAATTTTCTCCTTAAGGGTGGGAATCCTCTGAAGCCTCGGCACGGGACAAAGCATCGAGAGTATGGTCGAGAGTTCCGTTATCTGCGGCACCTGGGACTGGACGTAGAAAACGGAGCACTCAGGATCCATTCCCACCGAAAGCCAGTCGCACACCATCTCGATCGTGTTTTCCTCAACCTCAACGGCCCTGTCGTAATGGGTGGTCAGCATGTGGAGGTTGGCAACCAGGAAAAAGCAGTCGTATTCGCTTTGAAACCTGATGCGGTTCTGAAGCGAACCTACCAGGTGACCCAGATGAAGTTTTCCCGTCGGTCTGTCTCCGGTAACCAGAATGGGTTTTGAACTCACTTTAACCTCCGAAAATCAATGCGTGGCGGTAATGTTACTCAAACAGAGAAGATACTCAACAGGACAGATGGGGTTTGAGTCCATCCGACTAGTCCCAGCGGAAAAGCAGGTGACAATAACGCTCAAAAAAGTTCGGTTTTACAGAAAGTATCAGGTGAAATATAATTTGGATAGAAACAGAACTGAGCAGGTGAAATATGTTGATCAGAAAATTCCCAGTGTTAATGCTCGTAGCCTCGCTTTTCGTGCTCGGGGCAATGGCCTGCAGCAACGAAAATGATGATAAATACGGCTACGAAGAGAACTACGAAATCAAAGGCGCAATCACGGGTATTGTTGACTCCGAGTCCTTCCTTCTCGACAATATCCTGGCAAAGCATGATTCTTCAACCCGGTTCGAACACGGCAACGCCGAGGACCTTGCCGTCGGCAAACGCGTAGAGATCGAAGGCACCAGAACAGCTTCGGGAGTCATCATAGCTCGAGAAATCGAGTTTGAAAATGATGACTAGAAATGTACTGAAGCCGACGCAAAAATAGTGCGGTTGAATTTAAAAGTGTTAAGTGGTTTCTTAGAGAGCAAAGACAAAGATGGCGCGCCCGGAGGGATTCGAACCCCCAACCTCTTGATCCGTAGTCAAGCGCTCTGTCCAGTTGGGCTACGGGCGCGGAAAAGCAACGCTTCCTAATGGTTCCTGAGCCGAGTAGCGCAGTCAACCCGGAAAACGGCAGGAACGATTAACAATACGGATTTCTATATTATAATAGTCGTTCTGAATTTTATTTCAGGAAAAACTAAATGGAAAACCTCGAATCGCTCCTCGACATCGAAGTCGAAACCTATCTTCGCAGGGTGAAGGACAAAAAGGAGATAAAGGACCTTGTTTCCGGGAGCCTCACCCGGGAAACCTACGTAAGATTCCTGTTCACTTTTTACATAATCGAATTTCTGAGTCAGAGGGCGGTCAACATGGCAAGCATAAACACTAAAGACTCCGATCCCTACCTGAGCAAAAGGTTTCATTCCTGCGCGCAGGGAGAACTCGGACATGCCGAGATTGCCCTTAGCGATCTAAAGGATCTCGGAGAAAAGGAAATCAACCCTTTCTGCCTTGAGATCGCAAGGGAATACGACGAGTTTCTGCAGAACGCCGCCGAGCAGTTTCCTCTCGCGATACTTGGACATTCATACCTGTTTGAAAACGTATCGGGGCTTCTTTTTCCCGAATTAGAGACTGTTCCCGATCCCTCAACGTTCATAGAGGTTCACGCCAAGGAAGATCCCGCACACTCCCTGGCGATAAAAAAAACGGTGAGAAGAATCGAAAAAGATCTCGGCGAAGAAAAGATCGAAAAAATAGTGCAGTTCAGCAGGAAAAGCGGGGATTACCTGATGCGACTATTTGACTCCCTTGCTTAAACCCAGGATCTCTCCGTAGCGAAAACACGAGACCAAGTGATCGTTCACCACCCCCGTTGCCTGAAGATGGGCGTAGACGATAGTGGGACCCATGAAACGAAAGCCCCGTTTTTTAAGGTCGCGACTCACCGTCACTGAAAGTTCCGTGGAAGCTGGTATTTCCGAGAGTTGTTCCCAGCTGTTCGTAACCGTGACCCCTCCGGTAAATCCCCACAGGTAATCGGAGAAGCTTCCGAACTCATCCCGTATTTCAAGGAACCGCGCGGCGTTGTTTATTGAAGCCTCTATTTTCTTTCGATTGCGTATTATTCCGCTGTCCGACATGAGTTCCCGTATCTTCTCCTCTCCGTAGCGGGCGACTTTTTCCGGATCAAACCCGTCGTAAAGACGCCTGTAGTTCTCCCTCTTGCGAAGGACCGCAAGCCAGCTCAGCCCTGCCTGGGCGGATTCGAGGACCAGAAACTCAAATTGCTTTTCATCGGAGAAAACTGGCACTCCCCACTCGTTGTCGTGGTAAACCCTCTCAAGATCGGTTTGCTCGCACCAGGGACATCTTCGCATTCTATCTACCCCTGCGGTTCAAAGAAAAGCGTTGAAGAGAAACCCGAAGAAAAGCACCTGAGGGACGGTTATTACGGGAAGGAGCAAGGCCGTCTTTCTGCCTATGTTTGTCCAGAGAAGCCCGATCTCCGTATAGTCGGTCACAACCCCCGCCATCAGGAAAACGAAGGGATTTCCGAATGCCCCGACCTTGTCGTAGAGCTCAAACGCAATAACCGAACTTCCCTCGCTGCAGACCTCAATCACGGTAGCTCCCACAAGGGTGAGCAAAAGCCCCCCAGTGTCTGGACCCAGATACTGCATGAAGAATTCCCCCGGAACGTATACGTCTATCAGAACCGCCGCTATAAGTCCGATTATAAGCCACCAGAGAACCATGTTGGAGAGACTGAGGCTTCCCCTGAGGACCCCTGGGACGCTTTCCCTCAGGGAGAAGTTCTTTATCTTCTCCCACTCGTATCCTTCCTCCGAGTCCTCGATGTCGTTTTTCTCCACGTAGCCGGCCCGTTCAAGCATCCCGAAGATAAGGCCGGTGATAATCGCGATAAATCCGGCCGTTACCATGAACAGAATTCCCTTCCACCCGAAAAAGCTTATGAGAAGAATGGTTACGGGAAAATTCGCCCAGGGGGAAGCGAGCAGAAATGTTATCACGGCCGGGATACTTGCCCCTTTTTTGTAGATCTGGATCGCTATCGCGAGTATTCCGTGCGAACAGGAGGACATGAGAAAACCTCCCGCAAGCGCGTAGAGAAGAGATGAATTTCCCGTTCCGCCAAGGTATCTGTATATAAATCCCTGAGGAACGAAGTAATCTATGGCTCCGCCCAGAAGAAAACCCACAATAAGCGGGATGGCGAGCAGCTTCAGATAAGCCAGAAGAGAAGCGTTGAGGGCAGAAAGCGACGGCAGGAAGGAAACGGCAATCAGGCAGAGGAGCAACGCGAGGGAAATTTTCAGGTTTCTGCTGACCCGAAGAGGCTCACCGGGAGGAGGGGTGTGGCAGCAGGAAGCCTGATGAATGTCTCCTTTAGAAATAGTGCGCACAATTAGACAAGACCCGAAATCTTTTCAATAATTTTCAACAAAGGCCGACCCGACCGTTCTCACTTTAATGCCTTACATACATCCGCCTGACAGGCCGTCGCGCACGGGATGTTTTCCCTTTATCCGCGTTGGGCGAATCAGAAAATCCCAGTCGATTTCTGCTCCCGCCCTTAGCACCGTTACGATGTGATATTATACCTGAACAATGCGGCGTGGATTAATCCGGCTGGAAATCATGACCTGTCCGGGTCAAACTGGGCTTCAAGGCGGCAAAGCCCGGCTGTCTTGAGAATTACCTCCGGTTTCTTGTCATCCGAGTTTTTCCGTTTGTCCGCTCTTTTTTCTAGGGTAGAATCCTTGCGTGATGAGAAAGAGAATCGTAGTAGCCATGAGCGGAGGGGTCGACAGCGCCACCACTGCCGCCCTTCTTAAGTCCCAAGGGCATGAAGTCATAGGAATGACCATGCAGCTCTGGGATTACGGGGAGAGCGAGGGGGGATGCTGCTCCGCGGACGAGGTCTGCGACGCGAGAAGGGTCGCCTACGAGATAGGCATACCCCACTACGTCGTAAATTACATGGATTCCTTCAGGGAACTCGTGGTTTCCGACTTCGTAAGCAAGTACGATTCTGGGGAAACCCCTATACCCTGCGTGCTCTGTAACCAGTTCATGAAGTTTGATTTTCTTCTGAAGCAGGCTCTTGAGCTTGACGCGGATTTTCTCGCCACGGGCCACTACGCCAGAATATCCCGCAGCGCAAAAAATGGCGAGTATTCCCTTGAGCGGGCCGTTGATCCCACAAAAGATCAGTCGTATTTTCTTTTCACCTTAGGTCAGAGAGAGCTTCAGAGGCTCATTTTTCCTCTGGGAGACAAAACAAAGACCGAGGTGAGGGAAATTGCCAAGAAGATGGGTCTCAGGGTCGCCACAAAGGCCGAGAGTATGGGCGTCTGTTTCATCACGGGGGATAGCTACAGGGAATTTCTCGAGCCTTACCTTGAGAGAGGAAAAAGAGGGGGGGACATAGTGGACATGGAGGGAAACCCGGTCGCCAGACACCGTGGAATTGCATCTTTTACCATCGGGCAGAGACGTGGACTCGGTTTTGCGAAGGGAAAGCCGATGTACGTTGTCGGTATTGACGCAGAGCGAAACGAGGTCAGGATCGGAGAGGAAAAGGACCTCTACAGCAACGCCCTTACGGCACAAAATTTATCGTGGGTAAGCGAGCCTCCGGAAGGAGAAATCGAAGTGCGCTCGAAAATAAGGTACCGCCACGGCGCAGTTCCTTCCAGAGTAACGGTCAGCAACGACGGTAAGGCCACAGTAAATTTCCCGGAACCGCAGAAAGCCGTAACGCCCGGCCAAGCAATTGTTTTCTACAGAGACGAAACCGTCGTGGGCGGCGGCTGGATAAAAGAGGCATACATGCAATGAAAAGAATCTCCGTCGTGACCTTGGGGTGCAAGGTTAACCAGTATGACACGGCCGCCCTGCTTAACCACCTGCCATCCTCCGAGTTCGTAAAGAACAAAAAATTTGACGAACCGGCGGACGTATACGTAATAGACACCTGCACCGTCACGCACAAGGCGGATTCTGAAGCGAGAAACTATATATACAGGGCAAGGAGATCAAACCCTCGAGGCGTCGTAATAGTGACCGGCTGCTACGCCCAGGTCTCCCCGGAGCAGCTCTCCGCCATGGAGGAAGTCGACTACGTAATCGGAAACTCCCACAAGTTCTCATCTCTTCTCGGAGTGATCCGCCGGGGCGAGGTTCAGAGTGAGCCGAAGGTTCTCATATCCGATATCTTCAAGGAGAAAAAAAGAAAATTCGACACTCCCGACATCAGATTCTTCCCCGACAGGACAAGGGCGTTTCTCAAGGTACAGGACGGCTGCAACTACGCATGCACGTTCTGCGTGATTCCAAGGGCGCGCGGACGCTCCCGCAGTCTCGGGGCGGATGAAGTGATCTCAAGGCTGAAGACTCTCGAGCAAGCAGGTTATAAGGAAGTTGTCCTCACCGGAGTTCACCTAGCAAGCTACGGAAGGGACATAGGTTCGGATCTTGTTAGCCTGCTGGGAGAGATTGAGAAGTCCGGGACCGTGAACAGAATAAGGCTCAGTTCTCTTGACCCCGCGGATACCACGGAGGAACTGATCAGTTTCGTTTCGGATTCGGAAATCGTCTGCCCGAGTTTCCACGTAGCGCTTCAAAGCGGAGACAGGGATATCCTTAGAAAAATGAGGAGAAGATACAGCCCCGAGCAGTTCCTTCAGTGCACGGACTCGATACGCAGCGCATTGCCGGAGGCTTCGATCGGCACGGACATAATGGTCGGGTTTCCGGGGGAAACCCGGGAGCAGTTTGAAAATTCCCGCGACGTCGCAGCCACATCGGAGCTTACCTATTTCCACGTGTTTCCTTATTCGATAAGGAAAATGACCCCGGCTGCGAACATGAAAGACCAGATATCCCCGCAGGTGAAAAAAGAAAGATCGGCTGAACTTCGCACCCTCGGAAAAACGAAAAAAGAGGACTTCTACAGGAAGTTTATCGGCAAAACCCTTGACGCTATTGTTGAGAACAAGTCAAACTGCACCACGAAAAACTACATAAACGTGAAACTGATTGAAGGCCGAATCAGTACCGGGACAGAAATAAAAGTGGAGATAAAAAACGTAAAAAACGAAGTCGCTTACGCAATTGCCGTGTAAACGGCTTCCCCCAGCCTCGCCACTGAGCACCTCGAGTCCGTCAATTGATTACGGAAAAACTCCCGACAGTAAAGTGGCCGCACAGAACATACGGAATAATGACGTTTCTCACATTTGCAATCTCCTAAATAGTTACGTTGACTGGGGGAGAGTTGCCCTAGCTACGAACCGAATTCATAGTGAATCCGTCTGTCGTCGAGCAGCAGAACGACAGTCCCCGCGTCTTGCCGATATCTATCTTGGCAGCGCGTCTTGATGACATCGAGATCGAAAATATACTCTTCGGTCAAGAACGCCTCACACGAATCATTATTGGCGTCGTGAGCAAGGACCGCGTGAAGTTCCACCGGTTCCGCATCAACAAACGACCCTGAGATAACAAGGGTAAACTCATGCGGCTCGCAGCCGCCGCCGTACGACACGTTGAGGGTAAGGATATCGCCATCGACCGCGGCGTCATTCAGAACGTGGTGATCTCCTCCCCACACCTCGCGGATGGAGGAGACGTCGGAAATGTCGCAGCCGCCGGAGAGGCCGCAGACGGCGACCTCTCCGGGAACGGGCTCGTACGGCCCCGGCACATCATCAGGCACCGCAGACACGTCGGACTTATTAAAGCTGCCCTCACCGCTTCCGCACGCGGCAAATCCAAAGCAGAACAAGACTATAAAAACCGACGCAACGAACGATCGCACCCCGAAAAACTTTAAATTCTTCATCGTGTGCTCTCTTTCATTCCCCCGGAACAGCAGCCGTCCCGCATTCGCGTCAAAGCCTGCCTCCTGTCGGGTTCTCGCCACACCGACCTGAGGCGGGGACGGAACAGTTCCCAAGGGATAATTGCGTTGAGTTTGACCAAAGGGTCTTTCTTGTCATCCAGTCTCACGTACCTGTCCTCTTCTCCGAAATCCAGCTGTTCCACGTTC
>CAYSDX010000012.1:0-10639 GCA_964429945.1 uncultured Spirochaetia bacterium | reverse complement strand
ACGTCGGCGTCCTGCTCTATGGCGCCGCTCTCTCTTAGGTCCGAGAGCTGGGGGCGGCGGTCGGTTCTGGTTTCGGTCTGGCGGCTAAGCTGCGAGATCCCTATTACAGGCACGTCGAGTTCCTTGGCGAGAGCCTTGAGCGCGCCCGAGATCTCGGCTATCTCTCTTTCCCTGGTTTCGTTTCTCGAACTGCCCCTCATGAGCTGCAGGTAGTCGACCACTATCAGGTCAAGTCGGTTGTCCTTTTTAAGGCGCCTTGCCTTGGCCCTTATCTCGAGAACCGTGAGAGCGGGGGTGTCGTCTATGAATATGTTCGCGTTTGCGTACCTCTCGGCGGAATCAAACAGTCTCTGGAGATCGTCATCCCTTATGTACCCGCTTCTCATCGCCGAAAAACTGACTTTCGAGCTTATGGAGAGAAGCCTGAGCATTAGCTGCTCCTTTGTCATCTCGAGGGAGAACATCGCGACCGAGAGATCCTCGTTCACCGCGGCGTTGCTTATTATGTTGAGAGAAAGCGACGTTTTCCCGGCGCCCGGGCGCGCGGCGATTATAACGAGATCGGATTTCTGAAGACCCGAGGTCAGGTGGTCAAGCCTCTCGAAGCCGGTTCTCAAGCCGGTTATGAGCTCCTTTTTCTCGTGGAGCCGCTCGATGTTCTCTATCGCCACCGGCGCCAGGTCTCTTGAGTGCCAGAAGCTTGGCTTTATCTTGTTCTGCGCGATGTCGAGGATCGACTGCTCCGCCCTGTCGATGAACTCGTCGACATCTATATCAGGTCCGTACCCCCGGTGCGCTATGTCGGTCGCGGTGAGCACCAGCTTTCTCAGGACGGACTTATCTTTTACTATCCTCGCGTAATGGGCGACGTTCTCCGCCGTGGGGACGGTCGAGACGAGATAGGTGAGATAGGCGGCTCCCCCGACTTCCTCTATGATTCCCTTCGAGCTCATCCACTCGTACAGGGTGAGGACGTCTATGGCCCGGCCTTCCCTGTCAAGATCTATCATGGAGCCCATTATCTTGGAGTGGCTCTCGCTGTAGAAATCCTCGGCTATCAGGATTTCAAGAACCTGGTTTATCGAGCTTTGTTCGATGAGTATGGAACCCAGTACCGCGCGTTCCGCTTCCTCGTTGCTCGGAAGGGGGGCTTTCGTCAAATTTTCCATCGTTCGAGGTTACCTTCTTGTTCCGCCTTCACGATGGTTTGTCATTACGCTATCAGAACCACTCCCACGTCCATTACGTTTGTTCCGGTACTCCCGGTTTTTATAAGATCTCCAAGGGTTTCAAAAAAAGAGTACGAATCATTGTCGGCGAGATGGTCTCTCGCGCTTATCCCCATTGACCTTGCTATAAGGCGCGACTGCCCGTCGCAGATAGCTCCGGCGGCGTCCGTGGGACCGTCTATTCCGTCGGTTCCGGCGAAAAGCCCCACGATTCCCTCGCTCCCTATTATCTCAAAGCAGAAAGAAAGTGCGGTCTCGGTGTTACGTCCGCCCCGCCCCCTTCCCATCACGTTCACCGTCGTCTCTCCCCCGAAAAGTATGCAGGCGGGTTTCTTTACGGGACTTCCGAACCTCTTTATGTCAAAGGAGATTCCCGCGAGCACCTTGGCCACTTCCCTCGCCTCTCCCGATATCTGGGAGGAGAGAAAAAGCGTGTTGTACCCCATCTCCTTCGCTTTCTTCTCCATCGAGGCTATGGCCTTGTGATTGTTTCCGACAACAACCGTGGTGGCCCCGCTTCGTTCGTACTGTTCTTGGTCCATTGCGGGAGAAGTGCTTTTGTTTCTTCCCTTTTCAAGATGCACTACCACCCTCGGGGGAATCCTGTGTTCGAGCCCAAGCGCCTCTATGACGCGCCACGCGTCTTCATAGGTGGTGGTGTCGGGGACCGTGGGCCCCGAGGCTATGAATTCGAGCCGGTCGCCCACGACGTCTGAGAGAATAAGCGTGATGACTTGGGAGGGAAGAGCCTTTTTTAGGAGTCCGCCTCCCTTTATCTGCGACATCTTTTTTCTCACCGTGTTAAGGCCGTAGGTGTCAACTCCGCTGAGCATCAGTCTCTGGGTTGCCGCTTTTTTATCTTCTATGGTGAGGCCTTCGCTCGGCATCGCGAGTATAGAGCTTCCGCCTCCCGATATGAGGAAGATCACCAGATCCTTCTCCCCTGATCTCTCGAGAAGCGAGAGCACTTTTTCCGCCGCCTCGACGCTTTTTTCATCCGGCACCGGGTGGGAGGACAGGTGAAAGTCCATTTTCTCAAAAGCCCGCTTGGAGCGGACGTTCGATACCACGATTCCCTCGGTTATCCGATCGCCGAGAAGTTCCTCAAGCGCCGCGGCCATGGAGGACGCGGCCTTTCCGAAGGCCACGACGTAGAGCGACTCGAAATCGGAGAGATTGAAGCTCTCTCCCCCGACCCTGAGCCGGTTGCCCCTGAGTTTAATGTGCTCCAGGACGCATTTCCCCGGGTCGGCTTCGGTGAGCGCCTGGTCAAAAAGCTCTCTTGCGTCTTTTCTTAGTTTCTCGCTCATCCGCTTTTCTTGATCTCATCGACTATCCTGTCGACTTCTGATTCCGTAAGGTTCTCGTAAAGGGTGTCGTCCACAAGCATGGCGGGGGCCGTTCCGCAGGAGGCAAGACACTCCGCCTCAAGAAAGGTTATTTTTCCGTCGGCGGTCGTTTCCCCGGTTTTTACTCCGAGACGCCTGCAGAGATGATGCTCCAGACCCTCGGCTCCGCGAAGCGCGCAGGAAAGGGTCCTGCAGAGCCACATTACGTGGGCTCCGACCGGTTCCGTGAAGAACATGGTGTAAAACGACGCTACGTTCTGAACCGAGGAGGCGGGAATATCAAGCGCCTCGGCCACTTCCTCCATGGATTCTGTGGAAAGCCAGCCGAATTCGTTCTGCACTTCCCGCAGGACGGGGATAAGCGCCGAAAGCCTGGTTTCGTGGCCGTCCGCTATCTCTTGTATCTTGTCCCTGAGTCTGGGGGGAAAGGGCACTCCGAACCTCCTTGCGACTTAAAGCCGGGAATTAAAAATTAACATGATTTACCATGCCGGGCAAGGCAGGAGCCGGCGGGACAGGTTTTAAATCGCAATTGAAGCTCGCAGGGAGGCGGTTAAAATTTTTCACGTGCCGAAAAAAAGAATAACTACTGTTTACACGGGTCTTGGAGATGACGGGAAAACTTCGCTTCTCGGCGGGAGAAGGGTGAGAAAATCGTCCCTGAGGGTTGAGGCGTACGGAGATGTGGACGAGCTTAACTCGCTCCTTGGAGTCGCCTGCACGAAGGCGGTTGATCCCAGGGTGAGGGATATTCTGCGGGAAATACAGAATGCCCTCTTCACCGTGGGAAGCGATCTGGCAACCCCGCAGGACTCGACCTTTTCCGCCCCCAGGGTAACCGCTCGGATGGCACAGGAGCTTGAGAAGCATATAGACGCATTTTTGCCCGAGGTCGGGGAGCTTCGGGAATTCGTTCTGCCGGGAGGGTCAGAGGGCGCATCCTGCCTTCATCTCGCCCGCGCGGTCTGCAGGAGGGCCGAGAGAGGAGTCGAGGCGCTTTTCGGGGATTCGGAAGAGGGGAGGGATGTTCTGATTTATCTTAACCGTCTCTCTGATCTTCTTTTCGTTCTTGCCAGAGTCGAGAACAAGACCTCGGGAACTGGGGAGATATTCGTCGATTTCGGGCGGAGCGGGGACGGGTGATGGACGAAACCCTGACCATAACGAACCCCGAGATTGAAGAATACATCCGTTCTCTTTATCCCCGAGTCCACGAGGTTTTCTACGAAATGGAGAAGCGGGCGGAAGGGGGTGACGTGAAAATAGTGGGGCCCCTTGTGGGAAGGCTCCTCTCCCAGATATGTCTTCTGCGGAGGCCGCGGAGCATTTTCGAGATGGGTTCGGGGTTCGGGTATTCGGCTCTCTGGTTCTCCCTTTTTACGGAAGGCGAAGAGGTGATAACCTGCACGGACTGGCTTGAGGAAAACGGGGATGCGGCGCGCGAGTATTTTGCGCGGGCCGGGCAGATTCGCAAACTTCGCTTTGTGTGCGGAGACGCCCTTGATATACTGGCGAATTCGGACCGTAAATTTGATATGATATTCAATGACGTTGACAAGGAAGACTACCCGCGGGTAATCGAGCTTGCGCGGGAGAAGCTTAACCCCGGGGGCATGCTCATTACCGATAACGTGCTTTGGGGAGGAAGGGTTCTCAAGGGCGGGGGTTCCGAGAGCACCGAAGGGGTTTTGGAGTTTAACCGGCTTTTGTTTTCGGACCCTGAGTTTTTCTCGACGGTGGTTCCCCTTCGCGACGGGGTGGCGCTCAGCGTCAGGATTTAGTGGACATTTTGTTTTCTTGGGATTCCGCAGTGAGAAAACCTGAAATCACAGAAAAGGAGCTCGTGGCTTTTTTCGCGGACTCCTACGAGCACATACGCAGGCGCCATTACGCGAGGAGAAGAAGAAACAGGGCCCTGATAGGCTACGAGCTTGCCCGCGAACGAACCGCCGTTGTGGACAGCTTCATCAAGCAGGCCCTTGCTCAGTACGGTTACCCGGAACTCAAGGGCGTCTCCATAGTTGCTCTCGGTGGGTACGGCAGGGAGGAACTTTCCCCGTACTCCGACATAGACCTTCTTTTTCTCCACAAAAAAGGCTCAAAGGATCTTGCGGAAGAAATAATAGAGCGGCTTCTTTACCTCCTCTGGGATACCAAAATGGATATAGGAAACTGCACGAGAAGCGTCGAGGAATGCAGGGAACTCTCCATGGACAGAACCGATGTCACCATCCTGAGCTCGCTCCTTGACTCGAGGTTCATCTGCGGGGACAAAGCTCTTTACGACGAGCTTGAAAACGAGATTTACGGCGAGGTGCTCCCCAAGATTTCACATGATTTCATGAAGAGAAAGATCGAAGAGAGGGACAGCAGGGGAGAGAGGTACGGAAAGACCCTCTACATACTCGAACCGAACGTCAAGGAGGGAAGGGGAGGGCTGAGGGAATTCCAGACGGCGATGTGGATAGCCCAGGCAAGCTACAAGGCCAAGAATTTCGAGGAAGTGCTTCAAAGAGGCTTCATCTCGGAAAAGGAATACAGGGTAATGTGCAAATGCCTTAATTTCCTTCTGCTCGTGCGTGCGCAGCTGCATTACCAGGCGAAAAGAAGAGAGGACAACCTGAGCTTCGAGTTTCAGACCCAGGCGGCTAAATCTTTCGGCTACCGGGACGGCAACCTCCGGGCCGTGGAGAAGTTCATGAGAATTTACTACCTGCGCGCCGCAGTGGTCGTGCAGCAGTCCCGCAGGCTTACGGAGAAATGCACTAGGGCATACGCGCGAAAAAGGCTCACCAGAAAGGCCATTCACCTTGAACACGGGTTTACGATACAGGGCAAATATCTCTCCGTGACGAGCAGAAACGTTTTCAGCGAGGATTTCTGCAACTTCCTGCGCGCGTTTGAATACGCTGACCGTTACTCGGTCGAATTCAGCGAATACCTTGAAATTCTCATGAGCGAACAGGTCTTCCGCGTGGACGAAAAGGTCAGAAACGACCCGGAATTCAACAGGATATTCATGAGGCTCCTGCGCTTCGGGAAGGATGTCTCGAAAATGCTGCTCAAGATGAACGAAATACGCCTTCTGGGTCGCCTCATACCGGAATTCGGAAAAATAGTCTGCATGGTGCAGTTCGATTCCTACCATGTCTACACCGTTGACATACACTCCATATTCATGGTGAGGGAAATCGAAAAGCTTATAAATTACGAATACGAAAAGAAATTCCGCTTTCTCACCAAGGTAGCCGAAACCCTGGTGAAAAGACACGTTCTTTTCCTTGCGTGCCTTTTCCACGACATGGGAAAGGGTCAGGGGGGAAGCCACGCGCAGAAAGGGGCCGCCATGATTCCCAAGGTAGCCGCGAGGCTGGGTCTTGGAGCCTCCGACGCGGAGCAGCTTGAGTTCCTGGTGAGACATCATCTGGCCATGGTTCATTTCTCCCAGAGGAGGGATCTTGACGACCCCGTGGTGCTCAAACGGCTTGCCAAGTCCATTCCGGACCAAGAAACTCTCTCCCTTCTCTACCTGCTGACCTTTGCGGACATAAGATCGGTCGGTCCCGAGGTGTGGAAGGACTGGACGGGGATGCTGCTCCAGGAACTCTACGTTAAGACTCTTCGGCAGATGTCGGCGGGCACGTACCGGCGCAAAACCGACGAGGAATGGATGGACAAGATGACCTCGGACATAGTGGCCGACGCCGAAGGGGAGATTCCCGAGCGCAGGGCAAGAAAAATCCTGAAGAAAATGCCGGTTTCCTACTTCAGCCAGTTCTCAAGACAGAACATTTTCCGCCACGTGAAGCTGCTTGACTCCATGGAGGGAAAGTTCGCGACGGAGGTGATCCACTACGGGGAATACGACGAATTCACCGTCTGCGCTCCGGACAAGAAGGGGATATTCTCCGTGTTCTGCGGGGTCCTTAGCGCGAACGGGCTCAACATCCTAGGCGCGAGAATCGTAACCACGCTTGACAAGAGGGCGTTTGACGTCTTCTACGTGGACAGGGCCGACCACTTGAGCGAAGAGGAGCGCGACGAGGTGTGGAAAAAGGTGGAGAAGAACCTCATGGGGGCGCTTGACGGAGATATAGAGGTTGACGAGCTGGTTAAGAGGAGAAAGAGAAATTATTCCTCCTACGGAAGGAAGGTCCCCGAGTATCCTCCGGAGATCGTGTTTGACAACGAGTCTTCCGATAAGGCGACCGTGATGGAGGTCTACGCCCACGACAGCGAAGGGCTTCTCTACGGCATCACGAAAACGATTGCCGTGCTGGGTCTCTCGATTGACTACGCCAAGATTTCGACCAGGGCGGATCAGGTCGTCGACACGTTTTACGTGCGCGATTCGAGAGGACGCAAGATAAGCGGCGCAAAGAGGCTCAAAAAGATAGAGGATTCACTTATATCCGCGGTGAGTTAGGAACAGAAGGCGGTTTTGATGAACGCAGAAATTATTGACGTTGAGTGCGATTTTCTTGTTGTGGGCGGTGGGCTCGCGGGCCTTTACGCCGCTGTGTGTGCGTCATCTCTCGGCCGGTGCGTTGTGGTGACCAAACAGACCCTTGTGCAGAGCAATTCTTACTGGGCCCAGGGAGGGATCGCGGCAGCCGTCGATCCCGAGGATTCTCCGGTCTTTCACAAAGAGGACACAGTTGCTGCGGGGAGAGGGCTTTGTGACGCCCGCGCCGTGGAGATTCTGGTTGAAGAGGGAAGGGAGAGGGTTGCGGATCTTATAAATCTCGGCATGAAATTCGATTCAGACGACAGCGGTCTCCTGCTGGGCCTCGAGGGCGGTCACTCGAAAAGAAGGGTTCTTCACGCGGGAGGCGACTCCACGGGAAAGGAGATGATCGATTTTCTGATCTCTTACGTGAGCTCAAGCGAATCGGTAACCATTCTTGAGCTTGTCACGGTTACAGACATAATCTCGGACGGGGAAAGATGCTACGGTGTCTGGGGTTACGACGAGGGGAAGAAAAGCTACGTGAGAATAGCCTCTCCTTCGACCATACTGGCTACCGGCGGCGCAAGCGCTCTGTACAGAAGGACCACCAATCCGGAAGGAGCCTCGGGGGAAGGCATATCGCTTGCCTGGAGGGCTGGGGCCGAGATCTCCGACATGGAATTCGTGCAGTTTCACCCCACGGTTTTCAGCGGTCCGAAAGGCGAAGCCTTTCTTTTGACCGAGGCGATAAGGGGAGAAGGAGCCTATCTTCTAAACGCCCGGGGAGAAAGATTCATGGAACTCTACAGTTCACTTCTTGAACTTGCCCCCAGAGACGTGGTTTCAAAGGCGATTCACGGTGAGATGAGGTCCTGCGGGGAGGATTACGTCTACCTCGACCTCTCCCACATGGATCCGGAATTCGTAAGGAAAAGGTTCTCGAACATAGAAAAACTCTGCAGAAACTCGGGTTTTGACCTTGCCAAGGACCGCATCCCCGTAGCTCCCGCCGCCCATTACACCATAGGAGGAGTAAGAACCGGTCTCATGGGGGAAACCAGCATAGAAGGGCTTTACGCCTGCGGCGAGGTTTCGAACACCGGCGTGCACGGGGCTAACCGTCTTGCGAGCAACTCTCTTCTCGAGTGCATGGTGTTTGCCAAAAGATGCGTTGACGGCGCGGCGCGCGCGGGCCGCCCGGGCGGCGTTGGAGGAGATTTTGAGGGTTTTATGCTTGCCGACACCAGGGAAACTGACGCCGGGTTTTTCAACGAAGCCAGAGACGCGATAATCGAGGAGATGAGCACGCATCTCGGGATAGTGAGGGAGCGGCAGGGAATAGAGCGGTTCATCGCGCGGCTCGAGGAGATTTCCTCGGCAGGCGAGGACGTTACGGGGTGGTTCGGATTCAAGCTCGGGACGATGCTCGATGTTTGTTTGCTCGTTGCGCGGGGCGCTCTTTTGAGAAAAGAGTCTCGGGGAGCCCATCTGAGGTCTGATTACCCGGAAGAGGACACGGATTATGAAAAGCACCTGGTTTTCAGGAAAGATTTAGAAGTCTACGGAGCCGATTGATGAAGATCAGCGAAAGTTACCCCCGGGAAGTGGAGGCCGTCTTGGATCTTGCCCTTCGGGAAGATATGGGAAGCGGGGATGTTACGACCGAGAGCATAGTTCCCGAAGACGCTGTCTTGACAGGAGAACTGCGCGCGAAGGGGAGCGGAGTTATCTCGGGGGTCGGGCTCTGCGGCGCAGTTTTCCAGAAACTTGACCCTGACTGCGAGTGGGAGGAGATGGTTTGCGACGGGGACAGGGTCTCGCCCGGAGATGTTATCGCTTGTGTTACGGGCAGGAGCAGGGCGATTCTTTCGGCTGAGCGGACAGCCCTTAACATTCTTCAGAAAATGAGCGGGATCTCGACTCTCACCTCTTCTTTCGTCAAGGCCGCAGACGGGTCTGGAGTTAAGATAAAGGATACGAGAAAGACGCTTCCGGGACTCAGGTGGATCAGCAAGTACGCCGTGGCCGCGGGCGGGGGACATAATCACCGCGGCGGACTTTACGATGGAGTGCTCATAAAGGACAATCACATAAAGGCCGCGGGAGGTATAGCGGCAGCCGTCGGGAGGGCAAGGGAAAGCGTTGGAGATGCTTTCCCTATAGAGGTTGAGACTAAAACCCTGGAACAGGTAAAAGAGGCGGTTTCCTGCGGCGCCGACGTCATCATGCTTGACAACATGGACATTGCGCAAACAAAAGAAGCCGTGAGTTTCATAGACCGCCGCACGCTTGTCGAGGCATCAGGCGGGGTCACCCTTGAGAACGTAGGCGAGATAGCCCGAAGCGGAGTCGATTTCATATCCGTAGGCGCCCTTACGCACTCGGCTCCGTGTTTAGATATTTCTTTTGATGTGTTAGACTGAAGGTTGCGGGCTGTATAATGGATGCCCGGCTGTTGAGATGGACAGCGTACGCGACATTTCAGAAGAAATAGACAGGCTCAGGAAGGAAAAAAACGCGGTAATTCTGGCCCATAACTACCAGATACCCGAAATCCAGGATCTTGCGGACTACACGGGAGACTCCTTGGGTCTCTCGCAGAAGGCTTCTGAAACCGACGCGGAAATCATTATCTTCTGCGGGGTTCACTTCATGGCCGAAACCGCGTCCATCATCTCTCCCGATAAAAAAGTGCTTATACCGGATCCCGAGGCGGGCTGCTCCCTTGCCGAGACAATAAACCTCGAGCAGCTTAAAAAATGGAAATCGGAGCATCCCGACGCACTCGTGGTCTCCTACGTCAATACCTCGGCCGCCGTTAAGTCGGAGACCGACTACTGCGTTACTTCCTCAAACGCCGTCAAGATAGTGGAATCCATTCCCAAGGACAGGGAGATACTTTTTCTGCCGGACATGTTCCTGGGCGCTTTTGTCTCCAAGGTTACGGGCAGAAAGATTCACATCTGGCCCGGGGAATGCCACGTGCACGCGGGAATACGGCCGAAGGACATAAGGAGGATAAAGGAATCCTATCCTAACGCGGAGATGATAGTTCACCCCGAATGCGGCTGCACCACCTCTTTTCTTCACTCCGCGGCCGGGGATGACGAGCTTGCAAAGGAGATAAAGTTTTTCTCTACCGGAAAGATGATTGACTACACTCGCAATTCCGACACTCCGGAGTTCGTGGTAGCGACTGAAACCGGCATCCTCCACACGCTAAGGAAGCAGAGCCCAGAAAAAGAGTTCTACCCCGCCAAAGCCGACGCGATCTGCGAGTACATGAAGATGATAACGGTCGATAAGGTGCTTAATTCACTGAGGGAAGAGGTGTATGAGGTCAGGGTTCCGGAGGATATCGCTCACAAGGCTAAAAAATCGATAGATAGGATGCTTTACATCTCGGCTCAATAACCGCCTGCGGGTTGCGTTTCTAATTGCCGCTTGCTTGCGGGCTGAGCCCCCCTCTCTCTAGCGGTAGTTTACTGTGAAGGATTTTGGCAATCAATGACTGTATTGTAACGAAGTGATTTGATTGAATTATATAGAAGGGAGGTGTATTACCTACCAGAGGTCAGAATTTCATCCAACCGCAGCCTTTCAGCTAAAAT
>CAYSDX010000011.1:0-20392 GCA_964429945.1 uncultured Spirochaetia bacterium | reverse complement strand
CCTACTTTCCGCGCAAAAAATATTCTTGTTTTCCCGATTTTTCGCTCTGTAACTGATTCATATTCCTGACAGTTTTTTTATCTCTTTCTGCCTTTTTTTCTCTCAACTCCTTTTTGCCAGGCAGTTTCCGTACAAAACCCTATTTCAACCAGGCTTTTTTCTCCGCAGTCGCATTCATTATCTCCGCCTCAAACTCACTTATCTCCTTGTGAAGCATCCCCTCGACAGCCTTCAGCTCCCTCCTCTGTCTGCGAAACTCCCTCCTGTTCCCTATCATCTTTTCTACCCACAAAACTTCATCCCCGGGAACAACTCTGCACTTGGGCCGAGAACCCTCATTAAAAACAATCTGATCCAACGGATGACCCCTCCCGTCCGCACACCGACAGTTGGGTTTGCCGCACTTGCGGTAGACAGTGTTGAATGAACCCCTGATCATCTCTTCG
Source organism: uncultured Spirochaetia bacterium (assembly GCA_964429945.1). Taxonomy (GTDB): domain Bacteria; phylum Desulfobacterota_D; class UBA1144; order Nemesobacterales; family Nemesobacteraceae; genus Nemesobacter. The sequence goes on along the minus strand of CAYSDX010000011.1, from coordinate 19,946 downwards.
GTACCCGCAATGGACTCTACCAGTTCTGCGTGACGATATTTGAGTTCTTTGATTCGATCTGTTCTTGACATCTGCATTTGTTATAGTATATATACTATGCAGATATGTCAACCACCCTCAGACGAACGCGTATCGGTGAAATCCCCCTGCTTCAACACGTGGTTCGCAAACTCGGGCTGGACCGTCTGCTGCACTCCTGCATCCCTCCCCACGGCAATGAAGAGTATCCCGCAGCCGACACTCTTTTGCTTCTGGTATTCAACATTGCGGGCGGTCGCTGGCCCCTCTATGATCTTGGACGCTGGAGTGGGGATATTGACGGTCGGTTGCTGGGACAGGAAAGTTCCTTGCCCGAGGAGATGTTTAACGATGATCGTTATGGCAGGGCTCTTGACAAGCTGTTTTCCGTTGACAGGGCCTCTCTTCTTACAGACTGCGCTGTAAGCGTGATTCGCGCCACGGGTCTGGATTTGTCGCAGCTTCACAATGATTCCACCACGGTTAAGACAACGGGGAAGATGCCGCAGAGAACCAGCAGCGGTCTTTGCTTTGAGTACGGACACAGCAAGGACCACCGCCCTGACCTCAAGCAGATAGTGTTCTCCCTGACGATTTCCTCAGACGGCGCCGTGCCTGTTCACTGCAAGACTTATCCCGGCAACCGCACGGACGACACCACTCACATTGAGACCTGGACAGTTCTGCGCGACATAGCGGGGAGAAGCGACTTTCTTTATGTGGCCGACTGCAAGCTGTGCACACACAAGCAGCTTTCATTCATAGTGGGCAACGGGGGCAGGTGCGTGACGATAATTCCCAAGACATGGGGAGAGGCAGGGAAGTTCACAGAATCCATGAGAGAGAAACCCAGGGGCAAGGAACGTATTCTGCGAAGACCTGTAGCGAAGCAGGAGGGGAGTTTCGAGACTTTCTACAGAATAAAGGGGAGTTATGAGACCGACAGGGGAGGTTACGGGGTTCACTGGATATATTCAACGGAGAAGAGAAGACGGGACAGAGAGGCACGGGAGCGGCGGATGTATGAGGCTTCTCTGGATCTGGCCGATATAAGCGGTCGGTTAAACAAGCGCAACCTCAAGACAAAAGAGCAGATCAAAAGAAGGGTTGAGAAGATACTGAAGGAACATGACGTTACTGCTTTTTACGACGTTACGATAGAAGAGGACAAAGAGATTACACGAAAGCAGAAAGGAAGGGGGCGTCCGGGGAGGGGGACAGAGTATCGGGAGGAATCAAGGACTGTGTACTCGCTTAGCTGGGGGAAGGACAGGGAAGCTCTTGAGAGAGAAAAGAATGTTGACGGACTGTTTCCGCTGCTGTGTACGGATACAGAGATGGGAGCGAAGGAGGCTCTTTTGGCGTACAAGTATCAGCCGAGGCTTGAGAAGAGGTTTGAGCAGTTAAAGAGCGTGCATCTTGCGGCTCCCACGTTGTTCAAGAAGACAAGCAGGGTTGAGGCCATGATGTTTCTGTTTTTCATGGCTTTGATAATACAGGCGGCAATAGAAAGGGAGGTGCGCAACTCCATGAAGGCGAAGGAGATAGACGCCATAGCGGTTTATCCTGAGCATCGTCTTGCGTATCATCCTACGACTGCGAAGATAATTGAACGGTTCCATGACACGAGCGTGTATCGTGTTATGCGGGGGGCAGAGGTTGAGATGGAGTACCGTGATGATCTCTCAGCTGTTCAGACAGAAGTGCTTGAGCTGCTGGGGATGACGGAACAGGACTACTGGGGTAGTCTTGTTCCTCAGCAGCAGGGATGATAATTCCGAAAATCGGAAATTCGGAAAAACAAGGAAATTTTTTGCGCGGAAAGTAGGATGAAAAGAATTGCGTCGATGGATTTTTAAAGTAATTTTTCAATTATATCCCATCGGTCTCGAAACTCCTCAATCGACCAACCAGCATAATCTTTACGGGGAGGGATATGAACAGTTCTCACATTACTATCTTTTCGTATTTTTCCTTTTGAAGTCTTACCTTCTAACCAAAGTCGGTGCGCTTTCAAAACTTGCTTTGCCATTATGTTCGAGGGAATAATGAAAAATTCGAAACCCTTATCGTCATTAGCATTGGGCATTCCGCAAAGAACCCACACGAAATTTTTTCCGTAATCGATTTCTGCTTTTTTGCCTACAGCGCAAGTTGGATTGCCAGGGAGAAAGGTTTTTACTTGGATGTGAGCAAATTTTGTTCCGTCAACACTACTACATAGGATGTCTGTGTTGGGGGTGTGACCCAATGTTACAACTGCTACCAAACCCCTTCGACACAGTTCCCCAGCAACAAAAAATTGACTAGCGTTTCCTCTCAGACTTTTGGGTATCAAATCAGGCATTTCTTACACTTGTTTCCAACTGACGCCAGTCTCTAACCCACTCTCTAGGTATGTAATTTTCGATATTCTCAAAATACCCTTCAATTAGAGTTTCTAGCATCCCATCTTTTCTTTCTGCTGATGTATTCCAGTTCGGAGAGACTCGTCTGATTCATTGTTCTAACCCTCCAGCGCTTTTTGTAATATTATACCCCTTGCAACAATTGATACTTAATCAGAGCTTCCTTAATTTGAGACCAATTTCCCAGATGGGCTTACGATATCGATTGGAGTTCCGAGATCTGCTTTGTAACAGCCGCCACTTTCTCCTTGTACCTTGAGACAAGCTCGGAGTAGTCCTGCTCGTTTAGCTTCCCCATATCCCGGTCAAGCTCTATATCCCTTATGGAGGAGTAATAAAGATTCCTTCTCTCGTAAAGCTGCTCAAGCCGGTTAGCCTCGGAGCTATCCGCTACACCCGGCTTCCTGCGACCCAGAAAAAGAGGGTAAACGGTGAAAACCGAGACCAGCACCACAAGCAGAAGAGAAATTACGTATTCACTCACGCGCTAAACTCCTTTTTTCTCCGTCTCTCGGGCCACATGGTGACAATCGCTCCAAGGACGATAACAAGGCCTCCCGCCCATATCCAGTTCACCATCGGGCTAAGAAGAGCCCTTATGTTCACCTTTCCGCTTCCATCAACCTCGGACAGTATAAGATAAAGATCGTCTTTGAAAGTTGAGCGGAGCGCGACCTCGGTCTCCTGGTTTATCTCCCTGTTTCCCTCGTATTTGTAGATATTTTTTTCGGGATACATGGTCGCGACGCTCTTTCCATCGTTCTCGACCGAGAGCTCCGCTGAAAATCCGTCCTTGGCGTCGTTTGAGAAATAGTGAACTCCGCGGAAAACCAGATCGTATCTTCCGAGAGAAAAGGAATCCCCCTTGTCGAGAACAACTTCCTTCTGAGTAACAAAAAGAGAAGAAGCCGTGATTCCCGCTACCAGAAGCACCACTCCAAGATGAACTATATATCCGCCGTAGCGTCTGCGGTTCCTCGAAATGAGATTAAAAAATGCCGAAACCGGGTTCTCTCCCCTGCCGCTACGCACCCTTATACCCCTGAAATACTCCAAAAATACTGTCGCAGCAACAAACCCGCAGAGCGCGAAACTTAAAAGCGCCACAGGCTCCCTAAGACCAAAGGCAAGAAGCGCCAGGAGAACCACCAGGAAAACCACTGCGGGAAAAACGAAATTTCTCTTCAGGTTTGCCGTCGAGGCTTTTTTCCACGATATAAGCGGACCTATTCCCATCAGCAGAATAAGAACAAGCCCTATGGGCACCCCGACCGCGTTAAAATAAGGAGGACCAACCAGGATTTTCTTCCCAGTGAAAGCCTCAGAGAGTATGGGAAAAATCGTTCCCAGGAACACGGAGAACGCCGCCGCGAGAAAAAGAAGATTGTTAAACAGAAAAGCGCTTTCTCTTGAGAGGGGGGAATCGAATTTCTCCTCGCTTTCGAGGTCTTTTGACCTGTAGGCGAGAAGAGCGAAGGAAAAAAGCAGTATGAAAACCATGAAGCCTAAAAAGAGCGGGCCTATATCTGAGCGTGCAAACGAGTGAACCGAGGACACTATGCCGCTTCTGGTTATGAAAGTGCCGAATATGGAGAGAAAAAAGGTGATTATAAGCAGAATGATGTTCCATTTCTTAAGCATAGCCTTTCTCTCCTGAATCATAACGGAGTGAAGAAACGCAGTTCCCGCAAGCCAGGGCATAAACGCGGCGTTCTCAACCGGATCCCAGGCCCAGTATCCTCCCCAGCCGAGTTCAAGATAGGCCCATCTCGCCCCAAGGAGAAGCCCCGCGGAGAGAAACATCCAGGAAAAGAGGGCGTATTTTCTGCAGTTTCTTATCCACTCGTCTCCCAGGCGTCCGCTCAGCAAAGCAGCCATGCCGAAGGCAAAAGGTACCGTAATACCCACGTATCCCACATACAGGGTAATCGGATGAATCGCCATGTATCCGTTTTGAAGAATCGGATTAAGCCCCCTTCCTTCCGCGACCGCCACGCCAAGCTTCTCGAAGGGGTTCTCCACGTAGGCTATGAGGAAAAGAAAGAAAACCGAAACAACGCATAAAACGGCGGTTACGTAAGGATCCCCACCCTTCTTTCTGCTTCTGAGCACCACGAAAGCCGCGTACAGGGAAAGGATAAAACTCCAGAGAAGCAAGGAACCCGCCTGGCCTGCCCAAAGAGCCGTCACCCTGTATATCACGGGAAGATCGGTGCTCGTGTTAAGGGCCACGTACCTAAGCGAAAAATCAAGCGTTACAAGTTCATAGACAAGACAGCACACCGCTACCAGAAGAAGAAAAGCTACCGAGACAAGACCGTTTCCACCGCTCAGCGCGAACGCGCGGCTCCCCGTTCTCGCGGCAACAGCGCAGGCGGCAAGACTGTAGATGGTGATAAAGAAGGAGAGAAGTATGGCTATACTTCCAAGATCGGACATCTTTAACCTTTTTTTCTCTGGTAGGGGGCTTCTTCAGATTCGTATTTAGTGGGGCACTTTGCAAGCAGCAGGTCCGCCTCAAAGACGTTATCGGTGGAGAACTTGCCCTCAACTACCGCCTCAACCCCGTCTGTGAATATGTCGGGAATTATACCGTCATACTCAATGTCGATTTCACCCTTACCATCCGCTATGGTAAACCGAAGCGAGTCGTCAAGCTCATTTTTTATTGAACCGTGAACCACGGTTCCAGAAACCCTTACCTTCTGCCCATAGATATCCGGGATATCATCCAGCAGTTCGTCAACCGTTATGTAATAAACCATGGAATCCTTGACTCCCGCGAAGACAAGCCAGGAAATCAAAGAAACTATCACCAAAAGAGGCAGAATAAATTTAAGCTTCCCTTTCAACCTTCACCTCCACCCTCTGGGCCGTCTCCGCCCGAGAGCAACTTTTTCCTTACCGAATCTGACCTCGCCCGCAGGTAAAGTACGTAAGCGATAAGAGAGCCCCAGACCACTACGCTTGACCAGAGGAAATATTCCATTGCAGACTACCCCCCTCGCCCACCCCGGGCGTAAAGTGCATTTTCCATGTTCATTATCCTCATCCTCTCACCAAGGAGTAAAACGAAAAGAAGCGTGAATCCCAGCAGCGTGACCAAAAGAGTGTGCATCATGGCGGGATCTATGCCACCTCCTCCCGGTCCGAAAACCACGGGTGATATACCTCTTTTTATACGGGCCGAGATATAGACCACGGGAAGATCCACATAGGCTATTATGGCAAATATGGCCGAATACCTGGCCTTTTTCCCGCGCCCGCCGGCACCGGAGCGCAAAACCAGATAGACAGCGTAGAGAACCCAGAGGATAAACGTGGTCGTCAACTGCGGATCCCACGTCCACCAGGTTCCCCAGACCGGCTTTGCCCATATGCTCCCGGTGATAATCGTGAGGGTAAGAAGCAACATGCCTATCTCGGCCGAGCAATAGGCAAGAGTATCCCATTTCGCCGTCTCCTTCACCAGATAGTAGATGCTAGCCACGAAAACTACCGTAAACGCCACCGTAGCGGCCCAGACCGTACCCATGTGGAAATAGAAAATTCTCTGCACATGGCCCATAACAACCTCAGTAGGCGCGTAAAAAAGCGTCATCCAGGTGGCAAGAACCATGAGCGCAAACGTCAGAAAGAACAGTATTTTTCGCATTTTTTTAAAAGAAAACGGGTCAGTCCCCGCTATCTTCAATAAGATACTCGAACAAAAGAGAGCATAAAAGAACGAAGATTATATCGAAGGAAACCAGCACCTGCAAAGAAAAAGCGTAGTAACTCAGAGGTCTTCCCTCCAGTATTGAAGAGCATATCCCGACCGAGGTTATCACAACGGGTATTATGAGCGGAAAGACCAGCAGGGGAAGCATCATGTCGCGAAGCTTGGTATTAAGAGCCATCGAGGAAAAAAAAGTTCCGAGCGACACAAAGCCTATAGTTCCAAGAACCGTAACCCCCAGAAAAGGAAGTATAGCACCCGTCAGGGAAAGCGAGATTCCCTTTGAGTCAAAGAGGAAAAACAGAAAGAAAAGCGGAAGTATGAAAAGTTCCGAGAGCAGAACCATAACCACGTTTGAAAGCAGCTTTCCAAGATAGATGTAGCTTCTGCTTACAGGGGTCAGAAGCAGAAACGCAAAGGCGTTATTTTCCTTTTCAAGCGAAAAAGATCTCCCAAGAGCCAGGAGCCCCGAAAAAATAAAGGTTATCCATACCACGGCCGAAACCGTCCGGAAATTAACATCCGAGCGGAATTCAAAAGCGACATTAAAAACCAGAAGAAGCAGAAGCGAGAATACAAACATGGTGGGGAATATCTGCTTTGAACGCCACTCCACCAGAAAATCTTTTCTGAATATAAGAAGTATCTTGTTCATCGTCCGCCCCCGCTTCCGACGCAAGACATGTAGATATCCTGAAATTCATCGCGACCGGGCTTCTGTACGGAGGCATAAACCAGCTCCCCGTGGTCAAGAATCGCGACTTTATCGCACAGAGAAAGCCCCTCGTAGACATTATGGGTCGTCATGACTACGGTTTTGTCAGCCTTCATTGAACCCAGAATTGAGGTAAGAATGGCGGCTCCGCCGTAATCAAGCCCGCTGTACGGTTCGTCAAGAAAAAGTATCCGGGGGTCGTGAAGAAGCGTCCTGGCGATAGCGAGGCGCTGGCGAGTTCCGAAAGAAAGCGTGCTTACAAGCGCGTCCTTCTTGGCGTAGAGACCTACTTTCTCAAGAATATCGGAGCATCTCTCCCCAAGGTCCGCAATGTCATAGAAAGCCCCTATGAACTCAAGGTTCTCCCGGGCGGTAAGGTTTTCATAAAGCATCGTGTTATGGGAGATGAATCCTATCAGTTTTCTTATCTGCTGCTTTTCTCTTGAAACGTCAAAGCCCGCTACAAAGGCCTCTCCGCCGCCGGGCGTTATGAATGTTGCAAGAATGGAGAGCAATGTGGACTTGCCGGCGCCGTTGGGACCGAAAATCGTGAGGAATTCGCCTTCGCCAACGGCAAGGTCAATTCCCCTCAGAACCGGGAAGAATCCGAACTGTTTTTCTAGCCCCCTGGTTTCTATCTCGCAGGTATCGCGTCGCATGTCACTTTTCCCTTCCAAGCAGTTTTTCATAACCGCCGATCTCTGAAATCCACTCCGCAAGCCCGGCCATTCCAGCCTCATAGCCGCACACCGGCTCATACCCCAGATCCCTTCTGGCTCTTTCTATGCTGTAGGTCCTGCTTTTCGAGAGAGCGGAAACGCCAAAACGGGTAAGGACAGGCGGAGTCTCCGATCTCCTGAGTTCGAATATTTTCTCAAGAAAAAACGCGACTGCGTACCCGAGGGTATAAGGTACTGTGACTCCCTGCTTCCATTCAATTCCTATTGATGCAAGCTGATCGGAGACAAAACGGCGGTTATCAATCCGCGCTCCGTCGTTTACAAAATATATGTTCCCCGCCCCGGAAGAAGACATCGCGGAGAGCACCACTGCGTGAACAAGATTAAGCACGTGGCAGGGGGAAACAATTTTCCTGTTAAAACCCATGTTGACCAGGATTCCCTTAAGGCAGGCATCGGCTATTCTCGGAAGTATGACCGTGTCGCCGGCTCCCCAGACGTTTGATGGTCTTAATATGACGGTTTCCAAACCACCTCGTCCATTATATTCTCTCACAAGTTTTTCAGATAAGGCTTTGGTTTCATTATAGAAATTATGATGGCTTTTCGGATACGGATAGGTCTCGTCTATCTCTTCTAGGTTGACCGTTCCCAGAAAAGAAGCGTTCCAGATCACGGTGGATGAACTCATGTAGACAAACCTTTTCACCCCAGCCTCGCGCGAGGAGTCAAGAAGCGTTTTCGTCGCCTCAACATTCTGTGCGAAAAAATCATCCCTCGGTCCCCAGTCAGAGACCTTGGAAGCAAGATGAAAAACGTAATCGCACCCTTCGGGAAAAACCCGAAGCGACCCGGAATCACAGAGGTCCCCGTGGACAAGCTCTGCGCCCAGAGAGCGCAGCTTCGCGGTATCGCTTGTTTCCCTTACGAGGCACTTTATCGAAAAGCCGTCGCCTGTGAGTTTTTCAGCGAGCTTGCTACCGATAAAGCCCGTCGCACCGGTTATCCCGGCTTTTAATTTCTCGGAAGTTCCCATGGGCTTATTTCTTGATTTCCTTTTCCCAGTCCGTTTTCCTGAATTTCTTTTTCGTCTCGATGTCTTTTTTCGAGGGGATAACCTTGCCGGGCTTTTTGGCTACGGGCTTTCTAGCTTTCGGTTTTTCTAGTTTCTTTTTAGTCATCTCACGCCCTTCCGGTCTCTTTACCGCTTAAGGAATTACAGAGTATAGTAATTGATAAGCCGAATCGGACAAACCGCGCGGACACCCATATGCAATATCTCCACACAATGATAAGGGTCGGCGACCTTGAGAAGTCGATCGCGTTTTATACCGACGTCATCGGTCTTAAGTTTCACAGGAGAACCGATTATCCCGAAGGCCGTTTCACACTAGCTTTTCTGGGTTACGGCGGCAATACCGAACCCTTCCTTGAACTTACGCACAACTGGGACACATCCCAATATAACCTTGGAGAAGGTTACGGTCACATGGCATTCGGGGTAGAGGACATATACGCGACGTGCGAGAAAATAGAACAGGCCGGGGGACGGATAACCAGGGCTCCAGGGCCCATGAAACACGGAACCACCGTGATAGCTTTTGTCGAGGATCCCGATTCGTATAAAATCGAGCTTATACAGAGAAAGAACTGATCACCTCAATCATTTTTTTCTCTTTTTCCATCTGGCTTCCAGATACTTCTTGAGATTCGCCTCCCTTCCCTTGTCCGTGGGTTCGTAGTAAACGCTGTCTTTTATCTCTTCGGGAAGAAAATCGTCCTCGACAAAGTGATCCTCATAGTCGTGGGCGTACTTGTAGCCCTTCTTGTAGTCGAGATCCTTCATGAGTTTGGTGGGGGCGTTTCTCAGGTGAAGCGGAATCTGCAGGCCAGGATTTTTCCTTACGTCTTTTTCCGCCTTCCGTATAGCCTTGTATGCGGCGTTGCTCTTGGGACAGCTCGCAAGGTAGGTAGTGACCTGGGAGAGAATTATGCTGCTCTCAGGCATCCCCACGTAATTGACCGCCGTGAAACAGTCGGTTGCCAGGGTAAGCGCGTAGGGTTCTGCGTTTCCGATGTCTTCTGAAGCAAGTATCACAAGACGCCTAGCGATGAACTTCGGGTCCTCTCCCGCCTCAAGCATTCTCGCTAGGTAATAGACCGCCGCGTCGGGGTCGCTTCCCCTCACGCTTTTTATGAAAGCAGAGATTGTATTGTAGTGCTCCTCCCCCGCCCTGTCGTAGAGAAGGCCCGTTTTCTGGAAAATTTCCTTTACGATATCATTGTCAATCTCAGAAAGTTCCTTTGAACGAAGAAGAGAAGAACCGATCTCGAGGGCGTTTAGCATAACTCTGGCGTCTCCGCCGCAAAGCGCTATGAGTTCGGCTCGAGCCTCGGCCGAAATGTCCACACCCCCAAGAAGCTTGTCCTCGGAGAAGACTTTTTCCAGTATGCGGTCAAGCTCCTGCGCCGAGAGCGGATTAAGAACATAGACCTGGCAGCGGGAAAGAAGCGGACTTATGACTTCAAACGAGGGGTTCTCGGTGGTAGCCCCTATCAGAATCAAAATCCCCTCCTCGACGCTCTTTAGAAGCGCCGCCTGCTGCGCCTTGTTGAATCTGTGTATCTCGTCGATGAAAAGCACGGTTTTCCGCCCGGAGTAAAGAGCGTCTTTAGCGGCTGCGACAATATCTCTTAACTCCTTTACTCCAGAGGAAATCGCGTTTGTCTGCACAAACCTGGCGCCCGCCCTGCCCGCAATAAGCCTTGAAAGAGTCGTTTTGCCCGTTCCCGGGGGACCCCAGAATATCATGGAATGCGCCCCCCCTGCCTCAAGCGTTTTCGTCACGAGCCCGTCAGGCCCTATCAGATGCTCCTGGCCTACCATCTGTTCTATGCTCTCGGGTCTCATTCTCTCGGGGAGAGGAAGAGATTCTTTTTTAGGTCTGAAAAGACCGGGGTCATCAGGGTTCAAGTCCGTCTCCTGTCTTCAATTCGCGCTTTCGTATAAAGATTAGAGCTTAAAGGCTTAGAAATCAATCAGGAGAACTCCCGCCTCCTGCTGTCGGTTTTGGAAAAAAAGGCCGTTTGGTTATAATCAGCCCATCATGGATATAGAACTTCTAAAGAAGCTTTGCGACACTCCCGGAATGCCTGGTGATGAGGGCATGGTGAAGGCGATTCTGCTTGAGGAGATAGGGAAATACTCAGAAGACATCACCGAGGACGTTATGGGAAACGTAATCGCCCGTATCCCGGGAGACGGTCTCACTCTTGTTCTTGACGCCCACATGGACGAAGTGGGATTCATGGTCCATCATATCGACAGCAGGGGTTTTTTGAGAGTAACCCCGCTTGGGGGAATGGACGCCAGGGTTTTTTACGGACAGCGCCTCGTGGTATGGGGAAAAAGCCCCTTAAAAGGAGTGGTGGCAGCTATTCCGCCCCACGTGACCAGGGCCAGCGGAGGTGCCAAGGAAGTTCCAGAGATCGAGGATTGCGCGGTTGATCTTGGGCTCAGCGCGGAAAAAGTCGCCGATCTCGTAAAGATAGGAGATGTGGTGTCGTTTGACACTTCCCTTGATGAAACCGAGGATTCGGTAATCTCAAAAGCCCTTGACGACAGGATGGGTCTTTTCGTGATAATCGAGGCTCTCAGAAAAACCCCGAATCCGGGCTGCGATCTCATAGTTACCTTTACCGTTCAGGAAGAAGTCGGGCTTCGCGGGGCGAGAGTGATAACGCCGGTCTATGAACCGGATTTCGCCGTCGCTCTTGAAGGCACCGTGGCAATGGACATACCGGGAGTTTCGGAAAGCAAGTCATTCGCCAACATCGGCAATGGGCCAGAGATCAGGCTTTCCGACAGGTTTTTGGTGGCGCACAGGCCGTTTAGCTTTTTCATAAAGGAACTCGCGGAGAAAAACGGAATTCCCTGCCAGATGACGGTAAAAAAAGCGGGCAGTACAAACGCGACCGCCATGCAGGTCACGGGAAAGGGAACCAGAGCGGCCGTCCTGTCGGTCCCTACAAGGTATCTTCACAGCCCGAGTTCCATTGCCTATAAAAGCGATATCGCTCACACGATAGATCTGGTGTCATGCCTGCTAAGCGACATAGGGAAATTCAGCCTATCAAACCAGAGCCAGAGTGCTCAGCAGCAATAATGGAAGAACTGCTCCGCGTATTTGAGGAAATCGCCAGGGAAAATTTCCCCGAACTTGATATTGAGAAATTCTCCCTAGCGCTTCGCCAGGAAATAAAAAGGAAAAAATACGATCTTCAGGACGAAGCCCTGCTAGAGACAGCCCTTCGAGATGACAGAGACACCTTCAAAAACTCTTTTCTGGAGATGCTTGAGGAGAAAGCGGCACGTGAAGGCGGCGGGAAAGCCTTTCTTCTCTCGGACAAAGGCCGCGACGAGGCAATCTCGATACTCATGACCAACGTCGAGCACACGATTGACTACTATTACAACACCATAATAGGAAAACATTTCTCGGCAAGTTAGGCGCGAGTGTTTCTCCGCCTCGCCTTTTCCTGAAGTAACTTTTAAGAATTCCGGTTAAAGAGCCAATAGCTCCTATTGGTCATTCACAACTCGCTTGCCTGTCCGGCGAGAACAGGGGAACCGCATTCGTGTTGGAACTCAGCAGCTCTTCATGACTGAAGGAGTAATCCTTGGCATAGTCAACGCAAATGAAATGTTGCCCGATACGATGCGAGCATTGGGCCGGAAGCTTGGAAAGGTCGAAAGAACCGCTATATCCACTGAGAAGTTCGCCATCAACAAACGTCGCGATGACATCCGATACCTTTGATGAAACCATGTCGCCGAACGGGTCATTGGTTCGCTTCCGGAATATCATGATGTCCGCCGCGAGACCCTGCTCCAGCTTGCCGGTCAGTTCCTCTACCTCCAGCGAGTACGCCGCGTGCTCCGTAGCCATACGCCAGTAGTCGCTTTCTGACAGATGGTTATCCCATTCCGCGTTGTCAATATGCTCGGCACAGCGAAATTCCTCAAGGAGATTGTACGAACCCGAGTATGACCAATCCGTACTGATCGCGACTCGGGCGCCGGCCTGCAGCGCGTTCGGAATATCCACGGTGGTCCCGTAAAGAACCACGTTCGACCTCGGCGACCAGATAAGAGTCACGTCGAGGTCCTTCAGCCGCTCGACGTCTGACGGGATCAGTCCCACTCCGTGGATAAGGGAGTAACGCCGCCCCGGGTTCTTTGAGACGTAGTCCAGATAAAACTTCCCTTCAATTTCCGCCGTGAAATTGGTTCCCTCCGCAATGTGCGGCACATAGCACGTGCCCGCGGGAGAACGAACATCGGGGTCGCGGGAATCGGTCGGTGCTAACGGGTAAGAAAACCCGCTGAGTTCCTCGGTAGCGTCAGAACCGTAGGGAAACGTTCTCGCCTCGACAGGATAGGAATACTCCACTTGGTTTGTCGGCCGACTCGACCAACCCGCGTTCTTGACGAGCCCATCAATGCCGCCTGAACCGGCTATCGTGGTGGTGCCGGAGAGAAGGTGGCGGAGTTCTATCCAGAATTTCTGGATATCTTCCTCAACCTCCTCAAACTCGACCGCATAGTACTCCGGGCCGGCTACGCCCCGCCATTGATCACGGTGCGAATACACGGGACGCGTCATCGGATCCGGAAATCCTCCGCTCCAATTCGGGTGTTCGTGCGGATTTATCAGGCCGGGCGAAATGTACGAGCCGCTGCAATCAAATACCGAGGCATCGGGAGCTTTTGACTTGATGTCGTTTGTCGCGCCGATATCAAGAATGTTGCCGTCGCGCACGAGGATTGCTCCGTATTCCGATCCGCCGGCGTCTTTAATCAAATGCCCTATGATAATCGTTTCGTCAGATTGTCGGATGGAAACGTCGCAACGTTGCGGATTCCGGGTGAGGTCAAGGAAAAGACATCCGGAAAGGGCAAAAAGAGCCAAGAACTGGATCGTTACGAGTACTGCCTTCACGGGTTCTTGTTTAATGGGATTGGCTTGCCTGTATTTCATCAATGGAAAACAACCGGTGAGTGCTATCTTACCAACTTCTCCTTTTAATAGCAACAACGCAATCCGGCAGGATCTATGAGATGAAAGAAATTGAATTACGAAATTGACCGGACAAACACGGCATCGGCTAAAAGAGCAGTCTCATCCCTTATAGGCCCTCCCCGCAATCCGCTTTTTTGGAAAATTCGTTATACAGAAACACATTCTCTAAAGAAGAGATAGAGGAAGTAGAACACACTTGCAGCGAAATCAAACTTCGTGTGGAACGACTCGAAAAAGTTCTAGGAAACGCCCGGAAAGCATTTCGTAAGATTGGTCAACTACTTCTTCTTGCGCCTTCTGCTCATCGCCACGTATTTTCTATTATCTTCCCCCAGATAAACCTGTCTCGGTCTCGCGATTCTGGTTTCGGGGTCGTTCAGCAGCTCAAGCCACTGGGCAAGCCATCCGGCCATTCTCGCTATCCCGAAAAGGACGGTGAACATGCTCGTGGGAAGACCTATGCTCTGGTATATGAGTCCGGAGTAGAAATCAACGTTCGGATAAAGCCTTCTTCTTACGAAATAGTCGTCTTCAAGGGCTATTCTCTCAAGCTCAAGCGCTATGTCGAGCAGAGGATTTTTCCCGGTGACCTCAAACACGTCGTGGGCTATATCCTTTATTATCGCCGCTCTCGGGTCATAAGCCTTGTACACCCTGTGTCCGAAGCCCATGAGCCTGAACTCTCCTTTCTTGGCCCTTTCTATGTACTGGGGAATTTTGTCAATTGAGCCTATGTCGGCAAGCATTTCAAGCACCGCTTCGTTCGCTCCGCCGTGAAGAGGACCGTACAGGGCGGCAATCGCCGCGGCGGCCGCGGAGTAAGGGTCCGGATGGGAGCTTGCGACGTTTCTCATCGCGCTTGCGCTGCAGTTCTGCTCGTGGTCGGCATGGAGGATGAAAAGAACGTCTATAGCCTTCTCTATCGCCGGATTCGGCTCATACTTGGCCTCGGTCATCTTGAACATCATTGAGAGGAAATTCCCGGCGTAGCTGAGTTCGTTGTCGGGGTATACGTATGGAAGACCCATGATATGCCTGTAGGAGAATCCTGCTATGGTCGGCGTCTTCGCTATAAGCCTTCTTATCTCAAGCTTCTGCACGTCGGTATCGAATATGTCTTTTGCGTCCGGATAGAAGGTTGAAAGGGCTCCGACGGTCGCAAGAAGCATGCCCATCGGATGCGCGTCGTAGCGGAATCCGTCCATGAGCTTCCTTATGTTTTCATGCACGTAGGTGTGATGCGTTATGTCGTGAACCCAGCTATCGTATTCCGATTTGTTAGGCAACTCACCGTGAATAAGCAGATAGGCGACTTCGAGGAAGTTACTTTTTTTCGCCAGCTCTTCTATCGGGTATCCCCTGTATCTCAGGATTCCCTTTTCTCCGTCAATGAAGGTGACCTTGCTTTTGCACGAAGCGGTATTCCCGAAAGCGGGGTCGTAACTCATCATGCCAAAGTCCTCGTCCTTAACCCTTATCTGGCGAAGGTCAGTGGCTTTTATAGTGTCGTTTTCTATAGGCAGTTCATATGTTTTACCTGTTCTGTTGTCCGTCACGGACAAAGTATTTTTCGCCATTTGCTAATCTCCTCGCAATAGTGAAGTTATTTAAATCAAGTTACCGGCTGAATCGGATTTCCGCATGTGAACCACCCTGGTTTTCACCCAACATCCTCACCATCAATCCAACCGATCGGAGTGATTGTAACAGATTTTTCAAGTAAACGCAAAACGGCTTAACCAAACTCTACAATGCTGATTGGAACAGGGGTAAAACAGGAAATGAAAATAAGCAACGAGAGAAAAGCAAGCTTCTTTCTTCCCGCACCGATCTCGGTATCACTTGATAGTGTCGGCGGGTGGGATGTCCCGAGCAGCAAAAGCAGGATCGCCCAGAAAAGCCAGCCGGCCCAGCCATCAAACATAAGCCACGGCGGGATATCGGCAATTACCCCCAAACCGAGATAATCCGCAAGATCTACCAGGGGAACCGTTCCGACTCCCATTATTACGAGAAAAACAACCGTGGCGACCGATATGGCTCTATGCCACCGCACCGGAAAAACGCAGTATACGATATGCCCTCCGTCGAGCTGTCCGGCGGGCATGAGATTCAAAACGGTTACAAAAAGCCCTATCCATCCCGCAAACGCGACGGGGTGCAGCAGAAGTTCGTATCCCTGAGCGACTTCCCCGACAGCTATTTTAGAGAAAAGAGCGAATACGAGGGAATTGCCGAGGGACATGGCCGTCTGCATCTCGGATAATCTCTCGGAATCCAGAGCTATCACATCTGAGAAAAGAAGCCCGACAAACAGGACCGGAAGAGCGACTATCACGCCGGCTATGGGACCGGCGACCCCTATATCGAAAAGCTCCTTTCTACCGCGTATCCGGGACCTTATCCGTATGAACGCCCCGAACGTCCCGATCGGGGAAAGAAAAGGAGGAGCGGGAATAAACCAGGGAAGAGTGATGGAAACGCCGTATTTTCTGCCGTAGAGGTAATGGCCCATTTCATGCGCTCCCAAGATGGCCACCAGGGAAAGCGAGAAAAGAACTCCGCCGGTATAAGTTCCGCTTATCATGTAGCCGGAGAGAAAAGTGGTAGCGGCCGTAAGGACAAAAAGCACCAGCGGGATAGCGGTAGATCTTCTGATCATGGCTACTCTACTTCAAGCAACATCGGGTTTATGGAGTTAAGAACGTCCTTTAGGTATCTCTCTATGTCAGATTCTTTGGTAAGCAGCAATACGTGCGATCTGATTTCCTCAAGCATCCGTTCAGAGAGTCTGTCCGAAAGAAATTTGACGTAGGGAAACCGCAGCGGGGAGACACTCAGATGGCGGTAACCAAGAGCCAGCAACAGAAGTGTGCCTGACGGAACTCCCGCCATTTCTCCACAGATGGAAAGCTCCTTTCCGCCTGAGAGGACCTGTTCTCTCGTAAAATCAAGCATTCTTACCACGGAAGGATGGAAAGCGGAGTAAAGGTGTCCGACCGCGTTTGAATTTCTGTCCACCGCAAGCAGATACTGTATGAGATCGTTTGTACCGATGGAAACAAAATCTATCAAGTCCGCATAGTCCCCGAATTGATACGCAAGGGCCGGAACCTCCATCATTATTCCCAGCTTCGGTATGTCATTCCGGTTAAGACTCACCTCGGCGGACAGTTCGTTGATTATCTGCACCGCGGTCTCAACCTCCCAGACATTTGAGACCATCGGAAGAAGAATCCTGAAATCCCCCCCTTTTTTAGCCGCAAGCAAAATGGATTTCACCTGATCCCTGAAAAGATCCAGATACTCCATTGAAAAGCGGATTGACCGAAGCCCAAGAAGAGGATTTTCTTCCTTGGGCATGTTGATATAGGAAAGCATCTTGTCAGAACCCACATCCAGGGTTCTGATCGTCACTTCACCCTCGAAATTCCCCGAAATCTCCTTGTATATTTTTAACTGGGACCTTACACTCGGCCATTTTTTAAACCGTGCGAAGGCAAACTCCGTTCTGAAAAGACCCGCGCTCCTGATGCCGTAGCGCTTGGCCACCTCGACATCGGCAGGAACTCCGACATTCGCGGTTATTTCGACGTCAATATCCGTCCCGGTGCTTTTTATGGCTTCGGTTTCTATGAAGCTACGTAGCTTAAGAGCCCTTTCGCGCATGGCCAGGTACTCATCCTTGAGCACCTGGTCGGGGTTTGTAAAGATAAAACCGCTTCTTCCGTCAACTATCATATCCTCCCCGGGGTCTATCAGGTTCGCTATGTTGTCTATGCCGACGACTACGGGAATCCCGAGCGACTTCGCTATTATAATCGCGTGAGAAGTCTCCCCTCCTTTTTCAAGCACTATCCCCGCGACTTCTCCTTCAACAGCCGTAACGAAAGACACGCCTATCTCCCTTGCCACGAGTATCAGAGGCTCCCCGTCTGTGGAAGCGGAAATATTTCCGTCTTTTGAATGGGTAAGGTCCCGGAGAATCCTCTCGCCTATATCCCTGAAATCATAGGCCCTCTCCCTCATGTAGGAATCCGGCAGGGATTCAAAACGCAATGCCTGGGATTCAAGATACTCAACCACCGCGGCCTCGGCCGAGACGTTTTTTTCGTCTATGAGACTGCCGGTGCCTTTCTGCATGTCCTGGCTATCCACTATCATCAGATGCGAGCGGAAAATATCCACTTCGTTTTTTGAAAGCTTGCCCTCGGAATCCATCTTTTTAATAGTGTTTTTAAGGTCTTGCGATATGTTTTTTATGGAATTTCTAACTCTTCTTTTCTCGATCTTGGGAGTACGGGCCGTCATCTCCATTGTGGACATCCGGCGGAAAAGCCCGCGGAAGGTAACCGCTTTCCCGACAGCAACCCCTTCAGAGACTCCTTTGCCTTGATAGGTTCTTGTCTCATGTTTTACCATGGACGGTGGCTTTAAGCGGTCCAAGGTGTTTGCGACTTCGAGAACCCCGGCAAGTCGCAACGCTATGATCTGAAAAAGAGTCTGCTCGGCCGGGGTTATCTGCATTGGAGTCTTGTTCTGGCCCACAAGCACCCCGA
Source organism: uncultured Spirochaetia bacterium (assembly GCA_964429945.1). Classification (GTDB taxonomy): domain Bacteria; phylum Desulfobacterota_D; class UBA1144; order Nemesobacterales; family Nemesobacteraceae; genus Nemesobacter. The sequence continues at coordinate 1,765 of CAYSDX010000011.1, read as the reverse complement.
CGCACACATCGTGGAGCATTATGGGAACACCTATGTAGCTTTCGTATTCCTCTTCACCTATTTCGGGAAAATACTTGTAATTCGGATGCTTTGAGGCCGGCATGGCGATCAGAGGAACCTTCGTTTTATGAACCGTTCCGGTAAGACCTTCATCCGAACGCAGAAGGATGTCACTTTTCGGCTTAACCTGAAGACCCCTGTTAGCCACAAGCCTGAGAACCTCTCTCAGCTCATCCCAGACGTATATGGAAACAACATCGTAGTGAAGCGAGGATGAGATTTTTCTTACTACCCTGCCCAAAACAGTGTTAAGGCCCACAGACTTGTTGATCAAGTCGCTGATCTCGTGAACCACCTTCAGATGGAAATGCTCCGGTTCTGTGCGGTCTTTTACAATCATTGGGTCACTCCACTACACACCAAGAAACTAATATTATACCAGCATCAGGTACAGTCAGCGGAAAAAAGAAAAGCTGAAGAATATCCGTAAAAACCGAAAGAAGAAAAGTTTTTCCGGGAATAGATTTATAATATATTGTGTATATAATTCCCACGGCATGAGTCTTAAAACAGTAAAAGTTGCTATCATCGGAGCAGGGCCCGCGGCTTTCTACGCGGCCGAACACCTCCAGAAAAAACTTGGCGATCGCGTATTCATAGACATGTTCGAAAAGCTCGCCACTCCCCACGGTCTCGTAAGAAGCGGGGTAGCTCCCGATCACCAGAAAATAAAGAGTGTGGCCAGAATTTATGACAAAATCGCGTCAAATACCCAATTCAGGTTTTTCGGGCTTGTAGAGTTCGGAAAACACTTAACGCTTGAGAACCTGCGCAGACGTTACCACCAGATAGTCCTCGCGACCGGAGCCCAGACCGACAGAAAAATGGGCATACCCGGAGAGAACCTGATTGGAAGCCACACGGCAACGGAATTCGTAGGCTGGTACAACACCCACCCGGATCACATGGGCCTTGGTTTTGACTTCTCGGGGAAAAGAGTCGTCATAGTCGGAGTCGGAAACGTCGCAGTGGATGTCGCGAGAATTCTCTCTCTAACAAGAAGCGAGATGGAGAAAACGGATATTGCCGACTATGCGCTTGAGGAACTGGCCGAAAGTGGAATAAAGGAAATACACATGCTGGGAAGAAGGGGCCCCGCGCAGGCGGCTTTCACTAATCCCGAGCTGCGGGAACTTGAGAAGCTTGAGGACGCAGACCTCCTCGTCCTGCCGGATGAAGCGGAACCCGACTCCCTTACGCTTGCAGAACTTGAACGTAAACCGGACAGGTCGGCCCAGACGAAAATAGAGCTTATAAAAAAAGCCTCCGAAAGGGTTCCATCCAAATCGAAAAAAATCATCATAAGATTCCTGGTCTCTCCAACAGAGATAATCGCGGGGGAAAACAATAAGGTAAAAAGCGTCAAAGTCGTCAAAAACAGGCTTTACAAATCCGATGACGGCTCCCTTCGGCCCAAACCCACGGACGAAACCGAAGAGATTCCCGCCGATCTGGTTTTTCGCTCCGTCGGGTATCGGGGAATACCCCTTCCGGACGTGCCGTTTGACAACAGTTCGGGAGTAATCCCCAACGAGAAGGGAAGAGTGCTTGACGAAACGGGCGGCAAACCGATTCCGGGACTCTACACCACCGGGTGGATAAAGCGCGGGCCGACCGGAGTTATCGGCACGAACAAGACCGACTCCGGCGAAACCGTAAGCTGCATGGTCGAAGACATCGAGGGGGAAGATATGTTGCGTCCCGA
>CAYSDX010000010.1:0-5923 GCA_964429945.1 uncultured Spirochaetia bacterium | reverse complement strand
GATTTGTTTCATAAACAAGTTCCGCAATGGTTCATTGACGAAGTTTTTCGACAGATGGAAAATGCGGACCACCACATCTATCAGATATTGACGAAACGAAGTTCACTCATGCGGGATTATCTGAAGCACAGGTACTTGGATGGTACGGTTCCGAAGCATATCTGGTGCGGTGTTTCAGTGGAGGACCAAACGGCTACAGGCAGAATTCTGCATCTTCAAACAACACCGGCTACGGTTCGCTTTTTATCTATTGAACCGCTGTTAGGTCCACTGGGTGATATCGACTTGAAAGGGATTTCGTGGGTTATCGTCGGCGGAGAGAGCGGTCCTAATGCTCGTTCTTTGCGTCTTGATTGGGTTTGTGACATCCGTGACCAATGTGCTTCCACAGGCGTACCATTCTTCTTCAAGCAATGGGGAGGACGAACACCGAAGGCTGGTGGTCGCAAGCTTGAAGGTGTGGAACATAACGCTATGCCTAATTACTACTAAACGGAGGAATTATTCATGTCTTCTTTCGAGTGGCATCCTAGTAAGCCACCTCCTCGGATTGAACCACATAGCAAAGCGAAACTGGATGTGTTGCGCAGATACATTCAAGAATATTTCGACAGGTTAAATGTCAATCCACAACGGGAGGAATTCAGGCTTGATTTAATTGATGGTTTTGCCGGAGGTGGCACATTTCGTGATGGAAATACTGAAATCTCAGGTACGCCTTTGGTCATGTTAGAGGAAGCGAAAAAAGCAGAAGAGCGTTTAAACAGGAAGCGGAAAAAGCGATTACACATCAATTGTAAATTCTATTTTGTTGACAAAGAGGAAGCTCATACGGATCACCTTAGAAAAGTTCTCAGAGAGCATGGATACAGGGTTGATGAAGACAAAATTGTTGTCCGAACCGGCTTTTTCGAGAATGAAGTCAAAGATATTCTCCGTTCAATTAAACAAAGACAGCCTCGTATTGGACGTGCCATTTTTCTTCTCGACCAGACCGGTTTTTCTCAGGTAGAGTTGTCACTCGTCTCTAATATCTTGGGTGAGTTGCATGCGGCCGAAGTCATACTGACATTTGCTGCGGAGTCACTTATTAATCATCTGGCAGAAACACCTCAGATAGTCAAAGCGGTTTCACCGCTGCAATTGACTGAACAACAGATAGGCGATTTGATAGAAAATAAGGATGGGGTTGGTGGAAGGGCACTAGTTCAGAGGACTTTGCGCGATCATCTGCGCGTAAGGACCGGGGCAGAATACGACACTCCGTTTTTCATTCGCCCCGAAGTGTCTCGCCGTGCATTATGGTTTCTCCATTTGTCAAGACATCCCACCGCGCGAGATGTGATGATTCAACTGCATTGGGAGATTCAGAATAGGTTTGAGCATTATGGTCCCGGTGATTTCGGTATGTTAGGGTGGGATGCATTAAGAGACTCCTCAAATCTTCCTTTGTTTCAATTCGGCGATCTTGACAAGGAGCGGATGCAAAAACAGCTTCTGGACTCGCTTCCAGGGAAGTTACATAGTTTGGTATCTGAACAGCCAGTTACCGTAGATGCAATGCGGCATAGATTTGCAAATCAGACTGCCGCTCGGTTTTCTGATCTTGATGAGATTGTCCTTCAGCTCGTTAGAGAAAAAGAGTTTCAAATTCTAGATTCAGAAGGCAAGGTGCGTTCGCGTTCGCTAAAGCGTTTGAAGTCTACAGATCGAATAGCACTACCTCCAATTTTATTATTTTCGGTAGTCTCTCGCATACGGTGAATTTCTTGTAACTGTTCGCAGAAGCCGTGATAACTAGTGCCTGCCAGAAAAGGTTTAACCCACTGAAATAAAACAAATAATCATTGATTATCTTCTGTTATGGCAATCTTTTATTAGCTGTATGGAAAGATTGTCTGATTCTGTACGACATCTTATAGTTGGCGATAGATGAAGAACCACCTTGACCGAAAAAGATTGCTCCAAATCTAAGTTTTCTATATGAGTGATACTTGTATTTTCCAAGAAAATTGGCTCATTTGGTTTCGGAGGAGGATTGTTTAAGAACATCATTACTTTCTGCTTTTTGAAACGGCTTTCCTCTTTCGCTTTATTGGTCTTATCTCAGTTTCTAGAGGTGCCCGTATCTTTTCGTAAAGCGAAAAAAGGTGCTCAATGCGCTGACGTTCGGAAGAAAAACCGCTTCGCCGGTAAACGCGGTCCACGGCGCAGTCCAGGGCCTGATGCGCCTTGCGCAGGCTTGGCGGCATCAAGTCCGGATCGTAGAGGTCGGCCAATGTTGCATCTGGATGGGCGGCGCGGGCATCAAGTACCGCTTGCGCAAGCGGTTTCAGTTTTGACGTATCCTTGTCTCGCGAAGGAGTCGGAAACGTGTTGTATACAAGACCGATGGAATAGCGATAATCGCTTTTCAACCGTCCGCCTACATGGCGGAGCCAAGCCATGTGCATCGCCGAGGTCAGGAGAGCGAAATCGGCGAGAGAGGCGTTTTCCAGAACGCGAACGAGGTTGCTTGGAACGACTGGCGGTTCAAGCCAGCCAATTGGAACGTATTCCCGTCTTTCTGAGCTGACTTCGGGAATGACGAGAAACGGTGCTGTGGGAAGCACGGTTACATGATAGAGAGTAGGAGTTTCCGCTAATTTCTGCGTTGGCTTGCTCTTGCTGGCTTTACGGTAACCGCGCACGGAGGCAATTCGTTTCCTTACTTCCGGCAAATTTGCCAGCGAGGACGGCGATACGCCATGCAAGGCAAGAATCCAGCGTCTGCTACCTTGCAGAAACTCCCGGGCACCGACAAAAGGGTGCAACAGAGGTCCGGCATCGGGTTCTTCCTCGAGAAACTGCGCCTGCTCCTCGGCCGTAAAAATGTAATGGCCACCGTCTATCGGTTTTGACCCGATAATCAGTTTTGTCATCCCGTTGATTGGTCTGCTCTCCTCGCAAACCGTTATATAGGGGTTAGAAAGTCCAGCAGCGTCAAACAGGTAGGGTGAAAGTGTCTTGTGCCGGGTTTCCTCCGGTTCGCCATTAATGTCAGGATAGCTGAACAGGCGTTTTTCCGTTTTTGCTTTCTCTCGTCTATCCAGCCCGATGATTACGACATGGACATGTGCTTTGCCCCGCACGTCAGAACCCCAGGCGAAAGTACGGTGGGCGAAGCTGATTTCGAGCTTCAAACGGTCGAACAGCACCGGCCAGAATTGCGCCACCTGTTCGCCCTGCGTGATGGAATTAGTCGCCACGAATCCGATTCGTGCTGAGGTGTTTCGAACATACCCTCCGGCTTTTATGAACCAGGCGGCGACATAATCCAGACTGCCGCCGCTTTTACCCAGACCAGCTGTCCTATGAACTTGCGCGCGCTGATCAATTGTTTGAAATTTTGCGCCCACAAACGGCGGATTGCCGAACACGTAGTCGCAGCGCTCCGGCGGCAGAATCTCGGTCCAGTCGGTCTCCAAGGCGTCTCCGTGTCGAATATTGGGCGATTCTTTCAGCGGAATACGCGCGTAAGCCTCCCCGAACTCCAGGCTCAACCGGTTATTCATGATATGGTCCATCATCCAAAGGGCGGTCTCGGCAACCCTCACCGGGAATTCACCGAGTTCAATACCGTAGAACTGGTTCACATTCACCAGAGAGAGTATCTCCATATAAAATTCTCTCTGCCGTCCTGATCTGGTTTCCGTCGTGCGGATTTCACGCGTGCGAAGCTCGCGGATTACCTCTATTTCAAGCAGACGGGTTTCCCGGTAAGCGATGATCAGAAAGTTCCCGCAACCGCAGGCCGGATCGAAAAAAGTAAGGCTGCCGAGCTTTTTCTGAAACTCCCGAAGCCGTTTTTCGCGGTTGTTTTTCAATGTCTTGATTTTTTCGAATTCAGCGCGGAGTTCATCAAGAAACAGCGGTTCAATCACCTTGAGGATGTTTTTCTCGGCAGTGTAGTGCGCGCCTAGGGCGCGACGCTCGGCCGGTTCCATAACCGACTGGAAAAGCGCGCCGAAAATCGCGGGAGATATGTTCGACCAGTCAAAATAACAGGCCTCGAGCAGCCGCTTGCGCATTGTCCTGGTAAAAGAAGGGATACACAGGGGTTCACGGAAAAGGTCGCCGTTTATGTAGGGAAAGCCCGCGAGGTCTTCGTCAAGCGTTGTAGAGCGCTCGTCATCCGGCGTATCCAGAATCTGGAAAAGCTGGGTGAGCAGAGGCCCCAGATCAGAACCATCTTCCCTGGTACGTGTCTCGATGAAATCTAGGAACATGTCGCGCGGCTCGAAAATACCCGTGTCGTCGGCAAACAGGCAGAAAACGGTCCGTACCAGGAAGCGTTCCAGATCGTGGCCGCGGTATCCGGCCTCATCAAGCGCGTCGTGCAACCGCCCGACGAGCTCAGCCGCCTTGATATTGACCGGGTCCTGATCGCGGAAAGTCTTGCGTTCCACGCCGATGATAAATCCGAATTTTTCAACATGGGTTGAAAGGTCGGGCAACGTAAAACGAAGCAACTTCCTTTCGTCACGGTCGAGAAGTTCGAAGTTTTGGAAATCGCTTACGAGTATGTAACGCGGGCGGTCTTTTTCAGGCAGAGCGTCAAAGTAATCTCCCGCCTGCTTATGGGCGGGATTCAGATCACGACCTGCGCTTTTTTGTTCGATCAGCAGCATCCCTGGCCAGAACAAGTCGATGAATCCCGAACTGTTGTCCAGTTTTTGCACATGCTCTTCGTAACGCGCGACAGAACGGCGTTTAACGCCGAATATTTCAAAAAAATCGTTATAGAAACTTTGCGTTTCTCCTTTTTCATAGGCAGCGTCCTCCCATTCGCGGGAGAATTCGGCGGCACGGCTTCGGATTTCATTCCAAGATAAGCGCATGGCGGTGTTTATATTTTCAATTGAAATGCTTCCATAACTCGGGTGGTTATATATATTATGAAAATGAGATCAAAACAGTCCTTTGAGAAGTCCTCCGTCTACTTGGATAGTTGTCCCAGTCATGTAACTTGCTTTTTCTGAAGCAAGAAAGCAGGCTAGGGCGGCCAGTTCTTCGGGGGTTCCTATTCTTCGCAGGGGGATATCCTTCTCCATCTCTTCTATGGCTTTTTCGTATTCAATTCCCGACTGCGCAGCTCTTTTTTCCGCGAGCGCCTTTATTCTGTCCGTGTATATCCTTCCGGGGCAGATGTTGTTTACCAGAATGTTGTATTCTGCGAGTTCGTTTGAAAGAGTTTTCGAGAAACCTATGAGTCCGGCACGGGAAGTGTTTGAAAGTATCAGCCCGTCTATTGGTTGCTTAACTGCTATTGAGGTTATGTTGACTATTCTTCCCCAGCTCCTCTTCTTCATCGAAGGAATTACTTTTTTTGCCAGATAAATACCACTTAGAAGGTTAAGTTCTAGAGCGTCTTGCCAGTCGGGGGACTCAAAATCTTCAAAAAAGCCGAAAGGGGGGCCTCCGGCGTTATTTATCAAAATATCAATTCCGCCGAATGTCTGCACCGTGTTTTCTATTACTTGATTAACCTGTTCCTTGTTTGTCACGTCGGTCGCGGAGGCCAGAACATCTACATTGAAACGGGTTCTTATCTCGGAAGCAGTACGTTCTATCTCGTCTTCTGAACGCGAGAATATGGAGAGATTTACACCTTCATCCGCAAGAGCGAAAGCTATTGCTTTTCCGATTCCCTTGCTTGATGCCGCTACCAAGGCGACTTTTCCCTTTATACCAAGGTCCATAAGCTACGCTTTTTAGTCTTTTGCTTTCTTCTTTGCTTTTTTGGTATCAGATTTTATTGAGTCAAATACCTTAGCGGGGTCGGAAGGCCCGGTTTCTACCGACGTGGCAGAAGCGTTTTCAGAAGATGCGGCTGTATCTGCGACTGCTTCTCCGGAGCCTTGATCTTTCAATTGCTTGGGCT
>CAYSDX010000009.1:0-7195 GCA_964429945.1 uncultured Spirochaetia bacterium | reverse complement strand
GCCTCCTTACAATCTTTTCGAGAGAGGAATTGAGGATGATGTGCTCCCATGGTGTGAGGAGCAAGGGGTTACCATGCTTCTCTACGGGGCTTTGTGCAGGGGACTTCTGGGCGGAAAGCTGAGGACGGACTCGGAGTTCCCGGGAGATGACCTGAGAAATTTTGATCCCAAGTTCAGAAAGCCTGTATACGATAATTATCTTGGTGCGGTTGAAAAACTGGGAGAACTCGCTTCCGAGCGTTTCGGAAAGAACGTGCTTGAACTCTCCGTCAGGTGGGTCCTGGACAAATGTGGAAACGATATAACTCTTTGGGGAGCGAGGCGCCCGGGACAGCTCGATGATATCGCGGGTACCGTAGGGTGGACAATAGACGATGATTCAATGAATGAAATAAACTCGATACTGAATACCTTCGTTCCGGACCCCATAGGTCCCGAATTCATGGCCCCCGGTCCTAGACCTTTTTAGTTTTCCGAGAAGCTCTTTATGTCTTCGATGCTGATTTCCGAAACGTTTTTTCTGAAAATATCGGCCTTGGGGTAATCCTCTGCGGCTATTCTCGGGTCGGGCACCGCGATACAGCGCATGCCGGCATCCTTAGCCGACACTATACCGTTTATCGAATCTTCAATCGCGACGCATTCTCCGGGACTGACCCCGAGACGTCTTGCGGTTTCAAGATATATGTCGGGGTGAGGTTTTCCTTTTTCCACGCAGTCTCCGGAAACTTTTATTCTAAAAGTGTCTCCAAGGGAGAACTTCTCGAGAACGAACTCTATCACTTTCATCGGTGAGCCTGAGGCCAGAGCCGTTTTTATGAGTTTTTCGCCACTTAGGGTTTTAAGGAGTTCAGGAACCCCGTCAGAAAGCCTGAGTTCCTTTTCGTAGAGTTCGAGAAGGATTTCAAGACGGGTGCGGAGAATCTCCTCGGGTGATTCATCAAGTTCGAAAGTTTCTTTGAGAAGTCTTACAGAATCCCTCTGGTTAAGCCCCATTATTTTCTTTCTGTATTCCTTTCTGTAGGTTTCGTTGCCTGCAAACCCCTTTTGTTTGAGCATAATAGACTCGCTTTTCTCCCACAGGGGTTCGCTGTCTATTATGACTCCATCCATGTCAAATATGACTGCTTTTATCAATGGATCGTATAGAGGTCGGAACTCTTCCGTGCGCAAGCCGGAAAGTAAGTTAACAGCAGCAGGTTGAGTCGGTCTCGCAGAATGTCGGCTTTTTCCTAGAGCAGGTCTTTTATCCTGTCTTCCAGAGACTTTTTATAAGAGTCGATATCGATCTTAATCCTGGAAACGCCGGTTTCCATCGCGGCTTGAGCGACCGCGGCCGATTCCCATACCAGAACCCTGGGGTCAAAGGGTTTCGGAACTATGTAATCCGGGCCGAACTCGAATTTTTGGTTTCCGTAGGCTCTGGCCACTTTTTCCGGTACGGGTTCTTTTGCAAGTGCCGCAAGGGAGTACGCCGCCGCGACTTTCATTTCGTCGTTTATTTTTGTCGCTCTTACGTCAAGCGCTCCCCTGAAGATGAAGGGGAATCCCAGGACATTGTTCACCTGGTTCGCGAAGTCAGACCGGCCCGTGGCAGTTATTACGTCGCTTCTGGCTTCCTTTGCTTCGACAGGGAGTATCTCGGGATCGGGATTTGCCATGGCGAATATTATAGGATTTTTTGCCATGCTCTTTACGTTTTCCTGGTTAATGGCTCCTCCGTTTGAGAGACCGACGAAAACATCGGCTCCGACCAAGGCATCCCCTATGGTTCTCCTGTCCGTTTCCACAAGAAATCTTTCTTTCTGGGGATTAAGACCCGCGTTTCTTCCCTTGTAGATTACGCCCCTGCTGTCGCACATTATTATGTTTTCCCTTTTTGCCCCAAGAGATATGAAGAACTCGGCGCATGCGATCGCGGACGCCCCGGCGCCGTTAAACGCCATCTTGAGTTCGCTCATCTTTTTCCCGGTAATCTCACAGGCGTTAAGGAGCCCCGCGCCTGATATTATCGCGGTTCCGTGCTGGTCGTCGTGAAAGACGGGTATGTCCATCTCCTCTTTCAGCTTGTCTTCGATGTAGAAGCATTCAGGAGCTTTTATATCTTCTAGGTTTATGCCGCCGAAAGTGGGTTCGAGGTATTTCACGGTCTTTATGAATTCGTCGGGATCCTCGGTGGCTATTTCAATATCGTAGGCGTCAACGTCCGCGAACTTCTTGAAAAGCACGCCCTTTCCTTCCATTACGGGTTTTCCCGCAAGGGCGCCAAGGTTTCCGAGTCCGAGTATGGCAGTGCCGTTTGAAGCTACCGCGACCAGATTCCCTCTGTTTGTGTATTCATAAGAGAGGTTCTCGTCCTTGTCTATTTCCCTGCAGGGCTCGGCGACTCCTGGGGAATACGCGAGGGAGAGTTCCCACGCGGTATCGCAGGGCTTTGTTGGTATTACTTCAAGTTTTCCTTTTCTTCCGCTTCTATGATATTCAAGGGCGGCTTCCTTCATATCTTTTTCGCTGTCACACATTTGTAAACCGATCCTCCATCGGGTGTTTTAAAATGAAAAGTTAATTATATACAGAGATAAGTTTTGTGCAATTGTGCTGGGAAATCAGCAGCAGCAACAGCAGGACGATTGCGAACAGCATCCCGAATCCTCACTCTCGGAAATTCCCAAGCTCCCGTTGCTGTTGCTAAGTCCGAAGGTCGAGAACTGTTTTCCAATGTTCTCCGAGTCGCAACTCACGCACTTTATGATTTCATCGGAATCGAGCACCAGAACTTCGAATTCCTCTCCGCAGTCGGAACACTCATATTCGTATAAAGGCATTTTTACCTCCACCCTTATATTTAAACGTAACAAATATAAAAAATATTCATTCAGAGTCAATAAATTATGAGGGATAATATACTTAACTGCCTAATTGACTGCAGGATTTCGATATCGCCTGGTTTCGCTCCCTGCTCGCTTCGGGTATTTTGCTGCGAAGTCCAGAAAAGATCTTTTACTTGTCAACGCCGCAATAGGACATATCTTGATAGCAGGGTGGCCGCATCCCGTTTCTGCTGAATGCGCATCCCCAGTAATTTTATATGGATCTGCCATGTCGGACATAAATGAAGTTGGAACAACCGCGTTTGCCGTAGCCTGTTACAGGGAAATGGAAAGAAATCGCGAACACCGCGTTTTCAACGACCCCTACGCCCACTGGTTCGTTACGGACGAGATAAGGGAAAAGGTCGACAGGGTAACAAAAATTCTTCCGGAATCGGTCGAGATTCTCCGTTACCGCTTCTGCATACTGGATGAAATCACGAGACGCGAGATTCAGTCTGGCATGAAACAGGTTGTCATACTCGGCTGCGGGTTTGACATGCGCTCCCTGGTCTTTCAGGCCGAGGGAGTGCGTTTCTGCGACATTGATCAGCCGGCCCTTCTGGAATTCAAGCACAAGGTTCTTGAAAGACACGGCGTTACGCCATGCGCAAGCATACCGTGCAACTATCTTGAAGCAGACCTGCCGGAAGAACTCATCAAGGCGGGCTTTGACATCGACTCCCCGATACTTTTTCTTTGGGAAGGAAACAGCATGTATCTTCCCCTTGAGTTGATCCACAGCTTTTTTGACAGTCTGTGTGCCAGAATTCCTTCGTTCAAAATCGCTTTTGACTACTATCCATTGAGCGTCATTAACAGGACCTACGAAAACCCTGAGGTTGTTAGGGCAACTGATATGTTTCAGGAGACCTTCAATGTGACCTGGGTGACCGGGTTTGATGACCTAAGCCTTTTTGAAAAGCGCCACGGCATGCGGGTAGAGGAATCGAAGGAACTGCTGGAAGTCGGAAAACGGGTCGCTCCGGAAGCCGTAGATTCCGTTGCCGCTCTTGCCGGCGTGTACAGCTACGGAATCCTGAGCTACGGAGATGCGTAATCCGATGCGCTGCCGTACGGCAACCTAAAATCTTTTCCAGAAATCTATCCCCACTGCGTCAAATATTTTCTGACCGTAGATATTCAGATAGTAAATTTCGTTTGAGAACATCAGGATTCCTACTATTATCAGTCCCGAGCCTATTGCGTACTTGTAATAGGGATAATATTTCCTGACGCTGCCGAAGGATCTCATGGCGCCGTTAAACGCAAGACCGACCAGCATGAACGGTATGCCGATCCCGAGTGAATAAACCGCAAGCAGCCCCACCGCGTTTAAAGTTCCTTCCACTGTGCTTGCGTAAAGAAGTATTGATCCGAGAATGGGGCCCACGCATGGCGTCCAGCCAAAGCCGAACGCTAAACCGAGAATGTAAGTTCCGAGGAGATTTCCCCTTTCGCCCGAAAGGGAGATTTTACGTTCTCTCTCAAGAAAGGGGACCTTCACGATCTCCATTACAAATATTCCGAAGAGGATTATGAATATTCCGGCTATTCTGAGTAAAAAGGTCTTGTTGCCTGAGATCAAGCCTCCGAGCTGGGAGGAAAATGCGCCCAGGGAGATAAAAACGGTTGAGAATCCCAGTATGAAGACGAGACTCGGTACGACGACCCTTGAGAATTTAGGCAGGTTCCGAGCGTCTGAAAGGTCCTCGTATGAAAGACGTGTTACTATTGATAGGTATCCCGGCATAAGCGGAAGAACGCACGGGGAGAGAAACGCGATCACTCCGGCGAAAAAAGAAGCTACCATTCCCACATCCAGGATTTCGGAATTCACTCCTGTCCCTCCTTGTTTTCTTGGTCTTCTGACAGAACACGTGCGAGTCTGCGTGCGAGCTGCGCGTCCCTTTTCATTATATCTTTTATGTTTATGTCTTCTTCCTCGTCAATATCCGTTAGTTTCCTCATGACCGCATGGCGCAGACCATTCTTCCTTATGCGTTCCTCCGTTTCCTTAAATACCTGGTCAGTGCTCCATTTCATGTTCTGGAAAAGTGCGTCCGTTTTTCTGCAAAGCCCGAGAAGATAATAACCTCCGTCGCTCGCCGGACCCAGAACCGCTTCAAATTCCCCTCCGGAGAGAAGTGAAAACGCAGTTTCCACATCCTCTTCGGTTATCATCACGCAGTCAGTGCCTATGATGACTATGTTCCTGAATCCGAGTGAGAAACATTTTCCAAACGCGTGGGACATTCTCTGCCCGAGAGATTCTCCATCCTGTGCGAGGAAAAATGCATCTCTGTCGCCTAGCCACTCAAAAATTTCCTTTTTCCTTTCTTCCGGAGTGTAGAAGAAAAAAGTTTTCCAGTTCTTCGAACCCGAGAAGGAATCGGCGACAAAACTTGCCGTCTCACGGTAGAGTTCCGCGGCTTGGCGGACCCCTATGCTTTTCCCAAGACGTGTCTTCACTTTTTCTGTTTCCGGATACTTAAGAAAAACGATCAGGGCGTTATCGTTTTTTTGCGACATTCCGTAAAGCCTTGGAATCAGGATACCGTCTGGCCGCTGCAGCTGCTTCCGGCCCCGGCGGTGCATCCGAAGCAGTGAACGCCGAATCTTATCTTTCTCTTTATCGCTTGTCGCATGTCGAAATTGAATATGGTAAGCCCCCCGTTCCCGTTCCGGGCCTGCATCTCAAGCATCTGGTTAAAGTCGCAGTCGTAGATTTTTCCGTCGTGACTTACGCTTATGAGGTTCCGGCACATTATGCCGTCTACCGCTTCGGGATTGAAGGCACATACGAGCTTTTCAATGTATTCCTCATAGGTGTTCTGTCTTTTCAGTTCCTTCTCAAACCTGTTAATCGGCATATTGGTCAGTGTATACAGGCTATCGAACCTTATCCCGTAGTTTTTTTTGAGTTTCGCCTTAAAGTCCGCCTCAAGGCTCTTCTGGTCCGGGGGAAGGAAAGTCCCGACGGGGTTGTATACCAGGTTGAGTTTCAGCTCCCCGTCCCCGTAGCCTTCGCTGTTAAGCATTCTCAGGGATTCTATGCTTTTTTCAAAAACTCCTTTTCCCCTCTGCTTGTCCGTGAAATAGCTGCTGTAATATGGGAGCGAGGATATGACCTCGACGCGGTTTTCGGCGAAAAACCCCGGTATGTACGTTTTCTCCTCTCCCGTCCTGGGGTTTCCGTCGAGAGTGACGGTCAGGTTGTGTCTTACCATCACGTGTTTGCCAAGCCTCCTGGCTTCTTCCACGAAGTAGTCAAAATGAGGGTTTAATTCCGGGGCCCCTCCGGTCAGGTCAAGATTTTTTATGCAGTCGTTTTCGCTCAGTATTTCAAGACATCTGTCTACGGACTCAAGGCTCATCTGCTCACTTCTCCAGGGCGAGGCGTCCACGTGACAGTGAGTGCAGGTCTGGTTGCAGAGCTTGGTTATGTTTACCTGCAGGGTTTCAACCGTAATAGGGTCAATGTCGAGACCCTGGTCGATCAGTTTGCGGGAAAAATTATGATTTTCTGTCTTCATTTTCTCTTGAGCCATCACATATCCTTCGGGAGTTTCCGTTACCTCTGTTCAGTGGCAGCTTTCTTCCCCTTTGTGTTTCTAGAGGGCGCGGTTCTTTTTCAGCGTGTTGTGCATCTGGATCGCATGGATGAGCTTTATGCCGGCCGACATTGAGGCAGCGACATGTACGGCTTCAGTCATCTGCTCCGGATCCGCTCCCGTCTCCAGGCACTGCGTAGTGTATGCGTCTATGCAGTAAGGACATTTTTCGGTATGAGCCACCGCCAGGGCTATAAGCGCTTTTTCCCTTTTCGTAAGCGCCCCTTCCTCGCCCGTCGCGGAGTTGTAGTATTCGAAAAACTTGTCCATGAGGTCTTTACTGAACTCCCCGATCTCGGGAAATCTCTTGAGATCCTCGGGGTTGTAGTAATCCATCTTTTTTTCTCCCGTCTGTGTGTTACTATCAGACTCTTTGTATAGGCCTCTCCCGGCAGTAAAATACCACAAGGAATTATATACTTATTTGCCCAAGCAACAAGACGATTGGGCATAATATATCGTAATGGCCAAAGAAATACGTACCGTAGAGTTTGTCGTCCTGCCTGTTACTAAAGCTAAGGCAACCAAGATGTTCCAAATAGCGGGAGCCTGCAGGTTCGTCTGGAACCATTTTCGGAAAAAAAACCTTGCCGACTACCAAGCATTCAAAAACGGCAAGGGAGAAAAACCGAAGACCAGCTACTTCTCGCTCGGCGTGGAGTTCACTAGGCTAAGGCATGAGACACAGTGGATGCTGGAACTTCCCGCCAA
>CAYSDX010000008.1:0-4447 GCA_964429945.1 uncultured Spirochaetia bacterium | reverse complement strand
TCGCGTTTTCTCAGGGCAAGGATCTTGGCAAGCCGATAGCCTATCTGTTCATAATAGAGTCGATAGTGACTCTGTTGATTCCGGGAATGCTTCTGCTTACAGAGAAGTGGAATCCTCTCGGCGGAGTACCAGGCTAAGATTTAACGCTGCCGTGCTTCCCCGAAAGAACCCCCGGCTTTAAGTGTCGAGGCGAGCGGGAAGCGCAGGATTTTTTAAGAATCCGTTTTGTTTCGGCTAGGCAGTCCGAAACTTTATAAAAGTTTGCGAGGCGGCCGTAGCTTCAGATGCTTTTTGATGTGGCGGTTGCCGGGCGAATAATTCCTTGCCACTTGGGCAAGGGAGAGCCGGTTTACAGGTGGTAAAAAGAGGGGGACTTTCGAGTCCCCCTCTTTTTTTGCTTTTTCCGTCTTGTCAGTTTCCTGGCTTCAGTCAGGGAAAGGTTCCGGAATTTTTATCCCTCTTCTTTCCTTTGGACGAGGATTACCCACTTTCCTTTCTGGACGGGTTTTTCAGCGTCCTTGTGAGTAAATACGTTTACTTCAAAAATAAAGAATCCCATGTTCGGGCGCTTGTGTTCCCTTTTTTCAACGAGCTTTCTCGTCATGTGAATCGTATCGCCTGGGAATACCGCTCCCGAAAATCTCCAGTCCTCAAGACCCATGAAGGCGACGGTCGCGAGCCTCGGCATGGTGAACCAAAGGCCCGTGGCTATGGAGGTAACCAGCATTCCGTGAGCTACCCTTGTCTTGAACACGGTCTTTTTGGCGAACTCCTCGTCTATGTGCATATTGTTGTAATCTGCGGAAAGTCCCGCGAAGTTGACGATATCAGCTTCAGTGATTGTTCTGCCTGAGCTTTTGTGCTCGTCTCCCTCGTTTAGATCTTCGTAAAAAAGTCTTGGCATTTTCGTTCTCCTTTCTTAACCCGCTGGTTTGAATTTAGGCAGCGTCACTTCATCAGTAACATCATCGAACACCACCTGCACTTCCATACCAATGGACACATCACCGGGATCAACGTCCACAACATTGGACATCATCTTCACTCCCTCATCCATCTCGATAAGGGCCACCACGTAGGGAGGCTCTCCCTTGTACGCCTTCGATGGTCCCATGTGATGTATGGAAAAAGTCCATACCTTCCCCCGTCCCTCGCTCTCTACCCACTCTATGTCCTCGCTCATGTCCCCTCCTGGGGAAAGAGCCCTCGGGTAAAAGAAAAACTCCCCGGTCTCCTTTGACCTCGGGATAACCAGCCTGTGCTCCTTCGCAGCTTCCCAGAACGGCTTTGTCTCCGGACGGAACTCAGGCAAAGGCTTGTTGTATTCTTTTTTCTCTTCAGACATTTTCTTGTTCTCCTTTATGTTTTGTTAGTTAAGCGGCTGGTTACCAAGTACCACTGTGCTGTGAGCCGACACTATACCCCCGTTTCCATGCACTACCGCAACCTCAGGGTCCTCCACCTGTCTCTTCCCCGCGTCTCCCCTGAGCTGAAGCGTTGCTTCCACAACATGATGCATGGCACCAAGGTGCGCCTGGGAGAGAAGTCCCCCGTGGGTGTTCACGGGAAGATCCTTTCCTATCTCCATTCTCCCCTCAAGGGCAAACGCTCCTCCATCTCCCTTGGGAACAAAACCCAGTCCCTCAAGTTCAAGGAGAACCGTTATGGTGAAACAGTCATAAAGAAACGCTATGTCAACATCCCTGGGTTCTATCCCCGCAGTGCCAAACGCCTTGTTCCCCGATCTCTCAACAGCGTTGTATATCTGATCAAGGTTCTCAAGGGTGGTGAGGTACTGATGTGAGTATCCCTGTCCCATTCCCCAGAGATACGCGAGATCGTTTTCTATCCCAAGCTCTTTAGCCTTATCCTCTGTGGTTACTATGAAGGCGGCTCCGCCGTCGGAGATAATGGAGCAGTCATACTTGGTAAGGGGTTCCGCTATCACTCTTGACCCCAGAACGTCCTCTATTGAGAGAGGATCCTTGTTCATGGCGTTCTCCTTATCCGCGGCGTGCTTTCTCATTGTTACCGCTACCGCGGCGAGATGCTCTCTTCTGGCGCCCCAGTCATGCAGGTATCTCTGCGCCGCAAGGGCGTATCCTCCCGGGGTAGTGAGTCCGTAGGGGAATTCAAACTCCGCGTGGCACATCTCCCTTATAAGGGCAAGCATCCCCGAAGACGATATTCCCGAAAGCGTGTTATCCCCCCTTACGCAGAGTACCACTTCTGACTGTCCTGAGGCTATGGCCATTGCTGCCTCGGCAACCATCCAGACGGCCGTCGCTCCTCCTACGGCAACCGAGGAGAAGAACCTCGGGTTCATCCCGAAGTAGTCCGCAAAGGTTGTGCAGTGCATGAACGTGTGTTCCACGAGTGAGAATGCCGTTACGAGGCCGTCCACGTCGTCTTTTTCTATCCCCGCGTCTTCAATAGCGAGCTTTGATGCTTCGCTTAGGAAGTGAAAGGAGCTTTTATCTGGGATTTTTCCCTGTTCCGTTTCGCCCACTCCGGCGATAACCACTTTTTTCTTCTTAAGAAGTTCTCGGGTCTCCTGTATGCCCGGAAGATTCTCTGACATTGCACTTCTTCCTCCTTAGCTTAATGCTCTAACATTCAAAAATTCCGTATCATATTACTACATATTACCTGTGATTGCCAAGCTAAATCCCAAGTTCGCGCGAAATAACGATACGCTGTATCTCCGAGGTCCCCTCGGTAATGGAAGCTAGCCTCGCGTCGCGGTAGTACCTCTCCGCATTGTACTCGACGCTATAACCGTACCCCCCGAGCACCTGCAGGGCCTCTGTGGCTACCGACTGTACTATCTCGGCCGAGTAGAGCTTGGCCATGGAAGCCTCCTTGAGACATCTTTTCCCGTTGCTGTAGAGCCAGGCGGCCTTGTAAACCATGAGTCTTGCAGTTTCTATTTTTACCGCCATGTCGGCGAGCTTGAAGCTTATGGCCTGAAATTTCGATATGGGCCTTCCGAACGCTTCTCTTTCCTTTGAATACTGAAGGGCGTACTCAAAAGCGGCCTGCGCTATTCCGACGCTTTTGGCGGCGTGGGTTATGCGCGCTCCTAGCAGCGTTTCCATCGCTCCCGCAAATCCCCCTTCTCCCACGAGCAGGCTATCTGCGGGAACCTCGCAGCTCTCGAATATAAGTTCCGAGGTGTCCGCGGAACGATGTCCCAGCTTGTGCATCTTTCCGCTGACGGAGAACCCCGGGGTGCCCTTGTCAACTATGAATATGCTTATTCCGTGACCCTTTTTCGTCTTGTCGGTGTAGGCGGCCACCACCGCGTAATCGCACATCGTGCCGTTTGTTATCCAGGTCTTCGTGCCGTTGAGCACATAGCGGTCTCCCTTTTTTTCCGCCTGGGTTCTTATGCTCCGCGCATCGGAACCGGCGTTGGGTTCCGTGATTCCCAGAGAGCCTATTATTTTGCCTTGGATTCCGGGGACGAGATATTTCTGCTTCTGCTCCTCGGAACCGAATTTGTATATAGGAAACATGGAAAGGCTCGTGTGAGCGTTGATGCACATAGCTATGCCGGCGTTAACCCTTCCCATCTCCTCCGAGAATATGCAGTCCATTATCTTGTCCTGAGCGACCCCTCCGTATTCTTCCGGAAAGGAGATTCCAAGCAGCCCGATTTCTCCGAGCATGGGAAACAACTGCTTGGGAAAGGTCTGGGTGGTCTCCGCTTCTTCAACCAGCGGCTCTATCTCGTTCTGGGCGAAATCCACTATCATTTCCCGGAACATGCGCTGTTCGTCTGTGAATTCGAAATCAATAGGCAATTTGGCGTCCTCCCTGTACCAATCCTCACTTAGCGAGAAAGTTTTTCGGGAAGGCAGTATAGCCGTTTTAGCGCGCTGTGGCAAAGGAACTTTGCGATTACCCCAAAAACTTATTTGACATTTCCGGTGAATAGAGAGTAGTATATGAAATGTTCCACCTTCCGGTTGCCGCCGTAGCCGTTTTTTCCCTCACGGGATCAAGTGGCTTCGGCGGCTTTTTTTGTCCGATTCCGGATAGCCCCGAGCTGCGCCGCAGATGGAAGATTTCAGGGTTCTGCGCGCGTGAAACCAGCTATTTCTGGAACGGTTAAGCGGGCGGAGAGGCTCAAGTTCCCCGGGCCGGGAAAAACTTCAACATAAACTGCAAAAAAACACTTGACAATGGGAGTGTGTATTTGGTTTAATGAGAATCGGGTGAGGTTGCGTCTTGTCGCATCCGACAGGATACCAACACTTTATCAACAAGGGGCGTTGAGGAGCGTGTGAGGTATGGAGTGTTTGGAGGTCCGGCCCTAATCTCAGTTTAAGGAGGCTTAAATATGAGCCATAGTCATTTAAACGTCCCAACGAAGTACTGGGAGTTGACGAAAGAGGTCCCGCCCCCTCCGATAGAGCGGGATATCAAGTCATGGATCATAGCG
>CAYSDX010000007.1:0-8855 GCA_964429945.1 uncultured Spirochaetia bacterium | reverse complement strand
CCCTTATCCGAGGTTATGAAAATGATCCGCCCTCCCCTGGCCTTTACCTCCTGGAAATTCCCAAGGAGCTTTCTGTAATACACGTCTTCCTCGGGCGCGATGAACACTACGGGCATGTTCCTGTCTATAAGGGCTATGGGACCGTGCTTCATCTCCCCGGCAGCGTATCCTTCGGCGTGAATGTAGGAAACTTCCTTGAGTTTAAGCGCACCCTCAAGAGCCACGGGATAATTAATCCCCCTGCCAAGATAGATAAAATTCCTGTAGCCGTGAAAATCTCTTGAAAGATCTTTAAGCTCCCCGTCAAGCTCAAGGGTTTTCTGCTGGAGTTTTGAAACCGATATGGCATCGGCTATCAGTTGCCTCGCCCTCCCAGAATCAATCACCTTCCTTGAGATCGCAAGGGATACGGAAAAAAGATAGAAGGCCATGACCTGCGCCGTGAAGGACTTGGTGGAAGCAACTCCGATCTCGGGACCCGCCTTTGTTGTTATGACGCAGTCAGATTCTCTTGAGATTTTGCTTAGCCCCACGTTCGTTATGCCGACGGAGTTCATGCCCATATCCTTGGCTTTCAGAAGGGCTTCTGACGTATCGGCGGTCTCGCCGGACTGAGAAACCGCGATAAAAAGCGCGTCGGGACCGGTAACGGGATTTCTGTAACGGAACTCAGAGGCAAGCTCTACCTGGGTGTTAACCCCGGCCACCTCTTCTATCATGTACTTTCCTATAAGAGAGGCATGGTAGGAAGTGCCGCAGGCCGCAATAATGATTCTTTGAGTTTTTTGCAAAAGAGAAGGGTCCACATCCTCGAAAACCACTTCCTTCATATCCGCCGTGAATTTTCCCCGGAGAGTATCGAAAATCGCTTGGGGCTGCTCAAAAATCTCCTTCAGCATGTAATGACGGTAACCCGATTTCTCGGCCGCCGAATGATCCCAGTCTACAATCGTTGGCTCCCTTTTAACCGCCTCGCCGGCTGCGTCGGTTATCGAGATGCCGTTTTCATCCAGAACCACGAAATCGTTATCCTCAAGAAAGATAAACTCTCTTGTATAGGGCAGAATCGCCGGGATATCGGAAGCCAGAAAACATTCACTTCCGTTGCGCGCTATTATGAGGGGAGAAAAACGCCTTGTGGCTATTATCTTTCCGGGTTCTGTATCCGACATGACCGCCACTGCATAAGAGCCCTCCACTTTTTCAAACGCTTTTCTTGTTGATTCGAGAAGAGAGTTTCCTTTTTCCGTGAAATCGCGGATCAGATGAGAAATGACCTCGGTATCCGTATCGGAGCAAAATTCGTAACCGGCCTCGACAAGCTCCTCCTTGAGTTCGGGGTAATTCTCCACTATGCCGTTGTGCACCACGCTTATCGGACCCGATACCTGGGGGTGAGCGTTTCTCTCCGAGGGATCGCCGTGGGTAGCCCACCTTGTGTGAGCGATTCCGAGTGAAGAAGTCACCTCGCAGTCTTTTAGCTTGGTGAGAAGGTTTTCAAGCTTTCCTTCGCTCCTTATTACCCGGGAGCGGCCGTTTTCAAAAAAGCATATCCCGGAAGAGTCGTATCCCCTGTACTCAAGTCTCCCCAAGCTTTCACAGAGAACGCTTTTGGTTCTCCCAGAATTTCCCACGTATCCGACTATTCCGCACATTTCAGGATTTCTCCTTCTTCGGCCTTTTTCTCTCCGCCCAGCCCTTTATTTCCTTCTGCGCCGCCCGCTCTATCGCGAGAGCGCCAGAGGAAACGTCCCTCGTTATTGTGGAACCCGCAGCCGTAGTGGCCTCTTTCCCCACCTTTACGGGCGCAACCAGCATTGTGTCGCTTCCTATGAAAGCGCCGTCTTCCACAACCGTTCTGTGCTTGTTTACCCCATCGTAGTTACATGTGATAGTCCCGGCGCCAATATTAACCCCGGCGCCGATATCGGCATCGCCCACGTAGGAAAGATGAGGAACTTTGGAACCGACTCCTATTTCCGATTTCTTTATCTCGACGAAATTCCCGATCTTGGCCCCGTCTTTTATCCTGGCCTCGGGCCGCAGATGACAGAAAGGCCCCATTACGACCCCGTCTTCGACTTCGCATCCCGTAAGATACGAAGAGAATCTTATCTCAACGTTATCTCCTATACGCGAATCTTCAATGTATACTGAGGGGCCCACCCGGCAGCCGTCCCCGATGCGGGTTTCACCGTAAATATAGGTATTCGGACAAACCGTCGTATCCTTGCCTATGCTAACAGAGTCCGATATGTAAGTGGTTTCAGGATCCTCTATAGTAACCCCGTTTTCCATGTGTCTGCGGTTTATCTCACGTCTTATGGTTTTCTCCGCTTCGCCAAGCTGTTCTCTGCTATTCACTCCGGACACCTCCTTTGGATCCGCCAATGTAAAGGCCTGAATCCCGCGTTTTCGGGAAACGCAGAAATTTACGATTCCGGGCAGGTAATACTCCCCCTGGTGGTTTTCCCTATCAAGTCCGCCCAGGCCTTCCCAGAGAAAAGAGGAATCCACGCAGTAAATTCCGGCATTTATTTCCTTTTCCCTCTTCTCCTCAACCGTAGCATCCTTGTGCTCCACTATGCGAAGCACTTCCCCTCCGGCATTTCTCAACACCCTCCCGTATCCATCAGGATTCTCAACAAGGGTGGATATGAACGAGACGTCCGCTCCGTTTTTCGCATGAGAATCTGTAAATTCACGCAGAGTTAGTACACTCGTCGCAGGAACGTCTCCGCTAAGTATTAGAATGTCTCCTGAAAAATCCCGAAAAACTTCCTCGCAGCACGAAACGGCATGTCCCGTTCCAAACTGCGGCTCCTGGATTACTATCTCCACCGGGTAATCCAAAACCGCCTCTTTCACAAGTTCAGAGTCATGCCCCAATACAAGCACAATTTTGTCGGGTTTCATCTCTTGGGCTGCGTCCAGAACATAACGCAGCATAGGTTTTTTCAGGATGGGATGCAGCACTTTGGGAAATTCCGAATTCATGCGGACTCCCTTGCCCGCAGCCAGAATTATAACGGCCAAAGACATAACCTTATTATGTGTCAGTAAAAACCAAAAGAATCAGAACGGAACGTCGTCGTCCGTGAGGCCGGCACCCTCTTCATAGGCAAAATCGTCTTCAGCAGGGGGCGCTCCGCCGCCTCGCCTTCCGCTTTCCCCTCTAGCGGAGAGAAATTGCACGGTTCTTCCTACAATCTCGGTCGTATATCTTTTGTTACCTTCCCTGTCTTCCCATGAGCGGGTTCTCAGATAACCCTCCACGTAAACAGAACTTCCCTTGGAAAGATACTCGCCACACACTTCCCCGAGCCTGTCAAAAACAACTACCCTGTGCCACTCGGTGCGTTCCTGGGAATTTCCGTCCCTATCTCTCCATTTTTCTGTTGTAGCAACTGAGAAATTGGTAACCGCCTTTCCATCCGGCGTATACCTCACTTCGGGGTCTCTTCCCAGATTTCCGAGTATTATAGCCTTGTTAACCGCTGCCATGAGTCTTAATCACCGCCGTTTTTATATTTTGCAGAAATGTACACGACGATTCGGGAGATTTAAACATCATCTAATTAGACACCCCGAAGTTTTCTTGAAAAATTCGTCGAGTATCCTCCCCGTAAGCCCCCATATTATGTGATTGCCGTAAGCGAACACATAATCATTTATGATCTTCCCGTCCCGTTTTCTTTCTCTAACATCCCGGTTTTCCGGATTAAACAAGTGGGAAACAGGAACGCAGAAAAATTCAGATACCTCGTAATTGGGAACAAACTCCACCTCACCATCTATCATGGCCACAAAAGGCTTTACAGCATATTGCCTGACAGAAGGGGTGTAAGGACGTACAAAATCCATTTCCCCGAGAATCTCTACTTTCTCCCCGGCGTCAAAACCAAGTTCTTCTCCTACTTCCCTCAAAGCCGTATCAATAAGCGTCACGTCGCTTTGTTTCTTCTTTCCGCCCGGGAAAGCTACGTGACCTGAGAAGGCATCATTTCTGTATTCGGTTCTCTTTATAAACCATATTCCATGGCCTCCACCCTGCTCGCAGAGCATAACCAACACAGCGGATGGCAGAAGCCCCTCGCCAGGATCAGGGGAGACTCCCGGAGGATCCAAGGCTTTTCTTATCTCTTCCCGTATGTTCATCGTGTTCATCAAAAAAGACTCTACGCATTGAAGCTCACTATAATGCTCCCGTAATCATCCACTTCGCAAGCACTATCGGGAGGAATAAAAGTAGTTGCGGTTCTCTCATAGAGAACGCAGGGCCCTTCGAATCGAAAACCCGGCCCAAGCTTTTCTCGCTCGCAGCATCCGGCCTTTACTTTCCTGCCCTCAAAAATCACATCTTTTATGAAAAACCGCGGTTCTGACTCCAGACTTGAAGCGGGAAGAATATTTATCTTGCGTTCGGGCATATAAGCTCTCAGTCTCAGGGTCACGATCTCGACAACGGAAGATTCCTTTTTATACCCGTAAGCTTTTTCGTGCTCGCAGTGAAAATCCGAAGCCATGGAATTACTGTAGGGAATCGTGAGTTCGTGGGATTGTCTTCGGTATCGTGCATCAACATGTTTTTCAAACCTGAGATCTTTCCTCCCCAGATCCGCGTATGCGATTTCCTTGAGCTCTGCGAATTTTCGGTCCGTTTGCCGAAGGTCTTCATTGCCCGCGGAGGAGAAAAACGTAACTCCGTAATCCTTGAATGAATCAGCTAGAAGCATCCCGTAAGCGGAAAGCGCTCCGGGATTGCTTGGAAAAACGACTTCCCGGATCCCAAGGGAACGTGCAAGATCGCAGGCGTGAAGACCCCCTGCGCCACCGAAAGAAACGAGGGAGAACTCCCTCGGATCATAGCCCCTCCCGACCGATATCACTCGAAGCGCCTTCTCCATGTTTGAATTCGAAATTTTGATCACGGATTCCGCAATCTCTTCGGCGGAGTGATCCGGGGCAAGCGAGGAAAGCGCCTCAAAAGACCTTTCGGGATATATTTTCATCTCGCCGCCCAGAAACCAACCAGGATCCATTCTCCCGAGAACTATATTAGCGTCCGTTACGGTCGGCAAAACACCTTTTCCGTAACATGCAGGGCCGGGGTCGGCACCGGCGCTTCGCGGCCCGACCTTAAGGATGCCCCCCTCGGCCATGTAGGCAATAGAACCGCCCCCGGCCCCTATAGTGGAAATGTTTATCATCGGGACTTTGAGCGCAGCACCGCCCAAGGTGTTTTCCGTTGTAAAGCTTATTCCGCCATCGCAAAGCGATATGTCTGTCGAAGTTCCCCCCATGTCGTAGGTAATGATTCTCTTTCTCCCGGAGAGTGCGCATATCTCAAAAGCCCCGACCACTCCTCCCGCAGGACCGGAGAGAACTATCTTTGCTGGCTCTTCGGCAGCCTGTTCAGCGGATATAATTCCGCCGTTTGACTGCATGATAGAAAGAGATTTTCCTTCTAGGCGGCGGGAAAGCGAGCGCATGTAATTGTGTACTTTGGGAATCAGGTAAGAATTCAAAACGGTTGTCGAAGTCCTTTCGTACTCCCTGAATTCCGCAACGAGGTTCGACGAGAGAGTAATAGGGATACCGAGTTGAGCTAGCACGGTCGCGACTTTATGTTCATTTTCGGGATTCGCATACGAATGGAGAAAACAGACCGCTATCGCTTCAACACCGAGAGAAGATATTTTCTCTATTATTTCCGCTACTTCAGCCTCGTCGGGACTAGCGAGCACGTATCCACGGTAATCTGTTCTCTCGGAAACACCGAACCTGAGTTCCGAGGGAACCAGAGGAGTCTCGGGATTCCAAGACAGATCGTACAGTTTTTCCCTGTTCTGACGCCTGATTTCTATTACGTCTTCAAAACCTTTTGTTGTGACCAGACAGGTCTTCGCTCCCTCCCGTTCCAAAAGAGCGTTTGTGGCCACGGTGGTTCCGTGGATGATTTCCGATATATTGGAGAATTCGACGGGATGGCTTTGAAGCCCTTTGAGTACCGCTATCGAAGGGTCACGGGGGGTGGAAGGAACCTTATTTACCGATATCTCTTTTCCGTCGAAAAAAACAAAATCAGTAAACGTTCCTCCCGCGTCTATGCCTACCGAGAGCATAAAAGGATGTTTACCTCACCGCGCGCGGGTTGAAACCGCTCGGGGCTATGTGTGTAATCAGTAATTGTCCCTGTCTTTGGGATATATGACGTTTACTTTTCCTTCGGCTATCTCTCGTAACGCGGAAACGACATGCTTGTTATCGTCGTTCTCAGACGCTACTACGGTAGCTCCTTTGGATATCTGGCCTGCCCTTTTCATCGCCGCGATGGAAAGAGCAAACCTGTTTTCAACTTTCTCTAAGCAGTCTTCGATTGTAATTCTAGCCATAGTTTTTTACCTTCCTCGTAATACCAGATTCAAACTCCGAGTTCACTAAAAACGGTTTAAAAACGCGACCCACAGTATGATCCGACTTTTTGCAAGTCTGTCAATGAAATCTGGCTTTGCACCACACCTCAAAATGTTTCCGTCAAATTTAACAGAGGACCATACAACAACCCGGAATCCGCCGCCGCGTACAAAAAAGCATCACGTGAAAATTTGTTTCACGCTTTTGACCGGTCTTTCCACCAAAACACAATGCACAGGGAAAACATTATCAAGAACAGGTTGAAAACAGCACTCCAAGGCTTGCTGTCCGCCCCCGCAATGGCGCATCCGTCATCATCATCTTCGGCCGCAGGATAAATGCCGGAACCAAAAATCCAAACACTCTGTGGTGAAACTCGCACTCCCTCAACATAGCTGACCTTGGGCGAAGTGCCGGGAGACATCCCAGGTTCATTAACTTCATCTCCCTCTACAGTAGGATCATCCCATTTATACCTGACAATACCTCCTTTCCCATCTTCTCCAGCCGCTTCAATAATTATCTCCCCGACATCAACTCCATCTTCGTCAAGAATATTCACAAAAGGATCACCGGTAAGCTCCGGATTGTTCCCGTTAAGAAACACTATAGGCGGGGGGTTGCCGCCAGCGCCGCCGGCAGTCATAATAAAGAGATATATGGAACCGTGCTTCCAGGGCCCTTCTCTGCCGAGGCACTGAACTCCGCTAATATTCCCTCGCAATCCAGCACCCCCCTCCAGAGTGTCTCCAATCCGCATAATTGCCCCTCTTACAAAATTCTTGAGGTCTTCTTCGCTTTGACTCTCACTCACTTGCCGGGCAGTTACCGCGGGTTGATAATCAGGACATTCAGGATGGCTTATATTCATATTCTGCTCGTCGTGGTCAAAACCGCCGATTAAAACATTGCTCCCCCTGAGCGCGTTGGTATATACAACGGCACAACTCCACCTCATAGATCCACCCATAGCATATTCCACACAAACCGGTCCTCCCTGAGCGTCTTGTACACGCATGAGAAGACTATTTACAGTCGGAAGAGCAGCCAGTGAAGCTCCAAACAAGGATTTGGTATACTTGCCATGGTTTACCACGGTACCATCAAGACGCAAGGCAATCAGGTAGACGGAATCTTGCCTCCAAACCCCCTCATCCCTCATGTCCCTGTAGAGAGTCGAAAGTGCGCTTCGGTTTTCTGCAACCCTATCATCTATATGCTGTTTCGCGTGCAGTACAAAACTTCGCGTTGTATCTCGGTCGTTGACCTGCTCGGCCGTCGTTTGAGGACCGTCATGGGATCCATCGGCAAAAGCGGAAATGCCCGGGAAAAAAGTTATCATAGTCAGCATCACGCCTAATGTGATTCGTGGTTTCAAACTTGAAACCACGATTATAAAACCTCGAAAGCCCTTCATAATATCCCTCCTGAATTACAACTCTGAAACAGGTTGCACATTTATAAAAGCAATTTTAGAAACTACTCCCTGGAACAAAGATACCAGATTTACATCCTGCGCAAAGCGGGGCACAACCAGACCCGGACCGCGGAACACCTGGAAGTACACAAATCCACCATAAGCAGGGAACTTCACCGCAACCGCGGCAAACGAGGTTACCGTCCCAAGCAGGCCCAGGGGCTTGCGGACGGCAGGCGCAATTGCTGCGCAAACCGTATCCCCAAACAAACCTGGATTCGCGTGGAGCTGCTGCTCAGAGAAGACTGGAGCCCCCAGCAGATAAGCTGCTGGCTTGCCCGGAACGAAGGAATCAGCGTAAGCCACGAGAGCATATACAAGCACGTGAGGGAAGACAAGATGAATGGAGGGGATCTCCACACCCATCTTCGCTGCCGCAAGAAGCGCAGAAAACGCTACGGGGCACCCTCGCGCAGGGGACATATAAGAAACCGCGTCTGCATAGACGAACGTCCCGAAGTGGTGGACAGGCGTTTGCGCGTAGGGGACTGGGAAGCCGACACGCTGCTCGGTTCAAGAAAAAAAGGCAAGGTGATTGTAACCCTCGCCGAGCGCAAGTCCCGCTATTGCATGATCCTTGTATCGGAGGACAGAAAGGCCTCCTCGGTATCCCGGGCCATACTGGAGGCGGCAGCGCCCATGAGCAAGCGCTTCGAGACGGTGACGTGCGATAACGGAAAGGAGTTTGCGTTGCATGAGAAACTCTCAAGGGAACTCTCGGCACAGTGGTACTTCGCTCATCCTTATCACTCGTGGGAGCGGGGATCTTGTGAAAACGCAAACGGTCTTATACGGCAGTACTTCCCGAAGGGAATGGACTTCGGGAAACTGACGCAGGAAGATGCGGACAGAGTTATGGACAAATTGAACAACAGACCGAGAAGATGTCTTGGCTTCGAAACACCGAATCAGGTATTCTTCGGTACTGATCCACCTGTTGCGTTTCAAACTTGAAACCACG
>CAYSDX010000006.1:0-20465 GCA_964429945.1 uncultured Spirochaetia bacterium | reverse complement strand
CTATGGGTTCAGGCCCAACCGCTCCGCCCATGACGCGCTGGACGCGCTCGCCTACGTGATAGGACAGCGTCGGGTCAACTGGATATTGGAAGTGGACATCAAGGGATTATTCGACAATATCGACCGCGAACACCTGATGGGGTTCCTGGAAGATCGCGTCGCAGACCCCAGAGTCCTGCGCCTTGTCCGCAAATGGCTCAACGCCGGCGTCCTGACGGACTGACGGTCGACCCGGCAAGGGGCACACCGCAGGGAGCGCCGATATCGCCGCTGCTTGCCAACGTGTACCTGCACAACGTGCTCGACCGCTGGTTCGCAAATCACTGGCGGCCGCAGATGGCCGTCGGCGAGGCCTACATGGTCAGATACGCCGACGATTTCGTACTGGGATTTGAGCACCGCCATGATGCGGAAAGGTTCCTTGGGAACCTAAAGGAGCGGCTCGCCGACTTCGGATTGGAGCTGCACCCGGAAAAGACCCGCCTGATCGAGTTCGGCAAGGACGCGGCGCACTATCGCCGTCAGAGAGGCGAACGACGACCGGAGACATTTGACTTCCTCGGCCTGACGCACTATTGCCGCACAACCCGCAATGGCAGGTTCGGACTGGGACGCCAGCCTTCCGCCAAGCGAGTGCGCCGCACCCTCAAAGCGGTCAAGATAGCGCTGCGGCGGCGCATGCATGACGATCCGAAACAGACCGGCCTCTGGCTGGGCAGGATACTGCGCGGTTGGCTCGGCTACTACGCCGTCCCCACCAGTTACAAGTACCTGGATCGCTTCAAACGCGCCTTGCTGCGGCTCTGGCTGCGCACCCTTCGTCGCCGGTCGCAAACCGCGCGATTTACATGGGAGCGTCTGGAAGCCCTGAGCAATCAGCTCTGGCCCCACATCCGCATCCTGCATCCCTGGCCCGCCACGCGCTTTGCCGTCAACCACTCAAGGTAGGAGCCGTATGCGCTAACGCGCACGTACGGATCTGTGCGGGGGGTGCGGGGAAACCTGCATCCCTACCGCAACAGGGGCGAAAACATTATAATATGGATAAGCCGTTCAGAGAATCGGCGTGCTTTACGGGAGCATGGAGTGCTGGGTCGCATACCTGATGATCTGGAAGGTCTTGATGTCTTACGCTTTTGCTGATTTCATATCCCACCTGATCTCAGCCGTGTCACACAAAAAGGTTTCCGATTCGAAACCGCATAGCGGACGAACTGACTTTGAAGTTCTTGGCGAGTTCATTAATAACACTTTCATCATCAATATCAAATGGTTCATTGCCCAAAGCATCCGTCAAAAAGGAGACGGGCATCAGTAACTCGGCGGCGAACATGTTTGCTTCGATCTCCATTTCATTGACACCGGCCGCCGACATGGAATCACGCATCAGCATAGGAAATGCTTTGTCGATGTGAACTTCTTTAGTGATTAGCTTCTTATGCAGTATCAGATGACCGCACTCATGGGCAATCGTGAATCTTCGACGGTTAGGGTGGTGAAGAGCGTTCACGCCGATGATTGGTCTACCCTTCTTAAAGTATATCATGCCCGAAAGCTCGCTATCGAGCGCAGAGAAGCGGAGTCGTACACCAAGTTTCTTAACGATCTGTACAACCGGAACCGGAGGTTCAGTTGCTTTGTTGCTTTGGAGAAGACCCTGTGCAAGATCCGCAATTTTGCGTTTTCTTGATGCTCTCATCACTCCTCTCCGTGATGGTACTGGTTTCCGTTATCCGGAAACGCTGCTTATAAAGTGCAGTACTTCTCGCCGTTGCTTATTGTTGAGTTCTTTCTCAGGGAGAGACAACTTTTTAGGCAACTTATTGTCTTTATGCATCGCCCCCGGCGGCAACGGCATTAGTGCGGCTGGTGAGTCCAGCTCCAGAGCGTGGGCAACTGCATAGAGGTGGTGTACAAGCACCTGCTGGCGTCCAGTTTCCATGTTGGCTAGCGACCCCCGTGAAATTCCGATTTCGGCAGCGAGTCGAGCCTGTGTCCAACCAGCACCGTTGCGGAGGCGCTTAATTTTATCCCCCAGCGCGCGATATATGTGCCTAGAATCCATGCCTCCATTGTATCAACAAACAAGACTCGCGTCAATCTTGCAAGTGGAAAGGTTTCCCCGAAAGCAAACATAAAGATTGTTAAGCAAACTTATTTTAGAGAATTTCTTGACAGTTAAACTGACTCATGCTATAAAATTGGTCCGGGAAACGTAGTGTATCAAAAGATCAAAGAAAAATAAAATCGCAGTACGAAAAGGCTGCAAGGAGGAGGATAAAATGAAAGCTAAAATCCATTTTTTTCCGCTAGGCAATGCCGATGCTTTACGAATCGATCTTGCCAACGGGCACAAAATCCTTGTTGATTACGCGGATACGTGCAACCCCGACGACGAGGACGACCTTCGGTGTGATCTTCCGCAGATATTGTCTGACGATCTCTTGAGAGCTGAACGCAATCACTATGATGCCGTCTGTATCACTCATAGCGATATCGATCATTGCAAGGGGTTCGGTGAATTTTTCTGGCTGGAGCACGCCAAAGCTTATCAGGACAGGAGCCGTGTCAGAATTAAAGAGCTCTGGGTTCCCGCCGCAGCAGTTCTGGAAAAGAATCTTGAGGGCGATGCACGTCTCGTTCGCGCCGAGGCCCAGCATCGGCTGAAAAAAGGCAAGGGAATACGAATTTTTTCCCGCCCGGAACGCCTGAAGAAGTGGATGGAGAACAATGATATTGATTACGACAGTCGCAAGCATCTGATTGTGGACGCAGGTCAACTGGTACCGGGTTATCTAAAGGAAAACACAGAGCAGGCAGAGTTTTTCGTCCACTCTCCCTTCATCCGGCATCTGGACGAAGAAAATGAAATTGACCGAAACGAAGCATCAATAGTGATGCAGGTCACTTTCCGCGAAGGGGGTCAGGATTTCCATCTTCTTCTGGGCTCTGATGCCGACTACGAATGCATATCCGATATTGTGAAAGTTACCCAAGAACACGGCAATGAGAATCGGCTCCTTTGGGATATCATGAAGCTTCCCCACCACTGTTCCTACCTGTCCCTCGGTCCTGAACGCGGTACCGATGAGACAAAGGCCGTCGACGAAGTTAAATGGCTCTTTGAAACCCAGGGACAGAGCGGGGGTATTATAGTGTCAACAAGCTGGCCTATTCCCGAAAAGGGATCCAAGGAAGACAAAAGCAATCAACCTCCACATCGGCAGGCGGCTAATTATCACCGGCGCATCACAGGTGATATTGGAGGGCAGTTCACGGTTACCATGGAAGAGCCTTCGAAGTCAGAACCCAAACCCTTTAGCTATGAAATCACTTCGCGCGGAGTCCGCCTGGATATTGCGGTTACGACGGTCAGTGCCAAAGCTGCCAACACCCTTACGAAGGCAGGGTAATCAATGACAGTGGAAAAATGGATAAAGGGTTTTGAAGAGCTGGTTTGCGTTTCCGAACTGGGTCACCCGCAAACTGCCGCCTTGGTGAGTTTTTTGGACCACTGCGCAGATGGTATAGCTTCTTTTGTAGAAGCTAGAAGGCAAGGTGAGGAAGAGTTAATCATTGTAAATTTCCACACTGGCCGTCCGCAAAACCCTTTCTATCCAATTCAGCACACTGAAAAAGTTGGAATTCTTTTCAGAAACAATGATATGGGTCCTCTCGTCTTTATGCTGCGTGACGATTTTCCAGACACGGAGCATCAGTTTGTTCTTCCCGAAGGATTTCCCGCCTGTATATGTATTGACAACCGACCGTGGGAAGAAGCACGCATCACCTGGACGGTCGCCGACCTGATCAATCGCATTTTTCTATGGTTTAGCCGTGCGGGAGTCGGTGACTTGCACGATGCGCGACAACCTGTTGAACCAAATCTGTTGTACAGCACCCTTAGTTTAGTTGTAGCGGATTCTATCTTAACTTCCAACTCTTCTGAAGATCTAGTCGCGGAACGTAAACAGGATGGAGTTTTTCGTGTCAGACATTTGTCGGAAAACCCGAATATCCATAATTTAGCAAGCCCAATATGTATTTTAAATTATCAAGTGCAACCTGAACGTATGCAAAGGATGAGACACATACTCAGTAATTTGGGTCAGCTAAAAGAGATGCTTGCAAGCTGTGGTATCGAT
The DNA here is from genome assembly GCA_964429945.1 of uncultured Spirochaetia bacterium. Classification (GTDB taxonomy): domain Bacteria; phylum Desulfobacterota_D; class UBA1144; order Nemesobacterales; family Nemesobacteraceae; genus Nemesobacter. The sequence continues at coordinate 16,320 of CAYSDX010000006.1, read as the reverse complement.
CTTTACGATGACCTCGGCACATATCTAAAGAGATGGTTGTCCGAAGGAGGGTCGGCTGCACGGAGGCTTAATTTTCGATTGGCTGTCATCGTTAAAATGCCGATTGTTTCCCCAAGCAACAGACAAGAACAAGGAGATGATTTGCGAGCCTTTGTGACTACGAAGAAGTCCGCCGGTGATATAGCAGTCGGTCTGGAGATTGCATTTAAATCCTCGGAGGGAGGAGAATCTAGCGATGTGGGCTATGTCTTGAATACCGGCCAACCCGATCCCGATATAAATTACCAAACTGTTGACCTGATTGAGCTAGTGTCTGCAGAAGTACATCTTGAATTTGAGCGCGACCTTGCCACGAAGCTAGCGGGGAGAGATGAGTCCGATACCAGAAAGATTGTGCTTGTGGGCGCAGGAGCGATTGGTTCTCATCTGGCCAACTGTTTAGTGCGCGAAGGCCGTTTCCGCTGGACTATTATTGACGACGACTTGGTACTGCCACACAACCTCGCCCGTCATATAGCCCACCATGACTGCGTATGTCTTCACAAAGCGGAAGTCCTTGCAAATTATCTTAATTCCACTCTAGCTGATACAGACTCTAAGGCAGAATGGATAAATAAAAAGCTCCTTGCAGGCGATAAGCAAGATGAAATGGTTGCAGAGGCATTAAACGGGGCCGATTTGATTATTGACGCTACGGCTTCTGTCTCGGCTATGTACTCTCTTTCCGATCATGAAACACAAGCTCGCCGGTTCAGCACATTTTTTAACCCATCGGGGGAAGCTACCATCCTGCTGGCTGAACCAGTCAATCGTAAGCTAAGCCTTCGCGACCTTGAAGCGCAATATTTTGGCCTCATCCTGCGCACCAAACGCCTTGCAGAACATCTCAAGTCTCCGGAGACGATAGCCTATACAGGGGCGTGTCGAGCAATCACAAACCGGATTCCGGAATCCAGAGTATCAATTTTGTCCGGTCTCGCAACCAACGGTATCAGTAAAGCAGTAGACGGATCAAAGGCAATTATATCAATCTGGAGCCTTGCCCCAAACGGCGGAGTAATTTTTAATTCAACTAACCCGAAACCAGTATCAAGGTTCAATGCAGGCGGTTGGACCGTAACAATTGATTCAGGCCTCGCAAAACGTATACATGCTATGCGCGAGGATCGTCTGCCGAATGAGACCGGCGGTATTCTTTTAGGTCGTGTAGATATTCCGAATAAATTGATTCACTTGGTTGATGCATCATCGGCGCCGCCCGACAGCGAAGAGAAAAGGGGTAGCTTCAAACGTGGAATAAAAGGTGTTGAAAAAATGATAGAAAGTGTTGTCAATAGAACGATGGACCAAGTACGTTACATCGGAGAGTGGCATTCTCATCCGCTAAATGTGCCGCCACAGCCGAGTTTTACCGATTTAGATCAACTTGACTGGCTGGCTCGGGTCATGGAAATGGATTCTCTGCCAGCCCTTATGCTGATTGTGGCGGATAAGAAAATTACCGTCATGCTTGGACGCAAGCAAGCAAAACTAATATAGGGTCACTTCTGTTCTAATGGTTATATTTAAACTCCATAGACGGATACACACAAGATGTGGTATTACGCACGAAAAGACCATAAGTAATCTATCAGCAAGTTGCTCGGCATGCTTTCTCCGTTAATTCAGGTGCTGGTGGGCAGTGTCTTCTCGTGTAGGGAAAATAAGTGGAGTTTCGAAACAACCGCTATGTCGCAGGAGTGGAGTAGCGAAAATGGAAAACAGGGTTTTCTCGAGACTCAACATTTATGACCAGTTTGGCTATCTGTTTGTCGGGGGTATCGCGTTGCTGTGCATAGCCTTTGACCTGTTTTTACTGAAGAAACTTGATTCCGCTCTCGCCATCTCTGTTTTCTCCCATCAGAAATTCTTGGTCCTGTTACCTCTCGCGTATTTTACGGGACACGTAGTGCAGGCGCTGGCAAACATCCTTATCAGTGAAAACAATACTGACTTCCGCGATTCCCAGAAGGAAATACTCAGAGAGGCGGAAAAATATTTCGAGGCGGAGAACCAGTCGCTGAACGAAATCTGGTTGCTTTGTTACATGGTCTCATGCGCCAAGGACAAAACTGGACAGATTCAAGCCTTCAATGCCTATTACGGCCTGTACAGGGGGTGGACAATGGTCTTCGGAGTGAACTCGCTTTTCATGCTGTATATAGTTATCCACAACTGCTTTTCACCACAAGACATTTTAATTCTTGGAATTTCGATAATTCTGACTTGGTTAATGTGGGGAAGATCAAAAAGGTTCTATTTTCATTTGAGAAGTAAAGCGTTGCAAATTTTTACGCTTGTAAGCAAAGATAAATTGTAATCATGTCTTGGTATACATTCCTACACTCAGAAAGGAGGACAACTCTTGAGCATCATTAAATTTCCCGTAGGAAATAGCGATATGTTTTGGCTGATACAAAACGAGTGCGTCACAGAACGACAGGTATGGGAGCAAGGCATCAGTGCATTGGGATGTTGTCATATATATCACAGCATGAAGCTGTCTCGGACGGGGGGGGGGTAATTACAAATTACAACGACGAAAGAAGAGATCTGTCAATTGACCCTCCGTGGTCAGTATTTCCCAACTGAGCAATTGAAAAGGAGGAACAGAAGAGTTGACTCTGCAATCTCTTCCCCGTGCCGTAGGGCGACAGCGGGAGGTATTGTACCTGCCCGCAGACGGTAAAGCGGTAGTGCTGGGCACCGCCGGCAGCGGAAAAACGACGCTTGCGGTACTCAGATCCCTGTATCTGTCCGACAAGTCTACGGATCATTGTGGAAATACACTGCTCGTTACGTTCAACCGGTCTATGGTCACACACCTGAAGCACCTGCTAGGGGACGTGAAGTGGCCAGCACTCAACATTGAAAACTACCATAAATTCGCGCGGGGATATCTGTCTTCCAGAGGTAAACATATGGAAAACAGTATCAGCAGTCCCGGACAACGCCTTCGGTTCATAAAATCCGCGATCAGAAAGATGTTGGCAGAAGGTGCTTCAAGTTCAATCCTCTCCCGTACCCCTGAGTTTTTTGACGAGGAATTCAACTGGATACAGGGTCACGGAATAAAGGACGGGGAAAGCTATGTTCGGGCGGAGCGCATTGGACGGGCTGGCTTCCGCATCGTGCGAGCCGAGCGGCCTGTCGTGGCCGAACTCTACTGGAACTACTACCTGCCGCAGCGGAGGAGCGGCGGCAAACTTTACGACTGGAACGATATGGCAAGTTCTGTGCTCAGGGAACTTTCTTCGGATGAAAAAGAGCGTCGTTACCGCCACATTGTTATTGATGAAGGGCAGGACTTTTCGCCCGAGATGCTGCGTTCCCTCTCCTCTATGGTCCCCCCCGGCGGGAGCCTGACTTTCTTCGGCGATATGGCTCAGCAGATATACGGCCGCCGGATGTCCTGGCGGGATGCCGGACTTGATAAGCCGAAAATCTGGCAGTTCAGGGAAAACTACCGCAACACAAGACAAATATCTAGGCTGGCACTTGCGTTGGCGGGCATGCCGCATTTTTCAGATGATCCCGACTTGGTTGAACCTACGACCCCTTCGGCCGATGGACCGCTACCGCTACTGAAACGGATGTCTGAAGAGACCAAAGAAACCAGATTTGTGGTTGCTCAAGCCAGCAAACTGGCTCAGACGGGGACGGTCGCGATTCTCTGCAGGACAAAAGAGCTGGAGGGTCTGATCCAGGAAAATGTTCCGGCGCGGGCGGTAAAAATACATAGCAACATGAGCCAGTGGCCTGTCGGTCCTCGCCTCTTCTACGGCACTTATCACTCGGCCAAGGGACTGGAATTCGATGCGGTGTTTCTTCCCTTCCTTTCAGAGCAGTTCTGGCCTAACCCGTCCGATATTGAAGCCCTTGGACTTCAGGAAGCCACCGCCAAGGACTCCCTTCTGCTCTATGTCGGAATCACTCGGGCCAAGGCTACGCTCGTATTGACATACTCGGGAAAAATGACAAGTCTATTACCGAGGAACAGGGGACTGTATCAGTCATGAACGAAACGACAACCTTGATACAGGCCGAGGCCGCAAGGCGCGGAATAACGCGGCTTTGTCATTTTACGCCTTCCCGAAACCTTGGTCATATAGCGACGGACAAAGGAGGTGTTCTGGCCTCGTGCCACCTGCGGGAAAACGAGAAGAATATTTTCAATCCGACTGACGTGGACCGTCTGGACGGCTATCCAGATCATGTCTGCTGCTCAATTCAGTACCCTAACGCCTGGTACTTCAGAACCGCCAGAGGCCGGGAACCTCTGTTTCTGGATTGGGCGGTGCTCTTTATCAGGCCCGACTATCTGTGGCGGGCGGGCACGAAGTTTTCTCCAAGAAACGCGGCCACTAAATCCGGCGGGTTAGTCCATGAAGGTTTTGAAGCGTTTCTTGCATTGTTTGCCGAGCATGTAGGAAGTTTCTCGCGCGGCCCGACTCATCCTGATTTTCTTCCCACTGACGAACAGGCTGAAGTGCTGATTCCAGATCATATCCGACGCCAGGACATAATAGCTGTCGCCGTTTATAACGATGTGCAAGCCAGAAGGGAAAGTTCCCGGCTGCAGCTGCTTGGCCTGAAACTCGCGCCTTTTGTCATAGCTGGCGAGTTGTATAAGCCTCAAAGACTAAGCAAACTGCTGCGCTCCGGGCGGACGCCGCATGAGAGCATACATACGGAGGAAGACGGGAATGTCAGATAACGGCGGAGAGAAATACAGGCTGTCGCTGGCTGAAAAAGCCAGAGGGGCCTTCCTTGCTCTCGCGGCTGGAGACGCACTGGGCTGGCCACAGGAAATACCCAGAAACGTTGCGCGCGACTGCACGCGCCGAGACCCGCATGAGGAGTTCAGAGAATGGAAACGTCTGGTCGGCGGCAGCCGCTTCCGGCTTTATGAGGAAACCGTTCACGCCGGTGACTACAGCGACGACACTCAGCTTGCTCTCGCAGTGGCGCGTAGCAGGATTGATCATGGCTTGAACTGGTGGAAGGCTTTTACCCTGAAAGAACTCCCGTTCTGGACCCTTTACGAACGCGGGGGCGGAGGAGCGACGAAACGCGCGGTTCGAGCCTGGAGCGGTGGCAGTCCGCCGTGGAGAGTGAAAAATGGCGGAAATATCCGCAGTTACTTCGCCGCCGGGGGCAACGGAGCTGCCATGAGAGTTTTGCCTCACGCACTGTTTTTCGCAAGGCGGCAAGACTCCTCCGATTTGGTCCGCGACGTAGTTTTAGACGGGTTGGCAACGCATGGTCATCCGCGCGCTCTGGTCGGGGCCGCTGCCTATGCATACGCCGCGTGGCGGCTGGTCCGCAACAGAGACACCCTGCGGTTCGGAGAACTTCTGGAAATGCTGATGGATGAGGAACGCGAATGGGCAGACTTTCCCGAAACGGTTCGTGAGGAAAGCACTTGGTTCAAAGCCGCGAATAAAGCTATGAACGGGCACTACGAGGAGACATGGAAGGAGACGATTCAGGAAATGATCGGACTGCTCGACACGGCGCGACGAGAGGTTTCAGCGGGGGCTCTGGCGGATGATTCCTCGGTGCTGGAAAAACTTGGATGCCTGGGTCGCGAAAAGGGGTCGGGAACCCGCAGTGTTGCTGCGGCCGTATACCTGAGCGCCCGCCATGCGGCGTTGCCAAAGCAAGGGGTGCTGAGGGCCGCTTTCGAGAAAGGTACCGATACCGATACCCTCGCTGCCATGACAGGCGGACTGATGGGATGCCTCGCAGGGACGGAATGGATTCCGATGTCATGGCTGAAAGTCCAGGACGCAGAGTATATCCAACGGGTTGCCGACCTGCTGATTTCCGAATCTGGGGACGAACCGCATCCTGATGCGGAAATCCTACCGAACCACAGATCCATTTTGTCCAGACTTGAAGCGCTGAAAGAGGACGAGCAGGGTGCTTTAGATCTGGGCGGCGGCAAGCAGGCCACCGTAAAGGTTCTTTCGGACATGAAGTCTTTAGGGAAATCCACCGCGGTCAGGGGATGGCGGTTAAGGACCTGTGAAGGGCAGACTTTATACTTAAGGAAAGTTTCCAAGAAGGTATCAACCCAAGGTTCCCCAGCACGGACTTATGACGGTACGCTTCCTTTTCACTCCGAAACTAGCCGGTCAGCCGCAGGAAAATCCGATTATCCCCGGAAGCCGGAACTTTACAGTCTGTTCTGCAAAGAGTTGTCATTATTCGTCGGGAATTCCTCAAGGCAGATAAAACCGCTGGATGTACAGAACCGACTGGAACTGGAGCGTAACCAGGTTCAGGCATGGCTGGACCGGGCCGAGCAGGACGGGTTGATCAGGAAGACAAAAAAACGCCCGGTTACATACGAACTGTGCCAAGTTTAGTAGCTCCGTCACAATCTGATTCCGCAAGGGAGCAATTAAGGGTGTCATTAGTTCAGGTCGCTTCGGGGCAAGACATTACCAACCGCATATCAAACTTCTTCACCCTGATAACGGGATTGATCAGGGCCTGACGAAACCCGACGAAATATCCAGATCGGAAATAGGCGAGATCGAATTTGACAGATTTCAAGTCAGATGTGGTGCTGTCCGGCGACAGTTGCAAGCTCTTTTGAATCATAAAGCCCACAAGCTTGTCGCGCAGTTTACGTTTCAGTTATTCAGCCAGACAGAAACAGACTTTCAGGGTGCAAGTACAACACAGTTGAATTCAGAGAAGAACCTTGCCAACTCACTCGTCAATTAGCGCACCAAGCGACTCAAGGTTTCCCGCTTCCGGTGTTTTTTTAGGATAGTTGTCGCGCATTATAACATGACGCGCCCTGATTTTCACCTCCTGTGAACTCTTTTCGAATCTCATAATCATAGTCATATATCAAGCAGCTTTGTCTTTTCTGCGATCCGGGTTAAGCCATACCTCCTCTGCCGGTGACCAGTTCCGCGTCTGCCCAGACCAGCGGGTCGGATTCTTTCTCCTGGCTTCCCTGTACACCTCATCCCGTCTGGACAATATTTCCTTGTCCAGGTCCTCATGACGCTGGGAAGGGGTTACGAACCTGATCCCGCTGTGCAGATGAACCTCGTTATACCACTGAACAAAACCCTCCACCCATCGGCGGGCCTCCGCAATATCCTCAAAGGGCCGCTGAGGGTAGTACGGCACGTATTTCAAGGTCCGAAACAACGATTCCGAATACGCGTTGTCGCTGCTTACCCCGGGACGGCTCGTGGACCGAACCACTCCAAGCTTCTGCAAGCTCGCAAGCAGCGTGGCCCCTTTCATGGCCCCGCCGTTGTCCGAATGCAGGGCGACCTGATTCTCTTCGACCCCTTCTGTTGAGCAGATATCGGTCATCAGATCGGCCGCAAGCTCGCTCGATTCCTGCCCGTGAACCTGCCAGCCGACGATCTTGCGGCTGTATATATCCATTACCATGTACAGGTAAAAGAACATCCCCGCGACCGTGGCGGGCAGATAAGTTATGACCGAGTAGGAAGGGGCGTTAACGCGCCCTTCCCCTCACAGACCCGAGCGTGCGCGTCTAACGCGCTCGGTTCCTCACGTGCCAGCTTCGCTCATGTGGTGTATATCGACCTCACGACCTTGACCTTCGGCAGCGGATTTCTCCTGAGTATCTCTTTCATCTGTTCCCAGCCTACTTGCCCCTTGCGGCTGCGGCGTGACAGCCACTTACGCCATATGACCTCCACCCGACGGTGGAATTGGGCCAGCCTCCTGCTGTTCCCAGTTACCCCGTAGTAGTTGCAGTGCCCACGGATTACCCGCCCAAGGTGTGCGGCCTGCTTGTCTACCCGCTGGTGCCGATTCCTCTTGCACCACTCGTTCACTGCGCTTACAGCCCTCGCAAACCGATCCTTGGCCGTACTCCCCTCCACCAGAGACTGGTTTTGGAATTTCCCGACCCACCTTCTCAAAGTAGAATGATCAATGCCGAAGCTTTGCGCAACGGAATTGAAAGAGACATCGGGTCCTTGGGCAAGAACTTTCTCCACGGCCCGGGTCTTGAATTCGTAGCTGTACTGCATAGAAGTTGTCCTCCTTTTTTCAAGGTTCAGAAATTTAAATTCCTGAACCTTGAAAATCCAAGAAATGCGACAACTATCCTAAGAATTAGGACTTCCTGTCTTTGGGAGAAATCAGGGGGAACTTCAGATTAAACGGAGTTGCCGTAGACTGGTAAAGAAGGTCCTCAAGGAAGCTAGAGGAAAACTCTCTTTCCTTAATGTGTGTCGGTATTTGCCGCTTGGCTTTTGTAGGATTTCTGTATATCAAAGGGATTACCGGGCCCGCAGGCTTTCTGGCTTCGGTCTGGGAACGGACCTGATTTGCACTGTTCAGGTGCAACGCATCAGACGCATCAAATCACCTGATATAGTGGGTGCGACGGTTGAGATTGCGGGCCGTCATAGAATAGCTTGGAATCAGAGCTGGTTGGAGGAAGTGGGCAGGCGTACAAACGATATGTCTTTATAAAGGTGTTTTTGTTTGCCTGTCTTAAGAAATGATATGGCCGGTCAATTGACCAAAATCAAATTTGCAATATATTTTAAAAATAAGTATCGGCAGCAAGGGTTAATAATGTTGAAACAGGAAATACTTGCTCAAATAAGGGATTATCTCGTCTCCAATCAGGATGGAGACGAGATGTCGCAAGTCGACACGCGGGCCTTGGAAAGAGGAGAGCTCATACCGTCAGAACTAAACCCCGGGGAGTCTCTTGAGTATATTGATCAAATCAGAAGAGAAGGAACGATTTCCAATGTTAAAAATTGATATTCTTTTCGCTCCCCGCCATGGAAGAGAGAGCGAAAGAACGCCGAGGTCTTGGCTAAATATCTCAAACCCAAAAAATTGTAGTTATCGGAGAAGGACCATCCGAGCATTTGGATTATTACAGTTCCCGCTTCCTTCAAAGCGAATCCGTGTGACCGAGATCCATGTCCGGACACGCGGCGTCGCGCACCGCGCGCTTCAGCTCCTTTATCTCGGGAAACCTTCCCGTCTCTTTCCGTGACCACACAAGCTCCCCGCCCGCGCGCACCTCGAAGGTCCCGCCGCTTGAGGGAACGAGCGACACCCCGCCGAGCGCCTCCCCGAAAGTGCCCAAAAGCTCCTGCGCCATCCAGGCGGACCGCGGAAGCCAGCCGCAGCGCGCGCAGTACTTTATCTCCACCATTTCGCCTTTACTCCCTTGTCCGGAGGCGCTTTCCCAAAGCCGCCTCCACAGTTGATTATAAAGGCAAAAAAGATATACTCAAAGACAAGGGAAGCTTTTCCCCGAACCAGACTTTTTCCCCAAGGGAGGTCAAAGAAAATGAAAAACGGAGTCCTGCTCGCAACGCTTGTCTTTTCCTGCGCGCTTTTCCTCGCGGCCGGGCCCTCCCGGGCGGCCGACAGCGCGAAGGGACAGGAAGTCTACAACGTCTACTGCTCTACCTGCCACGGCGCGACGGGGCTCGGCGACGGAGTCGCGTCCGCCGCTCTTGATCCCAAGCCGAGGGACCTCTCAAGCGCCGCGATCCTCAAGACCTACACCGACGAGTACCTGGTCAACGTGATAACAAACGGCGGGGCGGCGGTCGGCAAATCCCCGATGATGACCGCCTGGGCCGGGATAATAAGTCCCGGGGACATAGATAACCTGGTGGCACACATAAGGCAGAACCTCTGCAAGTGCGAGTACAAGAAGTAAAAACGAATTGACTCGGAGTTTTAGAGATAAGCATTATAAAAAATCTGGGTGTCTTGAAAGAGGCGGAATTTGAACTCGGCGACCTGACCTTGATCTGCGGATGCAACAACACGGGCAAAACATATGCGACTTACGCCCTGTTTGGTTTTCTGCTGAACTGGCAGAGATTCATGAGAGCCGAAGTTTCCGATCAGGAAATAAGGGAGCTCGTTAATGACGGCGCAACACGAATTGATATCACAAGACACGCCGGAAAAGCGAAGAATATTCTTTCACAAGGCTGCCGGAGATACGCTCAGCAACTGCCCAGAATCTTTGCGTCCAACTCGAAACACTTCAAGGAAACCCAGTTCCAGGTTGAATTGGAGCTGGATGTGGAATCAGGAATTCCCACTAAGAGCTTACCGGGTAGGGGTTAGCAAACAAATTTCGGTTTTTCGAGGTTTCCCCAGTATTCAGTGCACCTGATTCTGCGTAGAAAACAGTTTTTCTCTATAACGAGGAATTTGCTTAGGATTAGAAGCAGGGTATAATTAAACTGTCAACGAGGCGATAGCCTCTGTTTAAATGTCTGTGATTCGTGCTTATATTATATGTATCATGGGCAATTTCATCGAAAACAACCCTACCGTCATTGTCGCTATTATCGTGGCGATTGCCGGAATTTTCTACTGGGCGGGTTCCCTCAGGACAGATGTAAATACGCTCAAAAAAGCCATAGAAGAAATCCGCACGGACATAAAAGAAATACTTTCAAAGCTTTCGCCAAACCCAACTACCGGAAGTTCCAGCCCCTTAGAGCTGACAGACTTGGGAAAAGATATTTCAGAAGAAATTCAAGCACTTCAGTGGGCGAAGGAAACAGCTCCCGCACTTGTCAATGAAGTGGCGGACAAACACCCTTACGAAATTCAAACATTCTGTCTCGGATATGTGAGAGGAAATGTTCTGTCTGAAAATATGCAAGAGAAAGTGAAAACCTCCGCCTATAAACGCGGACTGGACAAGGAGCAAGTATTGAGAGTTTTGGCAGTTGAGTTAAGAGATTGTCTTTTGAGTGAGGATAAAGCATGAAACCCGTAATAGACAGAGAGACCTTAAAGGAGCGACCCCGGAAACCCTCTCTAAAGCCTTGTTACGCTCTGGCAAGGGAAGACAGTCCGTTGTCTCTGACAAGGTCCCTGTAGAGAAGGTTGCGACCCATAAGACCGGCGACCGTGGTACGCATTTGAAAAAGGGTTCCTGAATCCCTCATGTTGTGCTTTCCGGCGAACTCCTGAATGTAGCGGTCTAAATGCTTCGGGCTTATCTTGTGGAAGGTTCCCTTGTGTGCCCTTTTCAAAGTCGCCCAAAAACTCTCTATCCCGTTAGTGTGAGCTTGGTTCTTTACGAACTCCCCTACGCTGTGATTCACCGATTCGTGGTTCGGAAGCCCCGAGTAGCTTCTATGATCGTCAGTGTAAACCTTAGCTTCGGGAGCAATATTCCTGTAGATAAAACCCTGTACGGTTTCCTTGTCCCTCTTCGATACCTGTTTGGCGACAACCTTGTTTGACTTCCTGTCCTTCATTCCGACTACAACCTCTTTGCCCGAAGGTCCCTGTACATGACTTCTCTTGTCGCTGTGCTTGTTGCGGTCCCTCCCGCCCACAAAGGTCTCATCCACTTTGACCGGACCGCCAAAATCGTTTCTCCCTTCATGTTGCCACGCTTCCCTTATCCGGTGAAGCATGAACCAAGCCGTAGGCTGTGATACCCCTATATCCCTGTGAAGCTTCATGCTGGACACGCTCTTGAGACTGGTAAGGCAAAGATAAATCGCAATCGCCCATTTTTGGAGGGGTACATTAGAGCGGGCTATCGCCGTCCCTGTGCGGACGCTGAAATAACTCCGGCAATCCTTACACCAGTAAGGCATGGGCTTGGCGTTTGGAACTTCCCTCGTTGCCGTGCTTCCGCACTTCCCGCAGAAACGAGTATCGCCCCAGATGATACCCTCAAACCAGAGAGTAGCGGTTTCCTCATCGGGAAACATCTTCAGCAGATCGAGAAGGGTAATTCCTTCCCTGTAAGCTTTTCCGGGGGCTTTGTAAGTGGGTTTCGGGGTGCTTGCAATGCGACCTGAACCTGTAATCTTGGAGATGTACCATGGAATTTATCCGTAATCTCAAAATGCAAGGCCTGCTGTCGTTTCCTCCCGACATGGAGCCTTTCCCGCTTCAGGACCTGAACATACTGATCGGGCCCAACGGTTCCGGCAAATCAAACATTATCGAGGTACTTGAACTTATTCGCGCGACGCCGACTGATTTCGCCGCGGCAATACGAGATGGCGGCGGGGCGGCGGAATGGTTCTGGAAAGGGAAAAGCAGAAAAGAGGTAGCCAGAATCGAGGTAGAAACCGGTGACAGTACTACCGGCCTTAAGACACCGAACGAAGGGAGGGCCCTGAGATGCTGTCTTGAGTTTGGAACAGACAATACGCGCGTTGAGGTGCTTGACGAGGCAATTGAAGAAACAGCCACCTCCCCCGGCTATGATGATCCTTATTTCTATTACCGCTTTCAGAAAGGGCACCCGGCGATCAACATAAGGAACCGCTCCAGAACCAGCAGCCGGGGTGAACCGCCCAGACGAATCAAGCGACACGAACTGCACCCGGACCAGTCCGTTCTGGCACAGATAAAGGATCCGGAAATTTACCCGGAACTCACTTGGCTGGGCAGACAGTTCGGACAGATTCAGATGCTGCGCGACTGGACTTTCGGACGCTACACCGCGCCACGAAGAACCCAACCGGCGGATCTTCCCGAGGACCGGCTGCTTCCCGACTGCTGCAATCTCGCTCTGATTCTCAACAAGATTGAACACGATCAGGCGTCTCTTGAATTCACCAAACTGCTCAAACGGTTCTTTCCACGCTTCAAACATATGTCCACCAAGGTTTCCGGTGGTACGATCCAGTTCTATCTGCATGAGGCGGGGTTCCGCTCTCCTGTCCCGGCGACGCGTCTTTCGGACGGCACCATCAGATTCGTCGCACTTCTTGCTACGCTGCTTACGCCTTCTCCGCCGCCGCTCGTATGCATTGACGAGCCGGAATTAGGTTTGCATCCCGACGCGGTATCCCTCGTCGCGGACCTGATGGTCCGCGCATCCGAACGCACGCAACTTATTGTGGCAACCCATTCAGACGCGCTTGTCTCGGCCCTCAGTGACAGGCCGGATACGGTGGTCGCCTGCGAGCGGTCCGGAGCGGGAACAACACTGCGTCGTCTCGACTCCGCCAGACTTGCGCACTGGCTGGAGGATTACGCGCTTGGGGATCTTTGGCGAATGGGTGAGCTGGGCGCCAACCCGTGAACGTCGTAATCTACATGGAAGGCGGAGGGCAAGGCAGGGATTCCAAGGTTGCGATACGCCAAGGGATGGACACGTTTCTGACTGAAGTCAAGGAGGCATGCAGAAACAGGGGCTGGCATTGGAGACTTGTGTGTTGCGGTCCGCGCGATGAAGCATACAAGCGTTTCCGGAATGAGCTTTTGAATGACGGCTCATGAATTATCGTGCTTCTGGTCGATTCAGAGACCGCCGTTAGCTCATCGGCCCCCGTGAAGCATCTGGCTGCACGCGACGGATGGGATTTTCAGGGCATTGACAAAAACGCCATTCAGCTCATGGTTCAAACCATGGAAACCTGGATTGTAGCAGATCCTGACACGCTCAAGGAGTATTACGGGCGGGGCTTTAGGAAGAATGCTCTTCCTTCCCACAGAAATCTTGAAGAAGTGAGCAAGAAACGTATCGCCGAAGCTTTGAATCGGGCGACTCAGGAAACCCAGAAGGGGAAATATGATAAAATCCGGCATGCGAGACATCTTCTGCAACGCATGAATGCGGGGGGTGTCCGCAAACGTTGTCCTCATTGTGAACGACTGTTTGAAACCCTTCTCCATCTGATCAGATAAGCCAGTTCAAACTCCAAAACCAGGTAAACCGGGATGAGAAAGGTAAGAAAGCGATAAGGATGTTTTCAAGACGCACCGCCCCAATCCCAGATTCTCAGACATGATAACACGCATGGAACTTCTGGAAATTATAGCCAGCGGCGAAAATTCAGGCGTAGAGTTCAAACGCGACACCCTGCAAAACCACGATCTCGCGAAAGAGCTTGTCGCTTTTTCCAATCTTGAGGGCGGCATAGTGCTTCTCGGCGTTGAAGATGACGGAAGCGTCGCGGGTCTTGTCCGAGAGGGTCTCGAAGAATGGGTAATGAACGCATGCAGGGACAAAATCAGACCCGGCATTATCCCGTTTTTTCAAACAATTAGGGAAGTGGAGCCCGGCAAAGATGTCGTAATAGTGCGCGTCCCGCACGGCGGCGCTGTGCACAGTCAATGGCATAAGAACAGACACACCTATTACATCCGAGTTGGGACGCAAAGTCGTGAACCGACTCCGCAGGAACTGGGTCGCTTGTTTCAGCGACGATGCAAGGTTCTCGCCGAAATGCGACCCATCTCTGGAACGACAATCGAAGATCTCGACCGACGACGATTCAAAGACTATTTCGGGCGGGTTCGCCAACAAGACATTCCAAATGATAACGATCATACAGGATGGGAGACCTTGCTTATAAATACCGACATTATGGCTGAAGGCGGGGTAACCGTTTTCGGTATGCTGCTTTTCGGAAAAACACCGAACCGGTATTTGCCGCAAAGCGGCATTGACGCAGTGGCATTTTCGGGGGCGGAGAAAGAATACGAAGCAAAAGAGCGAAAACAACTGCGCGGAGCGATGACACCGCTTATGGATCAGGATGGAAACCTTTTAGAAACAGGTCTGGTGGAACAGGCGGTGGATTTTGTCCGGCGCAATACACCCGTGCATTCGCGTCTTGAAGATGGTGCGCGTCGTGTTGATACTCCAACATATCCGGAGGAAGTAATCAGGGAAACAATAGTAAATGCCCTGATCCACAGAGATTACCTGTTGTCAGACACCGATATCGAGTTGGCAATTTACGAGAATCGGCTGGAGGTAGTCTCGCCCGGAAGGCTTCCGAACGGCATAACGCCGGAACGTATGCGTCTCGGAACTCGGGCGGCACGCAACAGCTTCCTTAAGGATTTCATGCGGGACTACGGATACTTGGAACATATGGGAATGGGGGTACCCAGAAAAATCATCAAGGGGATGAAGGAACACAACGGTTCCGACCCGCAATTGATTGAAGAAAACGAGCGATTCACGGTGCGGCTATTCTCGACAATGAAAGAACCAAGGCATATCGATGAATTTTGGGACTGGGTAGTAAAACGACGTGTTACCGACACTCCTAGAGGTGACTTTATTAAAGACACCCGCAGTTTAATTGGAGCGGGCAAAGACCCGAGAGAACATCTGCATAGACTTAAAGGGAATCCCGAAGGAGAGGCGGTATTAAAACGCCTTGAAAAGCAGTATAAGAAATCAACCCGTAATTTATCCCCTATATCTGGAACGGAATCATTGTGACAATCCAGTTCTTACACAATCCAGTTCTGACATTTGCGACATGTTTAATGAGGTATGAAAATCAGGCATAAGGGGCTGCGGGCATTGCACGAGCGGGACAACCCCGCACGGTTGCCTGCCGACCTAAGTACCACGGTTCCGCCGCGCGGCAAGCGTAGCGTTTCGCTTCTTCCAGGCACCCAGCACATCACCCCCGAGAATCGCTTCCACCCTGACGCGCCAGGCCTCGCCCCACTCAGGGTCGAGTTCTACTGCTTTTTTACAACCTGATTCCGAGTTGTCATAATATCCCAGCAAGTTGGCAATAAGTTTTTTGGCAAAAGATTTATTGGCACGGTGGAGACCACAGAAGATGCTATCGCCGCACTTCCACGAAATTCAAGTCAATCATTCAGGTCCAGAAAACCCGACAGACGCACAGTCAGTTTTTCAGCACAGCGGAAAACGGCGAAACGCTATACGCCCAAAGCGTAGCCACCGTTACTCATCGCCTTTCGCCCAAGGACATGTCCGCCACGCACTTTTCTGGTCTTGCTCGCTCTTTTCCTTATTATATATATACGCGCTCAGACTCCCCTTTCCTCAAGACCCGGGGGAAGTTCTCCATAATAGGGAGAGTCCTCCTCGTACATCTCTAGAACCTTCTCCTTCGGCATGTCGCACATGTCTTCTGTGAAACCGAACATCCTGCATATGTGCCTCAGCTCCTCCTCTCTTCCGGGAAGCGGATCCATGGGCTGTATCAGTTTCTCCTTCTCAAGCTCCTTGCGCACGCTCTGATCCTCGGCAAGCGGAGTTCCGTACTCGTTTGAGTGATAGAGCCTGTCGAACCTCTTTCTCGGCCTCTGCCCGGGGTCCTCGGCCGCGTATCCCACCGTCATGAGCCAGATCGGAACTATGTTCTCGGGAGTCCCGAGAACCTTCGGGAACTCGGCCGGCTTTCTTCCCGTGGCGATAAGGCAGCACCCAAGCCCCATGTCGGTCGCCGCGAGCATGGCGTTTGCTATCGCCTGGCCCGCCTCGACCCTCAGGAGATCCTCCGCCCTGTCCTTTGG
>CAYSDX010000005.1:0-22460 GCA_964429945.1 uncultured Spirochaetia bacterium | reverse complement strand
TTGGAGTTTTGGGACAATGCTCTTCTTCGCTCGGGCTCGCCCTCGCTACGAAGAGCATTGTCCCTTGTCCATCCCTGTGCTAAACTCCCCTGAAAAGAGATTGTTAAAGTCAGTGTTGCGTTTTAAAGTTCAAGTGGTGATGGAAAAGTAGTGCGGAAAACTTAATCGCCCAAATTGCTGGTGAAGATAGCTCCGACTACAAAAATTTCCTCAATGAGGTAAAAGATGAGTACAAAAGTAACGTTGACCGCGGCATTGGAATTCTGAAATCTTTGAGAGATAGGTTGCAATCGGGATTTCTTGACCCAACTTCGATTAAAAACTCGCCAAATCCTCGGATTGATAATGCTAAGATAACAGAAACATCCCCCGTGGCAAAAACGAGGAAAAATAAGGTTTTTGTAGTTCACGGGCACAACGAAGAAGCCCTCCTCAAAATTGAAAGTTTCCTTAGAAAATTAGAGTTAGACCCAATAATTCTCAAGGAAAAGCCTAATGAAGGGTTAACGATTATCGAGAAGTTTCTTGAATTCTCCGATCAGGCAGCATTTGCTGTTGTTCTTTTAACTCCAGATGATAGAGGCGGCAACAAATCAGATCCATATGAAAAACAACAGCTAAGGGCTAGGCAGAATGTAATCCTTGAACTCGGTTTTTTTCTGGGAAAACTCGGAAGGGAACGTCTATGTGTTCTTCATAAACGAGACGTTGAAATTCCTTCGGATTACCATGGTGTATTGTATGTAGAGTTCGATGAATCCAGAGCGTGGCAAATGAATCTTGCAAAAGAAATGAAAACAGCAGGTCTTGATGTTGACCTCAATTTGCTCGTTAAATAATCGCCGGCATAGTACTTCGATTAACTATCACAAACTATACCAGAAAGTTAACCCTTATCCTTTCGTCGTCCTCACTATGGAAAGGAGCTTCAAAGGCATATTAGCAAATTGAGGGAACTAAGCTCGTGTCTACAATTTAGCTATTGTTTCTTGCTTAAAGCAAAACTGCGCACACGGCCGTAATAATAAACGCACCGATAAAATTAAGCACTACCCCCTTCCTCGCCATCACCCTAGCCGGGAAGGCTCCTGTACTGAATACCACTACGTTCGGCGCAGTGGCAACCGGCAACATGAACGCACAGCTTGCGCTCATCGCCGCGGGTACCATAAGCAAAGCCGGTTCAATGTCCATCGCCATCGCGGTAGCAGCCAGAATCGGCATCATCAGGGTTGTGGTTGCGGTATTGCTCGTGAGTTCCGTGAGAAAAGTAATCGCAAGGCAGATAATGGCCAGTATCAAAACGATGTGCAAAACGCCAAGACCGGAGAGAGCTTCGCCGAGCGCGATGCTTAACCCGGACGAGATAAAAGCCTTTGCGATCGCGATACCGCCACCGAACAAAATGAGCATCCCCCAAGGGATGCGGCTCGCAGTATCCCAGTCAAGTAGCCTGCCCCCCTTGCCATTGGGGGCGAGAAACATCACTATGACGGCCACAAGCGCCACGCTGGCATCGGTTGCTCCAGGAACGCCAAACCAGGTTTTCCAACCACCAAAAGGCTCGCTGCGCGTCATCCAGGCAACTGCCGTAAGCAAGAACACGATCAGCACGCGCGCTTCGTGACAACTCCACTTTCCCACTTCCGGCATAATGAAGCTGCCCGAACCGCTAAGATGCCGAGTTAGGTAGAACCCGATTATGGGAACGAAAATCACGACAACCGGAATTCCCCAGCTCATCCAGGTGAGAAACGGGATTTCCACCCCGGTGTTCTGGAAATAAATCTCGCTGAACACCAAGTTGGGAGGAGTTCCTATGGGCGTTCCTATCCCTCCGACACTCGCCGCGTGTGCTATGCCGAGCAACAGGGGCACCGCAAGCGCTTTGTCTTTGGCTTTCTCCAGCACGGCTATGGCTACGGGGAGCATCATAAGAGTGGTGGCGGTGTTTGAAATCCACATGCTTAGCACCGCTGAGGCGGCCATGAAACCGAACACCAGCCGCCTGTTGCTTGACCCCCCGAAAAAATTGACCATGGTGAGCGCTATGCGCCTGTGGGCTCCGCTGCCCGCCATCGCCGTCGACAGTATGAATCCGCCGAGAAGGAGCAATATAAGCGGAGCTCCGTAAGATTCGCTGATTTCCCTAGGGGAAAGAACGCCCAGAATCGGGAACAGGGCAAACGGCAGAAGGGAAGTCACCGGAATCGGTACGGGTTCAAAAACCCACCACACCGCGCATACGGCGGCAACCGCAGCGGTCCAGCACGCATCGCTCTCCCAGCCAAGGGATTTTAGCGTGAAAAAAAGGACGGCCCCGAGAACAGGACCCATGATGAGGAAAAAAAGAGAGAATCCGCTGGTCGGAAACTGTTTTTTTCCGCACATTTCAGCAATCCACGTCTCTCAGGACTTTTTCTACCTCGTAGCCCGCGGCGATGGTCGCAACCTTGGAAACAAGATCAAACGCTGGTGGAATCCCGTTTGGCAGAGGAGACTCGCACGGCAAAAACTCCATCCCCTTTGAGTTAAGGTTCTCAAGCTCGCCCCGAAGGGGGTTAACCCTGTAGAACATCCCCGCCACCTGGGACTGAACAAGGTAAACGACGGGCTCGCCGACAAGACCGTCCCCGACGCGAAGCGACGTCGGCACGCCCTCCTGTATGACCACGTCCCGAACAGGCACTCCCCCTTTTGAAACCCGCATCCTCCTCCTGTCGCGCGAGTTCATCTCCACTATGCTTCGCGGGTCGCTGACGCTCGCAACAGCCATGCCGTAGGTGCCCGAATTGCTCTTGACGAAAAGCGAAGGCTCGTGATCTATGCCCCTTTTCGAATACTCTCTTTTGACTACTGAGAAAATTTCGCCGGCTCTTGCGGAAACCCTCTCCCTGTCCTCGGGAAAATCAAAATCCACTCCGCTTTCCAGGACGGTTTCAACCGACATCACCCAAGGGTCCACTTCCAGTATTTCGGCAAGCTCACGGCAAAGACGGTTATAAAACTCAAAATGCACATCCTTTTTTCTCGCGTGCCATCCTATCTCAACGGGAGGCAAGACGGGCTGGCGCAAATTGTGCAGAGTCTTCGGACATTTTTCCGAGAAATCGTTGTTTATCATTACTATATCGGGGACGAAGCCGTCTATCATCGCCGAACTTTCCTCCTGAAAAACCCTCTTCGCCTCGATCACCTTTCCGCTTGCCGAACTGAACGAGGCGCTTTCTCTTCGAAACTCCTCGTTCGCAATTCCCACCTCCACCTCGTAGTCCTCGTCCTCCAGAACAGACTTTATCACCAAGACGTTTTCCCAGTAGTAGGCGTTTTTGGTATTCAGCTCGGGTACCAAAAGGATTTTTTTTGCGCTCGGGTACCTGGAAAAAAGATATTCTCTGAAAAGCTTCCCGGCCTTTTTCCTGAACCCTTCGGAAAGATTGTTAAAGCCCGCGGGAAAAACGTTGGTATCTATAGGGGCGATTTTGTGCTCGGAGAAACGCAGGTCGACGGAACTGTAAAGCGGCACCATAACTTTTTCGCAATGAGACCCTATCCAGCGGGAAATCTCCTCACTCTTGCCTTCTATGCTTTTTTCAAGCTGCTCTATAAGCATCGTACGCTATCAGGCCCTTACGACGAAAGTTCCGCAGAGCCTGTCACTGAGAGTCTTGCGTTGAGGATCATACACCGCCAGCGCAAAACCCAAAAAAACCGTGGCCACGGAAAAAACCCAGCCTATCCACCTGAGCAAGTTTGCCTGAAACCCGGCAAGTGAGCCGTCCTGCATCACCACCCGGATACCTGCGACCGCATTTCCGAGAGTCGTTCCGCACAAGAAGGGGAGAAAAACAAAATAAGTGGTCGCCAGGATATAAGCGCAGAGACATACCCATCCCCATATGGAAACAAACTCGCTGAAACCGGGGAAAAAAGTCTCTCCGATCAGGTGCGCTCCCGAAAGAAGCGCAGCAGCAGCCACGCAGAGAGTAAACAGAAGATCAACGGAGAACGCGAAAAATCTCTCTCCGAAAGTCGCAGGCACCATTCCGTGGGGCAGTGGCGGGGGACTCTCCTTTTCTATCTCTTCTTCCTCTGCTTCCGCCTCTACCTCCGCGATTTCCTCTCCCAGGTTCCTTTCAAACCTGAGAAAGTCCTTCATCTCCTCTGTTTCATCCGCCGCCAGACCCTCGTCCCGAAGCTCGCTCGGAGCGGTGAGTTCGCTCAGGGCTTCAACAGTCTCGGACCAGGTAAGAACGCTGCTGGGCACGGGTTCTCTGTCCCCGCCAATAACCACCTCCGTACTCAGCTCGTCTTCGTAGAGATACTTAAAAATAGGTACTGGTGACAGGACGGTTCCACATTTCTTGCATTCCTCAAGATAATCAAAGCTTGTGTAACCGCATTCAGGACATTTCATGGTCAGGATCTTGCGGAGACTATCTCCCGGAGCGCTCAGAGTTCAGGGAAAGACGGTAATCCACGGCGTTTCTGATTGCCTTTATGTTGGCCCCTCCCGAGATCACGAAACCATCAACAACGAATGTCGGCGTGCCGCTTACCCCGATCGATTTGCCTTCCTCCATGTCCGAGGCAACCCTGCGTTTGGCCTGCTCGGATTTTACGCACTCATTGTATTTTTTCATGTCGACCCCGAGCCCGCGCGCCAGATCCTCAAGGGTCTTTTTAGCGTCGGCCACCTTTATCTCGCCCTGCTTTTCGAAAATGGCGTCGTGGAACTTCCAGAATTTCTCGTTTGACTGATCATAGACGCAAAGAGAAGCAATCGAGGCTTCTTCGGCCCACTTGTGGAAGGAAAGCGGAAACTGCTTGTAAAAGAACTTGACTTTGCCTTTGTAATCCTTAAGAAAGTCGGCCACCTGATTCGCGGCTTTCGCACAGTAGCCGCACTGAAAATCCGAGTACTCAACCACCATTACCTGGGCCTTGGGATCTCCTTTTGAAGGAACGTTCTCAAGAGAAATTTTCCGGGCGGTCTCGGCGGCGGGATCCGCATCGAGATTTTCAAGATCGCCGACCATTATTGTTTTGCCATCGCCGGAAACCAGAATCGGAACCTGCCCGCCCTCAGTGGCAAGAAACCCTCTCTTCATTCCTTCCACGCCAGTTTCCTCCATCTCATCCACCTTCACGGTGGGAGCGCTGCCCATTATCAAAAACCTGCTGTCGCGGCTTACGAAAAACGGGTACGTCCTGCTTCGGCCGTCGGGAAACCCAATTTCGTATCCTCCTTCCTTAAATCCCTTTATATCAGAATCCTTTACTTTGACTACCTTTACCGTGAAACCACCGGGGAGATAAACCCCGTAGCGGTTTTTGAAGTGGTGCTCAAGTTTCCCGACATCAACTTTATCGAGAGCAAAAAGGCTCCCGGGGGAAAGAAAAATCACGGCTAAAAGAATCGATGCGACTGTCGTGAGAATTGATTTTTTTGTTTTTGAAGCAAATGTTTTTTCCATAACGAATAAGAGCTCCTTGCTTAGTTATGACTCGCCGAACACCGTGGCGAAGATATAGTCTATGTTCTTAAGATCTTCCTTGAGGTCAAAACACGAATCGATTTCTTTCTCCGAGAGAACATCCGTTACCTGCCCGTCGCTTTTCAGCATTTCCCGGAAATCCTTTTTTTCCTCCCAGCACAGCATGGCGTTTCGCTGCACAAGCGAGTAGGCATCTTCCCTTGAAACGCCCTTTTTTACAAGTTCAAGCAGGACTTTCTGGGAAAAAACCAGTCCTCTCGTAATCCAGATGTTGCCCTCAAGTCTCTCGGGATAGACCCGCAGACCTTCGATGAGACCGCAAAGCCTCTCAAGCATGAAATCAACCAGCATGGTTCCGTCGGGACCTATGATTCTCTCAACGGAAGAGTGGCTTATGTCCCTTTCGTGCCAGAGCGCTATGCTCTCAAGAGCCGCAATCGAGTGGGACCTTACTATCCTTGAGAGCCCGCAGAGGTTCTCCGATAGCACGGGGTTTCTCTTATGGGGCATGGCGGAAGATCCCTTCTGCCCTTCGGTGAAAGGCTCCTCCATCTCCCCTACCTCGGTCCTCTGGTAATGCCTTATCTCGGTAGCAATTTTCTCCACCGACGCCGCTATGAGAGAAAGGCAGAGAAAATACTGGGCGTAAATGTCTCTCTGTATAACCTGCGTCGATATTCCCGCGGGACGGAGCCCAAGCAGTCCACACGCGTAACGCTCTACCTCCGGAGTGATATTGGCGTAGGTGCCGACGGCGCCCGACATCATCCCCACGCTCGCGGCGTCCCGTGCGGCGTTCATCCTCTCAAGGTTCCTTTTCATCTCGTCATACCAGAGCGCAAATACGAGTCCCAGCGTTCTGGGTTCGGCGTGTATGCCGTGGGAGCGCCCGATCATGGCGGTGTCCTTGTAGTCAAACGCTTTTTTGCGAAGAACCCCAAGCAGCTTCTCAAGACCCCCGACTATAAGTCCTCCCGCCTCGCGAAGCTGTATCGAAAAAGCGGTGTCAAGAACATCAGAAGAAGTCATTCCGAGATGGACGAATCTCGAATCGTCCCCCACGTACTCGGAAACGCAGGTGAGAAAAGCCAGAACATCGTGCTTAAGGGTTGCCTCAAGCTCTGCGATTCTTTTTACGTCAAAGTCGGCTTTTTTCTTTATGTTAGAGAGGGCGTCGGTGGGGATTTCCCCGTAGTGCGCCCAAGCTTCGCACACGGCAAGTTCCACCTCGAGCCAGATGCGGTAGCGGTTCTCATCTGACCATATCCGCGACATTTCCTCTCTTGAATATCTTGAAATCAAACCGTTACAACCTCCCCGATCGTGTTTCGCGGAGCGACAGTCACGGCGACGCGTCCATCGGCCCCGTTTCGGCGCAGCACCTCAAGCGAACATCCAAGCGCCTTCTCAGGCGTGTTGTTCCGTGCGCTCAGGTGCGCGAGCAGAACGTATTTTAACCCGTCGTGCAGAACGTTGCTCAGAAGTGAAGCCGACTGATCGTTTGACAGGTGTCCGTGCCCTCCGCTTATTCTCTGCTGCAGGTACGGAGGGTAGGGGCCCGAGAAAAGCATTTCCCTGTCATGATTTGACTCGAGAACCAGCGCGTCGCAGCCCTTAAGGCTCTCCACGACAAGTGCCGTGGGTTTTCCTATGTCGGTTACTACGCCTATCTTGACCCGACCGTCGGTTACGGCGAAGCCGACCGGATCAATCGCGTCGTGGGCCACCGAGAAGGGAATTATGGTAAGGTCGTTTATACAAAACGGCCCCTCGGAATCAAATTCCCTCAGTTTCTCTATCGCGCCGTTTCGAGAACCCGCGCTCTTTGCGGGGACTTTGCCGGTTCCGTTACTGTGCCCGTTTCTCTTTCTCTCCCAGAAACCCACGGTTTCACCCGATACGTAAACGGGCACCTCGGACATTTTCCCGACGGCTCTTGAGTGGTCTTCGTGCTCGTGCGAAAGCACCACCGCATCAAGATCGGATACGGCTATGCCCATGCTCCCGAGACTCCGCGAGATCCTTCGGAAACTAATCCCCGCGTCAATCAGTATTTTCGAGTATTTCGACTCAAGATAAAGCGAGTTGCCAGAACTGCCGCTGGCAAGAGTGCAGAATTTTATCATGTTCCATCCACGCGAAAACCGGCTGTGTGGAAAACCAGAGAACCGGGTCGTCTCGCCCGGCAAACCGTAATTATAACTGACCAGAAAAAATCGTGGAAAAACCGCGCGCACCAATACCGGAAAACTTGTTAAAACCGAAGCCGTTATATATCCTATAGTCTGCTCCCTCGGAAGGGCCGGATTATTAATGAGACTATCGATCACACTTTCCATAGCGTTTGCGTTCGTGGCGCTTGCACTCGGCCCCGACTACCTTTCGTTTTCCAGTTCCCTGCTTACGGCGCTGGGCTGCGGGATATTCGCTTTTATGGTGCTTTGGGGCTTCCGGATCCTTTTCAGGAAAATTTCCCCTCGCTGCGCGGTCGGAATCTCGGCAGGTGCGCTTACGGGCGTTTTCATATACCTCGCAGTGCTTACGATCCTTAACAGTTTTCCGATAGCCACCCACCTTCTGCCCCACGTAAAAGCGGGAATATTCCTGCTCCTGATCTGCCTGGGCGCGATAATAGGCTATGACAAAACATCCCTTGCCGGAACGGCTTCCGACTCGTTTTTCAGGAAGCCCGAGGCGCTTGCCCCTAAAATACTCGACACGAGCGTGATAATAGACGGGCGCATCGCCGATATCGCCGAAACGGGATTTCTCCAGGGAGAGCTCATAATACCCAAATTCATCATACAGGAACTCCAGTACATAGCGGATTCCCCGGATCCCGCGAGAAAAACGCGAGGCAGAAGAGGGCTTGACATCATAACCAGGATGCAGAAGGAAATTCCCTTAGTAAGCGTAAGCATCACCGACCATGATTTCGAACACATAAAAGACGCCGACATAAAACTCATCGAGCTTTCAAAAAGACTGAACGGGATACTCATCACCAACGACTACAACCTGAAAAAGATCGCCGACCTGGAAAAGGTCACCGTGCTCAACATAAACAACCTCAACCACGCCCTCAGACCCGTCGTGGAACAGGGACAGACGATAAGAATAAGTCTCGTAAAGCCAGGGAAGGAGCAACATCAGGCAGTCGGCTACCTTGATGACGGAACCATGGTGGTAACGGACAACGCTTCGAGGCAGATAGGAAAAGACGTGGACGTTTCGGTGAGGAGCATGGTGCAGACGCCGACTGGAAGAATAGTTTTCGCGAAACTGAAAAAAGAGGGCTGATCCCCGTGAGCGCGCCCAAAGTCTCAGCCGTAGTGCCGGCCGCAGGTCTCTCAAAAAGATTCTCCCCGCGTGATAAAAAACAGTTCGCCACACTCGGCGGAAGACCTCTTCTCAGCTATTGTCTCCAGACCCTTGAGTCAAGCGAACTCATAACAAACATAGTGGTAGTGGTGCCCGAAGACGAAATCCCGCGCTCCAGGAAGCTATTTGAGGGCCTTGGGCTTAAAAAAATCACTTCGGTCGTCGGAGGCGGCCCAAAAAGACACATATCTGTAAGAAACGGTTTTCGCGCCACGTCCCCAGACAGCGAAATTGTACTCATTCACGACGCCGCAAGGCCTTTTGTCGATAACGATACTATAAGAAGAGTAATAGAGCAGTGCATGCGCACGGGTGCTTCGATATGTGCCGTTCCCGTTACAGACACTTTGAAACGGGCAGAAGAGCACGGCCCGTTCATCTCGGAAACGGTTCCGAGAGAGAAACTTTGGAGAGCCCAGACTCCGCAGGCCTTTCGCCGGGAAATACTCGAAGGAATCTATTCATCTATCGGTACCGAAGACATAGCCGTAACTGACGAATCGGCACTTGCGGAAGCGAAAGGAATAAGAGTGAGTATAGTAATGGGAAGCGAACTCAACATGAAAGTCACTACCGCCGCAGACCTTGCATTCGCGGAGCTTATCGCAAGTAGAGGAACATGGAACCATGTATAGGATAGGGACGGGGTTTGACGCACATGCGTTCTCCGAGGGAAGGAAACTGGTACTCGGCGGAGTCGAGATCCAAGGTTCTCCGGGACTTGTCGGTCACTCAGACGCCGACGTGCTCTCCCACGCCGTTGCCGACGCTATTTTGGGAGCCATCGGAGAGGGAGACCTAGGAAAACATTTTCCGCCGAACGATCCGAGATACAAAGACGCGTCAAGCCTCGCAATTCTCTCCCAGGTCGCCCGGATGATGGCAGACAAGGGCTACCGCATAGAGAATATTGACTGCACGGTGGTGTGCGAGGAACCAAGAATCTCTCCTCATTCACCCGTTATGGAGGCGAAAATCGCCGACGCTCTGGGAATTTCGAGCGATGCCGTAAACGTGAAGGGAACTTCAACCGACGGGCTGGGTTTTACGGGAAGAAAAGAAGGTATAGCGGCCATGGCCTCAGCGTGCCTAAGCCCCCATTCGCCGAAGCCATAGCTCTCAGAAAAGTTCCTTCCCAATAAAAATTCTCCTTTTTCCCGGATTCATCATGGGCGAATTTATTATCTACTCATTAGTTCTTTTTCGCGGTTAACCGGAGCTTTACTTAAAAAGCTGATAACTTAAACGATTTTTGCGAAGAATTTCCGTCTTTCCCGCTCTTAAGACTGACAAATTGGTTATGAAGATTGCAGGGTTCGACCTGTTTTTGTTCACTGCGGTTCTGTTCTCCGCGATATGGAGAAAAAGCCGCTTGGGCGGAAAGTTTTGGACTTCGAAGCCCTGAGCGCGGCGGAAGAATCGGGGACGGAAAGACTGAAGAACTGAAAGTGCCAGTTTAATTTGGGTGGATTTGAAAGCCAAACAGAGAACCAATCGCAGTTGCTTTAATCGAATCTGGCTGTAGCACCGCTACATCTTGCTGTCGAGGAAATTCCTGAAGGTGGAAATGTTGCTCTCGCGGGCCTCCGGTACGGTTCCCGAGAAAATGATCTCCCCCTCGTAGAGAAAAGCCACCCGGTCTGAAACCTCGTAGGCGGTACCTATGTCGTGCGTAATGACGACCCCTGTTATGCTGAGCCGGTCTCTCATGCTCTTTATCAGCTTAGCGATCCTTTTTATATTGGGAGGGTCAAGGCCGGTAGTGGGCTCGTCGTAGAGAAGAATCTTCGGGCGCGTTGCGATCGCCCTTGCCAAAGCCACCCTTTTTTTCATCCCTCCGCTGAGCTCTCCTGGGTACTTGTCCTCGATTCCGGGAAGGTCGACCAGCTCGAGGTTGCGGGCAACCGCTTTTTTTATCTCCTCGGTGGAGAGGTCGGAATTTTCAACCAGAGGGTAGGCGATATTCTCCTCGACCGTGAGCGAGTCAAAAAGCGCCGAGCCCTGAAACAGCATGCCCGTTTCCTTTCTTATTCTCACAAGCTGTTTTTCGTCCATCTGCGACGTGTCTTCCCCAAGAACCGTAACCTTCCCGCTGTCGGGCTTAACCAGACCGTTTATTTCCTTGAGCAAAACGCTTTTCCCGACTCCGCTTTCCCCCAGAACGGTAACGATCTCCCCCTTCCTTACGAAGAGATTTATCCCCCTGTGAACCGGTTTCCCGTCAAAGGACTTATACACATCCGTCATTTCAATTATGTTTTCCGACATGGCGACCTCGGGTTTAAATTTACTTTATCGTAACTATATGTAAAAACGGAAGAAACTTTCTGGTATAATTTACTTGCAACTGCCCGCAGTTGCTGATACAATGCCAAATTCAGCTTTTTATTTCGAGAGATTAACAGGAGAGAGAAATGGCGCACGAATTACCTGATCTTCCTTATGATCACGATGCTTTGGAGCCGCATATAGACGCGGAAACGATGAGAATACATCATTCAAAGCACCATCAGGGGTATGTGAACAACTTAAACGCCGCGCTGGAGAACCATCCGGAGCTTGCGGAAAAATCGCTTGAGGAACTGCTTGGTGATCTTGGCTCGGTTCCCGAAGACATAAGAACCGCGGTAAGAAACAACGGCGGAGGACATGCTAATCACAGCCTTTTCTGGCCGTGTATGGCTCCCGGTTCCGGAGGAACGCCATCGGGAGAGCTTGCCGACGCCATAGATTCTACATTCGGAAGCTTCGACGCTTTCGTCGAGATGTTCTCAAAGGCCGCCGCCACAAGATTCGGAAGCGGCTGGGCATGGCTTTGCGTGGATGGGAACGGAGGACTCGTGGTAACATCCACCGCGAACCAGAACAATCCGGTTTCCGATGGGCTCAAGCCTATTCTGGGTCTTGACGTCTGGGAGCACGCATATTATCTGAACTACCAGAACAGAAGGCCCGACTACGTGAAGGCGTGGTGGAATGTCGTTAACTGGGAGCAGGTTTCCGAGAACTTCGCCGGGGCTAAATAATTCCCGCAAAAACACTTTCGGAAAAAAACGCTTACATTTTAGCACGAAAAATCTTATAATTGGACTAGGAACGGAAGGTGCCGATTTTCATTGCCCGCTTGGGCTTTGAAGGCTTTTTTTTGTTGCCTCCGTATTCTGTTTTCAATCAGTAAATTGGCGAAAAATTAGTATGGACATAAAATACAAAGATTTTCAGGACGACGCCGGTTTCGAATCCTACGATGTTGACGACGACATCGAGGAAGAGGAAGTCGAAAAGGATTTTGACTCCCCGGAAGAAGAGGAACTGAAACCTAGGGGGAAGGAAAAGGACAAGGACAAGTGGATCCCGGATGAACAGCTCCGCCTTCTCTATGTCTACTTCAAGGACATGGCCGTTGAGCCTCTTTTCGCCGCAAAGCAGGAAGTCGAGATATCCGCAAGAATCAAGATGTGCGAACTCAGGATGGCCAAGGTACCTAAGAGCATTGAGAAATTCGAGAAAATCCGCACGAGGAAAAACTCAGCCAGGGCGCGCGCGATAGCGCGCAGAATAGCAACCCTGCGCGCGATGGAGAGAATTTACGTCGACTGGGCACTTAAGCTCAAGCAGAAATTCGTAAAGGCAAACCTTAGACTCGTAATAACGATCTCGAGAAGGTACATGAGCAGAGGGCTTCCCCTCCCCGATCTTATCCAGGAAGGAAACCTCGGCCTTATGCGCGCGGTTGAAAGATTCGACTATACCAAGGGCTACAAGTTTTCCACCTACGCCTCATGGTGGATACATCAGGCCATACTGAGGGCTCTTCAGGGACAGACGAGAACCATAAAGGTTCCCGTTTACCTCCTGGAGCAGGCAAACAGGGTTTACAAAACAAGCGCGAAGCTGAGCAAGGAAATGGGAAGAAAGCCGACACCGAAGGAAATATCCGAGGCTTCAGGTATCTCGGCCGAGGTAATAAACAGGATTCTCAATTCCACAAATGACGCCATAAGTCTCGACACGCCGGTTTTGGACGGAGAGAAAACCACGCTTCTTGATTCGGTTGCCGACAAGGAAGCTAAAATTCCCGATACTATCATAGCGAAAATGTCTCTTGCAGAGAAGCTTCAGGAAGCACTTACCCTCCTGAACTCAAGGGAAGAGGAAATCATCAGGCTCCGCTTTGGCATAGGACGCCAGAGCACCTACACGCTCGATGAGATCGGCAAGAGGTTCAATCTGACTAGGGAAAGAATAAGGCAGATAGAAAAAGCCGCCCTAGGAAAACTCGCAAGTTCCGGCGTGAGAAAAGATCTGGAAAGCTTCCTCAAGCAGTAAGTTCGCGGTCCGTTCAGCCGAACCCGTAGTAATCAATTCCCAAGTGGCTTATCAGTTCTTCTCCCCGCAGATAGCGAAGCGTGTTCTGCAGTTTCGTGAACTGTACGAAAAGGTCATGCTCCGGATAGAGCCTTTTATCAACCATGGGGCTTTTGAAATAAAAGGAAAGCCACTCCTGAACTCCGTAGATGCCGGCACGGTGGGCAAGGTCCAGAAAAAGCACCAGATCCAGGACCACAGGGGCGGCCAGTATGCTGTCGCGACAGAGAAAATTGACCTTGATCTGCATGGGGTAATCAAGCCATCCAAAAACATCTATGTTGTCCCAGGCCTCTTTCTCATCCCCGCGCGGCGGATAGTAGTTTATTCTTACCTTGTGGTAGTAATCCGAGTAAAGTTCCGGATTCATTTCGGGCTGGAATATGTACTCAAGCGCGCCCAGTTTGCTTTCTTCTTTCGTTTTAAAAGAACCCGGGTCATCGAGCACCTCTCCGTCCCGGTTGCCCAGTATGTTGGTTGAAAACCATCCGTTGAGCCCGAGCATCCTGCTTTTAAGCCCCGGTGCCAAGATGGTCTTCATGAGAGTCTGGCCGGTTTTGAAATCCTTGCCGGCTATCGGAATCTCGTTTTCGATCGCAAGCTGCTGGAGTGCTGGGATATCCACGGACAGGTTCGGCGCCCCGTTTCCGTAGGCGGCTCCGCACTTTATGGCCGCATAGGCGTAGATCATGCTCGGGGAAATCTCCTCGTGATTTTCCCTGAGTCCCTTCTCGAAACTCTCCACGGTCTCATGAACTTCGGACGGTTCGAGATATACCTCGGTACTTCCGCACCAGAGCATTACAAGCCTTTCGATGTCGTTTTCTCTCTGGAATTTCTTTATGTCCCTGATCAGCGCCTCGGCAAGATGCATCTTGGTCTTGCCCTTTTTTACGTAAGTGCCTTTGAGATTGCGGACATAGCTGTTATCGAAAACGGCTCGCATCGGGGACTCTTTTTTAAGATCCCGTCTTATCTTTCCGAGAAGTTCAGGGTTAAGAACCCCTGCGCGAAGTGCGGAAGCGTAGCAGTCCTCGTCGTATATGTCCCATCCGGCAAACACCATGTCCTGTATTCTCGCCAGTGGAATGAGATCTTTTATGAAGGGGAAGTTCTTCTCGGTTCTCTTGCCGATTCTGATTTTGCCCATCTGCGTCAGGGAACCGATGGGTCTTCCCACGCCCTTTATCACCGCCTTTACGCCCGCTATGAAAGTCGTGCTTACCGCGCCGCTCATTCCGGGAATAAGAACGCCCAGCTTCCCCTTGGCGGGACGGATGTCGAATTTCCTCTGAAACTTCTGGGTTGGATCGGTCAAGTATGGATTACCTTTTGGAGAACTGCTGTCCTCTTCTCGCCTTGCGCTTCCCATACTTTTTGCTTTCAACCATTCTGGGATCGCGTTTCAGCAGTCCGGAAACCTTTAGTTTCTTGCGAAGCGATTCGTTGGCCTTGAGAAGGGCTCTGGCAAGTCCGTGGCTCACGGCTCCCGCCTGACCGGTGAGTCCCCCTCCTTTCACCCTGACCATCACATCATACTCCATGGAAGTGTCGGTGACGCTTAGAGGTTCGCGAGCCTTTATCTGCCACACTTCCCTGGGGAAATACTCTTCCACCGATTTCTTGTTTACGGTAATGGAACCGCTGCCTCTTCTAAGCCAGACTCTGGCGATTGACGTTTTTCTTCTCCCAGTGCCATTGTAAATAACGGTTTCAGGCATAATGAATCAGACCTCCAGAACCTCGGGATTTTGGGCCGCGTGCGGATGCTCGTCTCCGACGTAGACCTTCACTCGCTGTATAAGCTTCTTCTGCCACCTGTTTTTGGGAAGCATCCCCCAGACGGCCTTGCGGATTATCTCGCCCGGTTTTCTCTCGGCGAGCTCTTCCGCGGTCACGGATTTAAGTCCTCCGGGGTAGTGGGAATGGCTGTAGTAGGTTTTCTGCTCCCACTTCCTGCCCGTGAAACTGGCTTTATCGGCATTGACTATCACAACGAAATCCCCGATATCCGAATGGGGAGCAAACTCTGGCTTGCCTTTTCCCCTGAGAATCGAGGCTACCCTGCTCGCAAGCCTTCCGACGGGTTTTCCCTGCGCGTCAATCAGGTACCACTTCTTTTCAAAATCGCCGTTTCTGGGCATGTATGACTTCATAATATCCTCTCTCGGAGAAATTAGGGGTCACAATTTTACTGAATGTAACTTTAAAGTCAAAGGACTTTGCTCGGGGCGGGGAAAACCTAGAAGTCGTAAATAGCGATAACGAATATCTTCGAGAGAATGAAGTCGAAAAGTATTATCAGGAAAAGTGAAATCACGACCGTTTTAGTGGTGGCGTTTCCGACTCCGCGCGTTCCCCCCTCGGCCTTCATTCCCACATAGCAGCCGGTAATCGCCACTATGATTCCGAAAAACAGCGTCTTGGAAATGCCGGTCATAAGGTCCTCAAGAGAAACCCAGCCCCTTATGCTCTCGATAAAGAGAGTAGGTTTCACGTTAAGTTCCATCTGCGAGATAATCATCGCTCCCCCTATGCCGGCGAGATTCGATATGACGGCAAGCAGCGGGAAGGAGATGATGCACGCCATAAGTCTCGGCGAAACGAGCTTTCTGATCGGATCGGCTCCGAGGGTCCTTATGGCGTCTATCTGCTCCGTGACCTTCATCGAACTTATCTCGGCCGTGATTCCGGAACCAACCCTGCCGCCCACGAGGAGAGAGGTTATTATGGGCCCGAGTTCCCTCACGAACGAAAGCGTGACCACGGGACCCACAAGCCCCTTCGCCCCAAACCACGCAAATCCCCACGCCATCTGCACCACCATCACCATTCCGATCGCCATGGCGGAAACCACTACTATGGAAATTGAACGAAAGCCTATATCGTGTATCTGGGCAATCAGAAGACCGTAATCATAAGGAGGAGTAACGGTGGCCACGATCGAATTCCAGAAGAAAAAGCAGACCTCCCCTACCCCGAAAATGAAGTTAAGGCAACTGTTGGTCACCTCGGACAGAAACCTGCTCATTTGGCCCACAACTCCTCAAAACCTGAGAGAAAATCGATGAACTCTCCGAGATTCGCCTGAAAGCCGGCCGGGTCCGCGGAATAGCTGAAGTCATAATCGCATTTCCCGGACTTGTGCACTACCGTCGCAAGAGCGAAATTCTCATCGTCAAGCGACGCCTCGTATTCCGTGTAAAGTCCCACGGAGCCACCGACCTCAATATCCTTTCGCACTCCCATCCGCTTTTTGCCCAGACCGACCACCAAGGAGTCCGACAGCGTCTCAAGATCATAATCCCGGTCCTCCGCGCAAACAGAACTTACAGTGAACATGATATTGTCCGCAGAGTCGTAAAAAGCGATGTCCCCGCCTTCTATGGGAACTCTCTCCCAGCTTTGCGGAAGCGGCGCGACACGGTAGCTGTTTTGCTCCGTGGTGTAAACCCAGTCCTTTATCTTTCCGGGTTTTCCGTCATCGCCCGAGGCGTAATTCATCAAAAACTTCGTGGCGGTGCACGAACTCATAAGGAAAACCAGAGAAAGCGTAATGAAAAAAAAGACTTTTTCCCGCATAACGTAGAGACTCCATTGCCCGTCAAGGACGCGTAAACGCTTAAAGTACTTGAATATCTACTAAAAACCAAGCATTCTAGGACCCAAAGAACAAACCGAGGTGCGATATTGAGTTCCGTAACGATATACACAAGCGCTTACTGCACTTACTGCAGAAGGGCAAAAAAACTTCTTGAGAGAAAACAGGTGGATTACGAAGAGGTAAGGCTTGACGAGGACGCGGAAAAAAGAAAAGAGATGGTTGAGAAACTGAACTGGAGAACCGTGCCCATGATCTTCGTAAACGAGCAGTTCATAGGAGGTTACGATCAGCTCGCGGCCCTTGAGCGCTCAGGGGAGCTTGACAGTATGCTCGGTTCCGCCGCCCCGGGCGATTCCTGACTGCGCCACCCGTTCCCCCGCCGGCTTTTGACACCGAAAGCCCTAACACGTAGAGTTATCTTCAGATTCAGGTTAAGGGAATCGGGTGAGAGTCCCGAGCTGTTCCCGCAGCCGTAATAAGGGTTTTTTCCATGCCCTAGCGGAGCGTGCCTGCGCTTCGGGTCACTGGCTTTGAGCAAAGCCGGGAAGGCCGCATTGGAAAAGCCGCTCTGTTTTAATGACAGTCAGCCCT
This sequence comes from uncultured Spirochaetia bacterium, assembly GCA_964429945.1. Taxonomy (GTDB): domain Bacteria; phylum Desulfobacterota_D; class UBA1144; order Nemesobacterales; family Nemesobacteraceae; genus Nemesobacter. The sequence goes on along the minus strand of CAYSDX010000005.1, from coordinate 5,018 downwards.
TTAAGTCGGAAGACCTGCCTGCGTCAATCTAGTAGCTTTGCCTCGGGAGTTAGGCGCATGGTCTATAGAAACACATTTTTTGTTTTCCGCGCTGTCGCGCGGTTCTTGTTTCCTGCCTTACACGTTCATTCAGGCAACCGCTCTTTTAGGAAAAGCTATATACCAGCACCTGGAGGAGCTAAGAATGAACAGCCTTAAGATATTTTTCACCTTTATTTTGCTTGTGTTCCTGTTCCCGCACACGGGTTTTTCCGAGCAGGAGGAACCGAAAAAGATCATAGTAACGGGGACAAAAACCTGGATTGACGCCGATCGTCTAGGATCTTCCGTTACCGTCATCGACAGAGAGGAGATTGAGAGAAGCGGGGAAAAGGACATCTCATCCATACTCTCGAGAGTAACAGGATTCAACGTGGTCGGCACGGGAAGCCGTGGTGGCAACTCCTCGATTTTCGTGAGGGGCGGTCAGTCGGATTACAACCTCGTGATGATAAACGGCGTTCAGATAAACCAGGCCGGAGGGGGTTTCGACATCTCTTCCCTTACAACTGAGAACATAGAGAGAATAGAGATAATAAAAGGCGCACACTCTTCTCTTTACGGTTCAGACGCGGCGTCTTCCGTTATAAACATAATAACGAAGCGAGGAAGCGGAAAAATCAAAAGGACAGGATCAGTGGCCCTGGGATTCCGTGCCGAAGACACCATGATCCTTGAGCATTCCGCGAGCGTATCAGGCAGCCTGGAGAAGCTGGGATATTTTCTTTCTCACCAGAGAATCGTCGATGAGGGCATTTTAGAGATCAATAACGATTACAAAAACAACAACTTCACGGCAAACCTGAACCTGGAAGCAAACGATAATTTGAATCTCTCCCTTTTCTCCTTATACAGAGACTCAAAGTTTGAATTTCCGACCGCAGGCGCGGGGGACAGATTCGACGCATTCGCCGACCCCGACAGCCAGACGAAAGAAAAATCATTTGTCACGGGTTCGGACATCGTTTTTTCCCCGACGCAATGGTGGGAGAACTCACTTAAGATCGGCTATATGAGACTTGATCGTGAAAGCTATGATGGTCCCGAGCCCGTTGAACTGGACGGGTCAGAGTCAGAGTTTGACACTCTCGACAAAAGAATATCGCTCGAATACGGGTCCAGCCTCTTTGTCGACCTTGATCAGGTCTCCGGCATAATCTCAACTGGGTTTGAATACGAAAAGGAAAATTTCAAGACGGACTCTTTGAATGAATCAAGAAAAAACTACGCCTTCTACGCTCAGAAAAACCTCGCACTGCTTAAAACGTTTTTCGTAACAGCGGGCATAAGGTATGACGATAATGAAGCGTTCGGGGGCGAGTGGAGTCCAAGCGTCTTCGCCAAGTGGAAGATAAAAGAATTCGGAACCGAGATAAGGGGAGGGGTAAGCAGAGGAATCAAGGAAGCGAATTTCTTTGAAAATTTCAGTACGGCTTTCGGAACAATACCCAACCCGGACCTAAACCCCGAAGAGACCCTGACCGCGGAAATAGGCATTAATCAGCCGCTGTTTGATAACGCAGTCGAATTCGATCTGAGCTTTTTCCAGAACAAATTCAAAAACATTATCGCCTACAGTTTCACACCTTTTGAGAATGGAACTAACTACGAGAACATAAGCCGTGCGGAGTCAGAGGGTGCAGAAGCCGCAATCCGCTTCTACCCGAGCGACACTTTAACTCTAAGCGCAGCCTACACGTACGTTAAAACCGATGTGACTGACGACGGCGGCCTGGGGTCTGCGGCTTTTTCCGAAGGGGAAAGGCTCATACGGGTACCCAAACATTCGTTCTCATTTAACGCGGGATATTCAAAAAACGCTCTTGACTTTAGTCTTTCGGGAAACTACGTAGGCAGCAGGGATGACGTGGACTGGAGCGGGTTTCCGAGTACGAGAGTTAAAAACGATTCTTTTTTCCTCGTTGACGCGGCGGCTTCCTACGAAATCAGCCTGAAGGGGTTTGTCGACAAAATCAGGCTGTTCTCAAGAGCAAACAACCTGTTCAACCAGGATTATGAAAATGTTTTCGGTTTTTCATCCCCGGGGTTCAGCATGATTTCAGGAGTTTCAGTAGTTCGGTAGCGAAGCAAGTTCGGGAAGCTGTCTTAGCAGATGAGAATCAAGGGCCACACTCAACAGGCTCGGGTGGTTGCCTGAGTTGATTCGGCCAAAAACCGGATGACGTCTCATCCGCAGGCAGCTTTCTGAACTTGTCCTTGTCCGGTTCCCTCTAATATCTGAATTCGGGAATCACCTCTTTGCCGAAAAGCTCAATTGATCGCGCTATAACTTCGGCGGGGGCCTGGGGGAACACCATCCTGCACACTATGTTGCGGATTCCCGTTTTCTCCGCGTACTTTTTTACCTCCCGAGCGCAGTGCTCCGGGGTGCCGATCATGAAACGGTCTTCAGCCATGTATTCAAAGAAAGGATCGTCGGGGTCCGTTATGTTTTTCCCCCTTATCACTATTTTAACCCCGAGGCTAAGATAAAACCTGTACATGTTTATTATGTACTCGGTTCCGCCGGCAAGAGCTTGCTCAGTGCTTTCGCCCACATAGGTTTCCCGTAGAAGTATATGCTCCGTTTCGGACGGGTCGCGGCCGGCTTTTTCGGCCTCGTCGTTATACCACCCGAGAGTATCCATGATCATGGGAACCGTCCTCCCGGGACCGATAAGAAGCGGGCACCCGAGCCGCCCGGCCCTTCTTATGGCGGGCTCCTCGAAAGCCCCTATGTATATGGGTATGGGTCTCTGCACGGGCTTGGGAGTGACATCTATGTCTGAAAAGCTGAACCTTTTGCCATCGTAGGAGAAAGGTCCGTCCCCCCAGCATTTTTCAATTATCTCTATGCCTTCTTCAATTCTTGAGGGCCTCTGCTTCATCGCGATGCCGAATCCTTCAAATTCCTCCTTTCTGTATCCTATCGCAACTCCCAGATCGAACCTTCCGTTTGAAATCAGATCGACCGTAGCGGCGTCCTCGGCGATCCTCACGGGGTTATGAAGCGTGAGTATCAGAGCCCCGGTACCTATCCTCACCCTTTCGGTCACAGCAGCCATCGCGGCGGCCATCGCAAGGGGGGAGGAGCAGTAACCGTCCTCAAGAAAATGATGCTCGGAGAGCCATACGGAATCGAAATTCACCGCCTCGGCGAGCCGCACGTGCTCAAGAGAATTCCTGTAAAGATCCACATGGCCGTAGTCAAGATCTTTGTGTGTCTGCATGCTGAAGAGTCCTACTCCGAATTTCATTTCATACCTCCGGGATATTAGCTGAATTACTTGCCTTTGAACGGCAAATCAACCATAATTTTAACCGTGATCACTATCTACTTCCAAAACCATCCGCGAGGTGCCACACTATGGGAAAAGAAATAAAATTCGGACTTTCGGCTCCGATGCCGGGAGCTGACGTTGACGGACTCGTAAACTTTTCGGTAAAGGCTGACCAGCTTGGATTCGACACCATATGGTACCCCGATCATCTGCTCTTCGTGGCGCCGGGAGCCATCGCTCCCGAGGCGTGGACCGTAGCTGCGGCGGCAGCGATGAAAACGGAAAACATAGCTTTGGGAACGGTTTCCGATCCTCACAGGATGCATCCCGCCGTTTTCGCCCAGAGGCTCGCAACTGTTGATCAGCTCTCAAAAGGCAGGGTAGTGCTCTCCCTCGGGGTAGGCGAATCGATGAATCTTGACGCGTTCGGAATCGAGTGGGGAAAACCCCTCTCAAAACTAAGAGAGTCGATGGAAGTAATGGAGATTCTCTGGGAAACCGACGAACCCACGGACTTTAACGGGCAGTTCTACAATCTCGAGAGCGCGTTTTTGCAGATAAAACCCTACGAGAGAAACAAAATACCGTTTTACATGGCCACCCACACTCCAAAAGGACTGCAGCTAACTGGAGAGAAAGGAGACGGCTGGCTGCCGATAGATCTAAATCCCGATCTCTACTCCCGTTATCTGGGAGAGATAGAGGCCGCGGCGGATAACGTGGGAAGATCGCTCGATGACGGTTTCGACCCAGCCTTGTGGGTATTCACCTCCCTTGGAGAAAGCGTTGACGCCGCCTACAAAACTTTAGAACCCTTCAAATACGTACTGGTTATGCAGGACCAATTGCTGAAAGCCGGATACGACGTCGAGATACCCGAAGAATATCACGGACTTAACTACTTCAACATAGTACCGACTGACGAAGAGGGTAGGCAGAGGTTCAGGCAACTCGGACAGATGTTCCCGAGAGAAGCAATACTTGATTTCACAATTACTGGATCGAAAAAAGACTGCATAGAGAAAATCGAGAAATTTATAGACGCGGGTGTAAGGAATTTTGTCTTGTTCTACAGATTCAGCCCCGATCCTGATCTGGCGCTTGAGACTTACTCAAAAGAAATAATTCCTTATTTCAAATAAGATCTCCGGCGGTCTCAGCATCTCTTTGCAAACAGTTTCTGCGTCCTTGTTAGGACTTACTGTTTCGTATCATTCTGGAATTGCTTTATTTCTTGACAATCCTCCAAATCCTTTGTCAAATATAAAAATGATATCCGGTATTTAAAACCACCGGAGTAAAAATTCTGGGAGGAAAATGCTTTTGAAGAAAACGACCGCTGTTATATTTTGCGCGATAATTCTCCTAGCTTGGGGGTCTGTATCATGGATGGTTCTTCCGTGGCACCAGATGGTGGCCGATGAATTTACAAACGAATCCGAAGTCGCCGAGGCCATAAGGGCAAATGCCCCGAAAGCCGGGGTTTACTGGCTGCCGTTCTCGCATAAGGATTATAAGGAGGGAGAGACGGCAGCGTTTGTAAACGCTCTTCCCCAGGGCTACGGCCCCGGCATGATAAAGCAGCTTCTCAGACAGTTCATCGGCGATCTTGTAAGCGTCCTGATCGTTGTCTGCCTCTTATCCCAGACGGCAGGCCTTGGTTACTGGGGGCGAGTGGGGTTTGTCTCCTTAGTTGGA
>CAYSDX010000004.1:0-8200 GCA_964429945.1 uncultured Spirochaetia bacterium | reverse complement strand
CAAAGAGTTTATGGTTCCGGGAGTCTGAAACTCCAGTCGGGCTACGCCCTCCTTCCGTTTCAGACTCCCGAAAGCTTTTCTGCGTTGGTCGGAATACACTTAAAAAAAGAAAAAAGCTGTTTAAAAAAAGGGACCACTTCTCTCCTCTTGATGGCGTTTATTACTGCGATATTCGCCCAAACATGCTCACAGAAGATATATTGAAAGACCACATCCATAGTCTAGATCACCTGCTCTGCGAGGATATTTGGAAATTTATATGATATGGCGACACCGGAATCGCAGTTGAAAACACGGGAAAACTAGGGAGTATTGTTAAAGTTAAAGTGGAGTCGTATAATGGTTTTTGGTATCGGGTCTTTTCGCTGACGCTTGTTGTGCTTGCGGGTGCGGCTTTTTCCATCTATGACGAAAGCGTCGCAGAGGCTAAAGACATGGGAAGCGGAAAAAACAGCGGTTACATGGAGGCGACTTTCGCCGGGGGATGCTTCTGGTGCATGCAGCCTCCTTTTGACAGTCTCAGCGGGGTTGTCGAAACGGTAGTGGGTTACTCTGGGGGAAAGGAGGAAAACCCCACCTACGAGCAGGTCTGGCAGGGGAAAACGGGCCATGCGGAAGCGATAAGGGTCGTCTACGATCCCGCGAAGATAGACTACGAAACCCTTCTTGAGACTTTCTGGATAAACATTGATCCGACCCAGGTGGACGGGCAGTTTGCCGACAGGGGAAAGCACTACAGAACCGCCATCTTCTACCATGACGATTCGCAGAAGGAAAAGGCCCTTCTCTCGAAAAAGAAACTCGAGGAATCGGGAAAATTCAAAAAGCCGATAGTGACCTCGGTAGAGAAGTTCGTCTCTTTCTACAGGGCTGAGGAATACCACCAGAATTACTACGAGAAAAACCCGATTCACTACGGCAACTACAAAATAGGTTCGGGAAGGGCGGGTTTCATTGAAAGGACCTGGGGGAAGCAGGGCCTGCAGTAAACCGGAGTTGATGACAGTTTACCTTCTTGATTCCGAAATACGATTTCCTGACCCATCTGAAGCGGAACCAGAAGGGCTTCTGGCGGTCGGAGGAGACCTTTCTCCCAAGAGGCTTATTTCGGCCTACGAAAACGGTATTTTCCCCTGGTATTCCGAGGGAGACCCCATTTTGTGGTTTTCTCCCGACCCGAGAATGGTTTTTTTCCCGGGGGACTTCAGATTTTCAAAAACCCTTTTAAAAACCGTATCCTCTGGAAGATTCTCGGTAAAAATTGACACTGATTTCCCCGCGGTTGTTGAAAATTGCGCGGGTGTCGGAAGAAAAAGGCAGAGCGGGACATGGATAACCGAGGAAATGAAAACGGCTTATGGGAAGCTGCATGAAATGGGTTATGCCCATTCTTTTGAGACTTACCGGGAGGGGAAGCTTGTCGGCGGTCTTTACGGAGTGTCTCTCGGCGGCGCGTTTTTCGGAGAATCGATGTTTCACCTTGAAACCGATGCTTCCAAGGTAGCTCTTTTTCACTTGGCGCAAAAATGCTGGGAATCCGGTTTTGATTTCATAGATTCCCAAGTTCCCACCGATCATATGAGGACTCTCGGAGGAAGAGAAATCAGCAGAGAGGAGTTTCTGCTCGCGCTTGAATCCTCTCTTCAAAAGAAGACTCTGCGCGGCGTGTGGCAAATCTGAATTTGTCCGTGATCCAGCGAAATGACAGAGGGCGGAAAAGTGGTTAAAATCCTGCTCCATGCCGAAACTGCTCGTCTTTCAGCATGTACCTCATGAGATACTGGGAACGCTTCATCCAATGCTCAGAAGCGCCGGTTTCAGAATACGTTACGTGAACTTCGGCCGGTCCAATTACAGCATCCCCAAGCTCCGCAACTACGACGGTCTTGTCGTTTTGGGGGGTCCTATGAACGTGGACGAGTCTGATGAGTATCCTTACCTTGTGCCGGAAACCGAATCCATAAGGGAGTTTATCGATATGGATCTTCCGGTGCTCGGCATATGTCTCGGCTCACAGCTCATCGCCAAGGCCCTTGGCGCCCGCGTCTACAAAAACCCCGAAAAGGAGATCGGCTGGTATGACGTTTCCACTACCGAGGAAGGGAAAAAGGACCCGCTTCTTGGTGTGTTCGGCGAGGTTGAAAAGGTTTTTCAGTGGCACGGAGATACTTTTGAGATTCCGCAGGGCGCTTCGCACCTGGCTACCTCCCCTGCGTGCGCGAACCAGGCGTTTCGATACGGAGACAAGGTATACGGGTTCCAGTTTCATCTTGAGGTTGATGCGCCCATGATAGAGCGCTGGCTTGTCACTCCGGTGAACAAAAAAGAAATCGAAGAACTCGGCGGCAAGATAAACCCTGATACCATACGGTCCCAGACGCCCAAGTACATAAACACGCTTTCCGATCTCAGCAACCGGACTTTCGGTGGTTTTATTGACCTGCTCGGGGGCACCTCGGAAAAAAAGGCGCATATGCCTTCTGTCTGAACTTCTCCCTTTACAATTCGTTCGGAGTTTTCTGCCCGATCGCTGTTGAAAAAAAAACGGACGTGTGTATAATCCGTGCGTCTTTCAGTTAGTAAAAATCTTCTTTTAATCCACTCGACGAGGTAAATAATGAGCAACTGGGAATGTAAAAATCACGGTCATCCGGACATAAAGCCTTCTCCTTCCAGAAGAGCGATATTCATCGGCAGGTATCAGCCATACCACGCCGGACACATAAGCCTTGTCAGGCAGAAACTCGACAAGGGGGTTCCGTGCCTGATAATGGTAAGGGATATTCCTCCCGACTCGAAAAACCCCTTCACCACGGAACAGACCGTCGGAATGATTAGAAAATATCACGAGAGCAAGGGTGATGACGTGGTCGTGATGGTGATTCCGGACATTGAATCGGTAAACTGGGGCAGGGGAGTCGGTTACGAAATGAACGAGTTTTTCCCGCCGGATGACATAGGGTTCATATCGGCTACCAAGATACGCGAGTCGATAGCAAGCGGCAACGAGGAGTGGAGGGAACTTGTGGACGAGTCCATTCAGGATGACGTGGTAAGTTACCTGAGCGGCGACTAATCGTAGTTCCTGAAGTTAAAAAGACGATGTTGCTGACCACTCCGCGCAAAGACCGTGCGGACATGTCCGAGGGGTGGAGCGAGGAAATCGCATGTCGCAAAGAGTGCACCAAGGCGAGGTTGCCGGAACGCGCTGGACCCCCGGTCAGTACCTGAAGTTCTCCCAGGAGCGCCTGCGTCCGGCCATTGAGTTGCTGAATCGTATACCCCTTAAGGCGCCGGACGTCATCTATGATCTGGGTTGTGGTTCGGGCCACATAACCCGTCTTCTGGCGGAATGCTGGCCCTCATCCAAGGTATACGGTATTGATAGCTCACCGCAGATGCTGGCCGAGGCGGCCGCAGAGCCGTCAACCGTGCACTGGGAGGATGCCGATATCCGCAGCTGGGTGCCGAAGGAAAGCCCGGATCTTATCTATTCTAATGCGGCTTTGCACTGGATTGACGGCCACTCTGAATTGTTTTCGCGCCTGGTGAGCTGCCTTAACCCGGGAGGCTGTCTCGCGGTCCAGATGCCGCTTAGCTGGGGTCTCCCGTCTCACCGCCTGATGCGGGATACGTTGGCCAAGGGCGATTCCGTCGGTGACGCCGCGCTTCTTGCCGCCTTGTCAAACAAATGGGTTGAAGATGCGGACTTTTACTATGATATCCTTTCTCCCTGTACGCGGCGCCTGGATATCTGGGAAACGCACTATCTTCATGTGCTGGAAGGCGAAGATCCTGTTTTTGAATGGGTTATGGGCAGCGGTCTTCGCCCGATTCTAAATGGTCTGTCCGATACTGAGCGGAACCGATTTTTAAGGGTATACAAGGAGCGGCTTCGGGATACTTATCCTAGTCACTCGGGGAAACGTACGCTGTATCCCTTCCCCCGCCTTTTTATCGTTGCGTTAGTCTGAGGGCGAAGAAGTAAATTTGATTGAAGACAAGGCATGATGAAAACGGAGTGATAATTTCAGGGGATATTCCATTCAAAAGAGAAGATAGTTCTTTTTCCCAATAATCTTCAGGCTGTAACACATTTTTCGTTTCCACGCATAATTCTGGCTACTCCACCCGGAAAACCTTCCATCAGAAGAAGGGAAAAAGGCTTTTCCCTTCTTCTACAAAAAAATCCCGAAATGGGCTAAAAGGTAATAACATAGTACCCCTTGTTACATTCGGTTGGGATGCTTTGGAAACCGCTAAAGTCATCGTGTCAAGAAACAGAAAAAAATGCATGTCGATTCAGAGTCTATTATTCAAAAGATGGAAAAGTAACAAAAATAGAACTAATATGATTGACTGGGCCGAATTTTATTTAAGAAAGCTGCGGGAGGATCCCTTTGAATATGGATAAAGCAAAAGGAAATCTAAGAGATCTGATAGAATTTCCCATGGAAACTCTGGAAAACGAATACAAAGGATGGGTCGATCTTGATGATAAAGTCACGCAGGCAAAGATTGCCCGTCATCTGGCGGCTTTAACCAACCACAGCGGCGGACACCTTGTTTTCGGATTTCGAGACGACCTGAGTCCGGACCCAAACCGCCCGCCCTCTATAGCCAAATACAACCGGGATACCTTCACTGGTATTGTAAAGCACTATTTGAGTCCTGACTTTCAATGTGACGTGCATATAGTTCCAAATAAAAACGGCGAAAAATTCCCGGTCATCAGAGTCGGTGGACATGGACAGGTGCCAGTTATCACGAAAGCTGGCGGTCCCCAAGACGAAAAGGGCAAACCTCAGGGCATAGCTGCTAGGACGCTTTATATTCGGAAGCCGGGACCTGAAAGCGCACCGATCAGCGAACCGAAGGAGTGGGGTGAACTGATCAGAAGATGCACGCTGAACGATCGAGAAAAACTGCTCGGAGATACAGCCAAGCTGTTCGATACACAAAAAGAAGCTACGCCTGCCGTTAGTCAACAGTTGGAGAACTGGCACCATGAAGTAGAAAAGCGTTTTCTTCACTTGCTTTCCCAAGCCCGACATCTTCGCTGGCCGCTACAGTTCTGCGACAACAGATACCAGCTGAGCTACTTGATTTCTTTTAACGCTGAGCAGCCTCCCTTACAATCGCTTCACCGGATTCTGACAGAGGTAAACAACGAGGTGCTGAACACTGTGAACACCGGCTGGAGCATGTTTTATCCGTTAAGCACGCCTGAAGTCGGACCGAGGGATTTTCCCGAGAGGGAAGACGGGACTGGACAAACCGTGCTTGAGTTCAACATCATGGACGTTCGACTTGAACTATGGCCAGGACTTTGGACCCCGGAATTCTGGCGAGTAGCTCCCGATGGACGCGCAAGCTTGGTTCGAGCCTATAGGGAGGACCGTCCCCGCAGTACCGAAATCCTCGGTCGCCGGGCTGGGACATGGCTTTCTCGTGAAACCGTTATCAGGGAGACTGCAGAACTTGTTACCCATGCTAAATGTATGGCGAAACGATTTGAGACGGCGACACAGGTGAACTTCCGGTGCACTTGGATGGGTCTTGAAAACCGGACACTCGCCGAATTTGATCCTTCGGTAGATTACTTTCGCAGCCATAAATCACAGACGGACAAACGCATAACGGAAAAAACCTGTAGCATAGTGGAGCTTGAAGCCAGGTGGTCAACCATCGTATCGGATCTGTCGGAACCCGTGCTTCGTCTCTTTGGGTCTAATTACTGCAGTCCAGAAATCGTTGAAGGCATGAAACCAAAATTCATCAAATTATGACACGGCAGGAAGAAAAAAGTCATCAAGTAGTGAATCAGAATATTATGAATAGGGATGACGTTATCATGAACGAAATTTACAATAAAGTGCTAGACGCTATGGATGAAGGATTGTCGATTTTCATCAAAAAAGTACCAAGACCGAAGAAGGTGCCTTTTAAAAACCACTTCGTATACTGCTATACGGAAAAAAGCATACATCAGGCAATTATCTTGAAGCTCGTACGCATGATCAGCGGGTTGCGAGCAACCCAATTGTTGGCGGAGCACGGTTTTGTTCAGGAACAGGCGTCTTTGCAGCGCATGCTTGATGAAATAACAGAAAGCATTGAATTTCTTTCCTATGCTGCTATCTCGGGTGATATTACAGACTTGCACAAAGAATATCTAAAAGCCTTCTACGAAGAAATGGATGTGGAATCTTCAAAGAATCGCCCCATGATTCCTCGAAAAAAACTTCGTCAATACATAGAATCCATGGACCGTAAACCTTCTCAGATGGCTGGAAAGAACAAAGACATTGATAAAGATGTTGACCCATCCAGAATACTTAACAAGGTATATTCGGACTGTCTGCATGCGGCAGCACCCGCAATAATGGACTTGTATTACGGAGGAACACAAACATTTCACAGCAAGGGAGTTCTTGGCACTCCCAGACACCGAGAACATATACAAGATTTTATGCATGTCATGTTTAGGGCTGTATTAAATTTCAGGTTTGCATGCTTAGCGTTTGAAGAAAAAAATGTGCTTAAGAAAATCAAGGAAGCTTCTAAACCTTTTAACGAGCTATATTTTCAGTATTCTCCGCAAGTTCGCACTTGAAGGAAGGTTTCCAGAAATGGTTGAGTTGCTCCCATATAGTGAAAAATTCCAGGCTTCCTGCATTTTTCCAAAATTTTTGTATTGCAGAAGAGAGGTCTTAAGTTTCGAAATGAATCAGAGCACCCGCAATGCGCCTGTAGCCAACGCTAATTCCTCGCATTGATTCCCATTTGTCAATTTCTTCTTTTGCCTTCCGCAGCAGAGATTGCTTGACCCGAAGACAGCTATTCAAATAAGTTCAGATCCCCACCCGCTGATGATACTCCTGATCAATTTTTCCGAATTTCCTGCGATCTTTCTGCTCTGCTTGAAAACATCTTTGTTGAACGAATGAATATCCAGATCTCCAGATTCAATAAAGCCGCCATCCCAACGTGTGGAACAGGGCGTAACCGCTACATTGGACGCAATCGGAAGCCAGATCTCGGGAAGATGATTATCCGGTTCCATTAACAACACCGGATTGCTTCCAATGACAAAATTCTCCTCCCCTTCCCTCGCAATTCCGATAACCGGATCCTTGTCTTCAAAAAACGATAATATTTCCTCTGGAGCTTCTATGTAGCGAGTCAGGAACTCTAGTCTTTTCTCTCCTCTTAACTTGTCTATTTCCTCCCGGGGCTTTTTCAATATTTCGGGATTTTTAATAGCACGAACAATGAAATCACGACCCGTAACAGGATCGCTTCTATCCGGGATGCGAAAACCTTGACAGAGGATGAAATGGCCCAGAGTTCTTCTTTCGTCGCAAGATAACTGCGGGTATTTATTGGTACGTGCCGCTTCCATTATCTTTTTGGTTATTCTACCGGTTCTTGCTTCAAGCTTGCCGTAATTTTTCTCCGCGGAAACATCCCTGTTTCCATCCTCTTTGTACTTCGTGTAAATATCCTCCTCGAAGCAAAAGCTACGCGGACTGGTCTCCCTAATGCTCTTTCCAGAAGAATCTTTAACAAAAGAGTACAGCCGTTTCTTGCCGTTCTTACGGAAAGAAAAATTCTTCAGCAACATCTTGGGAACAAAATGTTGACGTTTATATCCACTCATCCGATTCAACCTAGCGGTAGTTTACTGTGAGTGATTTTGGCTATCAATAGTTGTGTTGTAACTCTCTAGACGGTCGGAAGATTCAGCAGGCTCAAAGCAAGACTGAATGATGTTTCGCGTTATTTCTTATATACTGAAACACGGAAGCTCGCCGGAAAAAGCTGCTGAAGCCGTTTCTTGGAAAGGAATAACTGTTAGCACATCTCTGTTTTGTTTTCGTACGGAAAATACGATTGCTAATCCAATATGACGGTGATAGCTTCCTGATACTTATGTGAGGGGCACGGAAATAAATTCTTTGGGGCTTACATACATAACTAGACAATTCTAGATAATTTTCCCATACTCCATATATGGTTAAATGCCCTGTCAAAATAAAGATAACAATTGTTGGGTTCAGAAGTGGTCCCTTTTTTTAAACAGCTTTTTTCTTTTTTTAAGTGTATTCCGACCAACGCAGAAAAGCTTTCGGGAGTCTGAAACGGAAGGAGGGCGTAGCCCGACTGGAGTTTCAGACTCCCGGAACCATAAACTCTT
>CAYSDX010000003.1:0-30684 GCA_964429945.1 uncultured Spirochaetia bacterium | reverse complement strand
TACCGCTGACAACGCTACCTTCGCCTTGAATTCCGGTGAATGATTACGCCTCTTGCTCCTCATTGTGTACCTCCTCTATATTTATTAAAATATCAAAGAAATACACTTAAGACGCTGTCTAAATTTTGGGGTCCACTACTAACTTAAAGAAAAGAATTGAGGATTTAGGGTCTAAGATAACAATATCAAAAAAACTCTTAGATGGAATGAATGAGCTAAGAATCTTGGGCAATGACGCTGCACATGTGGAAGCTAAAGAATATGAAGATGTATCAGAAAAAGAAACTAGGATAGCTATAAGGTGTGCTAAAGAAATTCTTAACTCACTATATCAACAAGGATCTATAGTCGAAGAACTAAAATCCTTAAAGAAAGCACGAGCGGAGGAAACGATCAAGCAGCAATAAGCTCTTTATACGGAAGCTTCTTACCAACAAACTTCTCGGCTATGAATGCTATCTGATTCATAGTGTTCAGTTGCCTTATGTTATGCCTTCCCGCAAATTCATCAGCATATCTCTGTAGGTGCTTTTCACTCATTCTGTGATAAGTGCCTATGTAACCCCTTTTAAGCATGGATCAGAAGGATTCCATGCCGTTAGTGTGTATCTGCCCGTCAACATATTCACCGAGAGAGTGTTTTACTGTCTTATGATCATCCGTGTAGACAGTGGTCTTGGGAATCATTCGCAAATTTGCGTTTGTAAATATAGCACTTGAACGCTTGCTTGAGAAAGGTGAACTTGCGTTTTGAGTTGCTTTATTGGGTTGAGATGCTTGATATTTCTTTTCGAATTTTTTCGGCCTTTTCAGGCTCTCCAGTCTTTTCGTACACGAGACTCAGGTGCCTTCTCGCCTGAACATAATAGGGGCTTCCGCTCCCGTCCACTTCGGAGAAGTACTCTACGCTCTTGCCCCATTTCTCGAGTTTGAAGTAGGACAGCCCGATCACGACATTCGCGCCGTCGCGGAAAACACCATCTTCAGGATCTTCATCCAGAAAGAATTCGAGATGCTTTATGGCTTCTTCGTAGTTCCCGAGCTTGTAGCTTATCGTCCCCATCTGATAAAGAGCCAGAACGGACACGTCGGCTTCGGGATGCTCTTCGCGGAGCGTCTGCAGCTGGGAAAGAGAATTTTTCATCTCCCCGCCGTCATAGCTCTTAATGGCCTTTTGGAACTGCCCGTTTGCCAGAAGATCTTTTTCTTCCTGCTGCGATGAAGCGAAACAGATGCCGAGCAGGGCCAGGACTATGACGCCTATGCCGATAAGTATCCTGTTGAAGTGGTGTGAGAGACCTTCAAGCGATTCCGCCAGGAACTCTCTGAATCTGTCGGGACGCTTAAGCTCTTTGGTTGTGTATTTTATCTTGGACATGGATTGTAAGTTTTTACCTGCCCGTACTGGAACCTCATGTTATTACCGGCGGGTTCGTCATCTGTGTTAAGATATTTATTGGATAAACATGATACGTAATTTCTTCAGTCAATGTCAAAGATTCTTGCGGAATTACCGGGGGAATCGTTCGGGGTCTGATTCCCCGCTCCAAAAATTCAGGGGGAGAAGGGTTATGCCACGGCAAGGCGGGAATTTGCTTCTGCGTGCCTCGGTCTTTCTTATGCTTCTTTTTGCGACTGCGGGTTACAAGGTTTCAACAGCCGACGGGGAACCCGCCCCGCAGGCGGGAAAGATAGTTGAAATCGAGATAAACGGCTCGATAAACCCCTCGACGGTTGACTATATCAAGACGGCTCTTTTGGAAGCGCGCGCCCAGAACGCAAAAGCCCTTCTTATCCTGATGGATACTCCGGGAGGACTGCTTAATTCCACCAAGGACATAGTGAAGGTTCTTCTAAATTCCGAAATTCCGGTGATCGTTTACGTCTATCCCAGGGGAGCGACGGCTACTTCCGCGGGAGTTTTCATCACGCTCTCAGCCCACGTCGCGGCAATGTCTCCCGGAACCAGCATAGGGGCGGCTCATCCAGTGATGCTGGGGGGCGGCCAGAGGGGCCCGGGGAAGCCTGAAGACAAGAAAGACGACAAGTCTTCTGACGTTATGAGCGAGAAAATCGAGAATTTCGCGTCGTCTTTTATCGAAAGCATAGCCAAGGAAAGGGGAAGAAACGCGAAGTGGGCCGTCGATTCGGTTAGAAAAAGCGTTTCGGTGACGGCGGATGAGGCGCTTAAAAAAAATGTGATAGACATTATATCCCCCGACATTCCTTCCCTCCTCTCAGAAATAGACGGGAAGGAAGTGAAACTGAGCGGTAAAAGCGCCCGTCTTGAGACCGCCGGGGCACGCACGCAGCGCCTCGAGATGAGCCTGCGGCAGAAAGTCGTGAATATTCTCAGCACCCCCGACATAGCGTTTCTGCTTCTCTCCCTGGGCTCGCTCGGGATATTCCTTGAGTTCTACAACCCGGGAATGATTTTCCCCGGCGTCGCCGGGCTCATTGCCCTGCTCGTGGGGTTTGTCTCCCTCCAGATACTTCCTTTCAATTACGCGGGCCTCATACTGCTTTTCGTCGCCATGGCGCTTTTGATATCGGAGGTGTACGTGACGAGTTACGGTCTTTTGAGCCTAGCTGCGCTTGCGTGTCTTGTATTCGGGGGACTGCTGCTTTTCGATACGCCCGACTCTGACCTCAGGGTCAGCAAGGGAACCATAGCGGCGGTGGCCGCAAGCATTGGATTGCTTTCGGTTTTTATTGTATATTTAGGCGTGAAATCGTTCAAGGTTCCCGTTCAGGGCGGTTTTGAGGGGATGGTGGGTCAGAAGGGGGAAGTTGTTTCATGGTCTCAGAAAAGCGGAAAGGTCTACATAGGGGGAGAGTTCTGGGAAGCGACGGGCGAACGCGAGTTTTCACCCGGGGAAAAAATAAAGGTAACAGAGAGCACAGGAGATCTTGTCGTCAAGGTTTCAGCTTATGACGGCGAACAGTAACGCACAATGTCGATAACCGCGATTATAGTTCTTGTAATTGTCTTTTTCATCATTATTTCGGGACTTAAAATCCTCTATGAATACGAAAGGGGAGTAATATTCCGTCTCGGAAGAATAGTCGGAATCAGGGGACCCGGGTTCATAGTCGTCATCCCGTTTCTTGAAAGAATGGTCAGGGTAAGCCTGCGACTCGTAACCATGGACGTGCCTCCCCAGGACGTGATAACCAAGGATAACGTTTCGGTAAAGGTAAACGCGGTTGTCTATTTCAGGGTGGTTGAGCCGAACAGGGCGATTCTTCAGGTTGAAAACTACCTCTATGCCACTTCCCAGCTTGCCCAGACAACCCTGAGGAGCATCCTCGGACAGGTGGAGCTCGATGAGCTTCTCTCTGAGAGGGAGAAACTTAACGTCAAGCTCCAGGAAGTCCTCGACAAGCAGACCGACTCTTGGGGAATCAAGGTTACCATGGTCGAGGTTAAGTACGTTGATCTTCCGCAGGAAATGCAGAGAGCCATGGCCAAGCAGGCAGAAGCCGAGAGGGAGAGAAGAGCTAAGGTAATAAGCGCCGAAGGGGAGTTTCAGGCATCGGCCAAGATTGCCGAAGCCTCTGAAATACTGTCGGCAAACCCCGTTTCTCTTCAGCTCAGGTTCCTTCAGACAATGCACGATATGGCGTCTTCCGAAAGAGCTTCCACAATTATTCTGCCTCTTCCGATTGACATGTTGTCGGCTTTTACAAAAAAAGACGAAAAAACGGACTGATAAGCTTTCTGGCGAACCGAAACTCTTTGTAAACACTTCATGAACAAACCTCTGCGTCTCCTTGTGCTCGCGTTTTTTGTTGCGTCCGCGGGGCTCTTCCCGAGCGGGTGTACCCGGAGCACGGATTGCCAGAACGAAAACGATAATGCATTCCTTGCGGGCAACGCGGACCCTAAAACTTTCTCCGCCGGAGGTTCGCTTATAAGGGAGCTTGGCGAGGAGCCCGCGACCCTTAACCCCGTCATAGCCACGGATGTCTACGAGGGTATCGTTAACGGCGGAATCTACGAAACCCTTATAAGAAGGGATAACGAAACCCTTGAATTCAAGCCCCTTCTCGCAAAATCCTGGGAAGTTTCAGAGGACCGGCTTTCCTACACTTTTCACCTGAGAAAAGACGTGAAATGGCATGACGGCACTCCTTTTACCGCGGATGACGTGGTTTTTTCCTATGAATCCATAAGAAACCCCAAAGTCGCCGCCGCTCACCTGCAAAGCTACTATCAGGACGTAAAGTCCTATACGAAGATCGATTCCCACACCGTAAGATGCGAGTACGGAAAACCCTACTTCCGCGCTTTTGAGTTCTGCGGGGGGATTCCAATAGTGGCGAAGCACGTGTTCGGGAAGGGGGATTTCAACACGAACCCCGCGGGCCGAAGGCCTGTCGGGACGGGACCCTATGTCTTTGAGCACTGGGAAACCGGAAGGGAGATCAGGGTGAGGAGAAACCCTGATTACTGGGGCGAGCCCGCGTGGCTCAGCGAAGTGGTCTACAAGATTGTGCTTGATCCCACCGTGAAGCTTCAGTTGCTAAAAAAACAAGAGCTTGATCTGGCGGGCCTTCTTCCGCTTCAGTGGTCAAAGCAGAGCTGCGGGAAGCCGTTTCGGAAAAAATTCTACAGGGCCTCCTATACGACTCCGGGCTATAACTACATAGGCTGGAATTCGAGAAAGCCTTTTTTCAGCGATAAAAAGGTGAGACGGGCGATGACCCATTTTGTTGACAGGGAAACCATCCTGAGGGAAATCCTCCTGGGTCTCGGGGAGATAGTAACCACGACTTTTTACGTGAACAGCCCCGAGTACCCGAAGGACGTAAAACCCTACGCCTACGATCCGCAGAAGGCTAGGGCGCTCCTTGACGAAGCGGGGTGGCGCGACAGCGACGGTGACGGAATAAGGGACAAGGACGGTGTCCCTTTCCGCTTCGAGTTCCTGCTGCCCACAGGTTCTGAGACCGGAGAGAAGATAGCGACCATACTTAAAGAGGAGCTTTCCCGCTCCGGTATCGAGATGAGCATAAGAAAAATAGAGTGGGCGGTTTTTATCCAGAGCATAACCGAGCGAAAATTCGATGCCGTGACCCTGGGGTGGAGCCTCGGGGTGGAAAGCGACCCGTACCAGCTCTGGCATTCCTCCCAGGCAGAGGAGGGCTCGAATTTCGTGGGCTTTAAAGACCCCCGCGCGGATGTGCTGATTGAGGAGTCAAGAGAGGAGTTCTCACGGCCGGAGCGGATAAAAAAATACGAAGAGTTCTCAAGGATTCTCCACGAGGAGCAGCCGTATACGTTTCTGTTCGCGAGAAAATCCACAGTGGCAGTGCACAGAAGGTTCCATAACGTAAGGCTCTATCCGCTGGGATTTGATACCAGAGAGTGGTTTGTTCCGAAGGGTTTGCGCAAGTACTCGAACTAGTAGTCTTTTTACTACGTGATCAATGAGGAGGGAGGGACAAAAGGCTTCTTTAATCGGCTTGTTCTCCCTCTCTTTGCTTGAGTTTTTTAAAGAATAGTTCTTTTCCTTCCGACACAAATTCTTCTATTTCTGAATCTGTCAACATACGAGCATATATTCTTTCTCTTTCGATTACTTTAGGGTCAGGTGAGGAATCAAGATACGTATGAATCGTTACTCTGTATGTAACTTCATGTAGTTGTACTGAAAGTAAGGTCTCCATGTTAAACGGTTTCTCCCCTCGGTATGTTTTATAAAGAATTTTGAGACTAACCGTATTTCCGATAACTGTGTCAAAGATTGATCCCTCACCTATCACCAAAAGGAAAAGATGATCCAACATTCTCTGTGGACCTTGGACTGAGATTTCAATTGAGTTAAAAAGATCATTAAACTTTTTAAACCGGTTTTCAAACGTATCGAAAAGAGGCATGAGCAGTTGTTTACAAAATTCTTCCTCGGTCTGTCCTGATAATGGTTCTACTTCTGGCAGTCCCTTGGTCTTCTTTTCCCTTATGAAGATGTCAACTTCCTTGTCAATGTCGGCGGGTTCACTTATGTCTTCTCCTTTGGCCGCCTTAATTCCAATCTCAAGCCATGAGACGAGGGTCCTGCCGAGATAAGCTGCAAGAGCGTCCATATTCCCTGCGTCTGCTTTCTGCAGAGCGGAAAAATAGCTCTCCCTGTTCCTGTTCTCAATTACGAAAGGGGGGTAGCCAAGACGCATCAGGACATAATTGAGCAATAAGCGTACTATGCGGCCGTTGCCGTCATCAAACGGATGAATAAGGATGAAGCGGTGATGCAACTCCGCTAGGAAGGATGCGATTGAAGCCGGGGGAGATTCAATACTCTCCTTGAACCATTCCATCAGTTCCTTCATTTTTGCGGGGACTTCTTCGGGAAGGGCGAATTTGAAGATTTCTCCGGTTGCAGTTTCCACGTGGTTGGGCTCAGTTTTGTATTTACCTGGAATGATCTCTTTCCAAGTAAGTTCACCGGCTAGAGTTTTGGCTTTTTTTCGAAAAGGTTCCTTAAGAATGATCAGATTTAAGTCTCGTATATCTGCTTCGGTTAAAGGGCGTTCCTTGTCTGCGGCAAATTTTCTGATTTTCTTTATTCCCAGGTCATGGGCTTTCATTTCTACATAATCACGCATGGAATGATTGCCGCCCGTGCGGTCGTGAAAAAGCAACAGTTCCGTCTCACTGTAAGTGAGAGTGTTTCCCTCTATGCGGTTGGAATTATAATTCCACTCAAGCTTGATCTTTTTCCAGAGTCGCTTGCTGTTTCCCTGATTGAGGGGCTGTAGAGAAACCCATTGGTTGTATAGTTCTTCAATACGTTTGTTAACTTGTTCAAGAGGCATTTACGTTTTTCCTTTTATGGCAATACTGTAGTCGTTTGAGTTATACACTATAACAATACATAATTTTTATCGGTCATTATTAGCCCAGGGCTGTGGCAGATTGTATAAGAACCAGAAACCGAGTGGAATTACTGGGTTATTTGCAGTTTTATTTCTTTCCTTCCTCTGAGGTTAATTTTCCAATGAAAGACTATATTCTCAAAAAATCTCTGCTACTGATTCTCACCTTGTTCGGGATCCCTTTTTGTTCGCGAGAAAATCCACCGTGGCCGTGCACAGAAGGTTTAATAACGTAAGGCTCTATCCGCTGGGATTTGATACCAGGGAGTGGTTTGCTCCGAAGGGTTTACGCAAATACTAGGATTTAGGGAAGCTGACGCCGGGGTGGCTCAGGAAAAGACAACCTGAATATCCGTGTATTCCACCAGGCCCTCCTCCGCGAATTCGACTCCGAAGCCGGAGCGTTTTACCCCGCCGAACGGGGCGTTGGGCTGGATCATTCCGTGCTTGTTTATCCAGACCGAACCGCATTCCATCCGGTTCGCGATTTCTCTTGCCTTTTCTATGTCCCGGCTCCAGACCGAACCCCCGAGACCGTTTGGATTGTCGTTTGCCTTCTCGATTGCCTCCTCGATCTGGTGATAGCGGATAATCGGCAGAACGGGGCCGAACTGCTCCTCGTCGACCAGAGGGTCTCCGTTTTCGAGGTCAGCTATGATCGTGAGCGGATAAAAGTATCCCTTCCCGCCCATTTCTTTTTGTATCTCTCCGGGGTCTCCGCCCAGGAGCACGCGTCCTCTGGACTCCGCGCTTCGTGCCAAATTGGCCACGATATCGTATTGCTTTCGGTTCTGGATCGGACCCAGAACGACATTCTCGTCCGTACCCTCGCCAACCTTCATCTTTCGGGCGAGCGCAACCAGTTCATCGCAGACTTCGTCGTACACGTCATCATGAACGTAGAGCCGTTTCAGCGCCGCGCAGGTCTGGCCGCTGTTGATGAACGCGCCCCAGAAAAGCCCCTCGGCGATCTGCTTCGGGTCGACGTCCGGAAGAACGATTCCGGCGTCGTTTCCGCCAAGCTCAAGAGTCAGCCGCTTCATGGTCTCAGCCGAGTTCGCCATGATCTTCTGGCCGGTCGCGCAGGAGCCGGTGAAAACGATCTTGCCGATCCCTTCATGCGCCGTCATCGCGGCGCCCAGCCTGTCCTTGCCGGCGACGCAGTTGACCACGCCTTCCGGCAACACCTCGTTCATGAGTTCAACCAGGCGCAGCGTTGACAGGGGCGTAAAGGGAGACGGCTTGGACACTACAGTGTTGCCCGAGAGAACGGCGGGAACGATATGCCAGATTGCGATCAGAACCGGAAAGTTCCAGGGAGTGATCGAGCCCACTACACCGATCGGCTTTCGGTGAAGCTCGACCCTGCCCTCATCGTTGTCCTGGAGGACCTTCACCGGCAGGGAAAGGCCGGCTGTATAGCGGGTCCAAGCTACCGCCGCGCCGATCTCCCAGCGTGAGCCGAGGCCGTTTAGAGGCTTGCCCTGCTCAGCGGTCAGAATGCGGGCGAGTTCCTCTGCGTTTTCCTCGATTTTGGAGGCAATTTCCAGACATGCCGCCTGTCGTCGGGATTCGGGCACTTCGCGCCATTTTTCAAACGCCGTCCGGGCGGCCCGCACGGCATCATCCAGATATTTCTTTCTTGCCAGCGACGCAAGTCCGGCCACTTTCTCGTTGGCGGGATTCAGCACTTCGAAGCATCGTCCGGTAGGGACCTTCTTGCCGTTGATGATAAGGTGGAATGGCTTCGTTGTTGGGCTCATTCAGTTTTTCCTATGATCACTGCAGTAAGTGCCGACATATGGATCACAATATCTGATACTACGACATTCCTATCATGTTAGTAATGTTAAAACCTAATGTCAAAGGGTTTCAACTTTTTCCCAACGGTTGTATAATTACCATTACTCCCGACAGTATTTCCTCTGCGTTAAACAGGCTTGAAGCGCTTCTTTTGTTTAACCGGGTTAAAAAGGGAGAAAATTAATAAAAATTTCAGCAGAAATGTGTTCCACTGTAGAAAGCAGAAGCGGACCAGCACTTTTTATATTTGCGCTCGCATTGTTTGTTTTCTCATCCGGCGCACTTCACCTCTGTGTCCGCGAGGACATGCGATGAGCAAAGCAAAAGGCGGTGATGGTGGGATTGATGGTAATCTCAGCATGTCACCGGAACAGATGCTAGAACTTGCACGCCAAACGGCAGAGTTGGTGGTGCAGCGCATTGAGAACTTGTCCGGAGAAGGCGCCTGGGAGGGAGAGTTCCGACGAGAACTTGAGGATCGACTGCTGAAGCCTCCACCCGAGGAGAGCCGTTCGGCCTCGCAGGTAATCGAGGAGGTCGCACACCAGATCCTTCCGATCGCACTGCGCTTGGACCACCCGCGTTGCTTTGGATTTATCCCTTCGCAGCCCACTTGGCCCGGAGTGTTGGCTGATTTCATGGTTGCCGGATTTAACATCAACCAGAGCTCTTGGTTGATTTTGAGCGGTCCGAGTCAGCTGGAGCTTGTAGTGATCGACTGGTTTCGGCGCTGGATTGATTATCCGGAGAGTGCGGGCGGACTGTTGACGAGCGGGGGCTCGGCGGCGAACCTTGATGCCCTTGTCGCGGCGCGGGAGGCCGCAAACCACCCGGAACGTGCCAGCTTGTACATGAGCGACCAGAGCCACAGCGCACTTGTCAAAGCGGCCAGGATTATAGGTATTCGTCCGGAATGCATTCGTATGATTCCGACCGACGGACGTTTCCGTATGGACATGGATGCGCTTGTCGAGACCGTGGCCGAGGATCGAGCCGCCGGACTCAGTCCCATTGCTGTGTGTGCAAATGCTGGAACCTCCAGCAGCGGAGCTATCGACCCGCTGGAAGCGATGGCGGACTACTGCGAGGCCCAGGATATATGGCTTCACGTCGACGCTGCGCATGGAGGCTTTGCCATCGTTACCGAAGAAGGCAAGAAGATCTTGAGTGGAATCGAGCGTGCCGATTCAGTTGTGCTGGACGCACACAAGTGGTTCTTTCAGCCTTATGAGGTGGGAGGCCTGATGGTGAAGGATTTACGCACGCTCGAGCGGGCGTTTGCCACCAAGCACGATATTCTCCAGGACACGATTTGGGGTGCTAACCATCCGAATTTTTCGGACAGGGGTCTGCAACTCAGCCGCTCCATTCGGGCGTTGAAGATCTGGATGTCGGTTCAGACCTTCGGTATGGCCGCGTTCCGGCGAGCCGTATCGCATGGTATGGTGCTGGCGCACCGGATTGAGGAGTACGTTGAAGACAGTTCCGTTCTGGAGATGTTAACTCCTGCTACATTGGGGATCGCATGCTTCCGCGTCAACCCCGCAAACACCGACCTTGGCGAGAACGTGCTGGAAGCAATCAACAGGACCGTACTCGCCCGTGTCTTCTGGGAAGACCGTGCGTTCATATCATCGACACTTCTTCACGGGACCTTTGCGCTCAGGATGTGCGTCATCAACTACTCGACGACCTGGAACGACGTACACGAGACATTGGAAGTCATCTCGGAATTCGGGACGGAGAGTTTGAATCGAACTGATTAATTTCGGTTAATCGTGCTCGACCGTGTGCACATAAACAAAGACTGTTATGTGTATAATTTTCCCCTGAGGTTTAACGGACGCCATGAAAGACTACATCCTGAAAAGACTTCTGCTGATGATTCCCACGCTGTTCGGGATCACTCTCATCACTTTCCTGGTGATACAGCTCGCCCCGGGAAGTCCCGTTGAGAGCAGGATGTCGATCGACCAGGGGATAAAAAGCGATCAGGTGACCAAGGAGATAGTCGAGCAGACCAAAAAACTCTACGGTCTCGACAAGCCCGTTCACCAGAGGTATTTCATATGGCTCCGCCAGATCGCGACGCTTGATTTCGGAAATTCCTACAAGGATCACCGCCCGGTCATAGACAAGATAGCGGAAAGACTCCCGATCACCCTCATACTGAACGTGCTTTCAATCTTCCTTGTTTATCTCATAGCCATACCGATCGGGGCGTGGTCCGCCGTTCGGCAGTGGAGTTTTGCGGAGCGCGCCACTACCTTCGTTCTTTTTCTTCTATACTCGATTCCGAGTTTCTGGATGGCAGTGGTGCTTATCTATTTCTTCGGCGGCGGGGGGGCTCTCGATATCTTCCCCATATACGGGGTGCACTCGAGGGGATATGAGGATCTTCCGTTTTTCCAGAGAACCCTCGATTTCCTCTGGCACCTCGTTCTTCCCGTTTTCTGCCTTACCTACGCCGCCCTCGCGTCGCTTTCGCGCTACCAGAAGGGAAGCCTGCTTGAGGTGCTCAGGGAGGACTACATAAGGACCGCGAGGGCCAAGGGACTTGCGCCGAGCAGGGTGCTTTTCAAACACGCGCTCAGAAACTCACTCATTCCCATAGTAACGATAGTTGCCTCGATCCTCCCCGCCATGATAGGGGGAAGCGTCATCATAGAGACCATATTCTCGATCCCGGGGATAGGAAGACTGGGCTTTGAGTCGGTGCTCTCAAGGGACTACCCCGTCATAATGGCCGTTGCCACCATCTCCGCTTTTTTGACCCTGATCGGAATTCTGATATCGGATTTAACCTACGCCGTGGTTGACCCCAGGATAGGTTTTGAGAGGAAGTCATGAAGCAGAGCTCAAGTGTTGGATACTGGGACAGGGTATGGATCGAGTTCAAAAAGGACTCCCTGGCTTACGTATCGTTCTTTTTCATAATCCTGCTCGTGGTGACGGCGGTTTTCGAGAGCTTCCTGGCGGGCAACAGGCCCATAGTTCTGGTTGAAGAGGGCAGGTACTACTTCCCGGTCGTCGTGGATTACCCGGAGTTCCGCGGGGTGGACCTTCGGGCCGCGTACCTTGACGATCCAGACTCGTTCGCGGTCTTCCCGCCGGTGAAGTACAGTCCCACGGAAAGCGATTTCTTCTCCGTTCTCGCGGCTCCCGACGGGAATCATTTTCTGGGCACCGACGACAGGGGAAGGGATGTTCTCAGCAGGATGATTCACGGGGCGAGGATATCCCTTTCAATAGGGCTTGTCGCCGTCGGAATAGCCATGGTGATAGGAATAATGCTTGGGGCAATGGCGGGTTATTACGGGGGCTGGATCGATTTTGCGATTTCAAGGCTGATAGAGGTGATGATCACTTTTCCCGTATTCTTTCTGATCCTCACCATCCTCGCTTTCACCGAACCGAGCATTTACAACATCATGATAGTCATAGGGATCACGGGCTGGACGGGCGTGGCGAGGCTTGTTCGCGGAGAATTTCTTAAGCTTCGCCGGACAAACTACGTGGAGGCGGCATGGGCTCTTGGAAGCCGCGACCACAGGATTATACTGAAGCACATGCTTCCAAACGCCCTTGCGCCCGTTTTGGTGAGCGCCACATTCGGAGTGGCGGGAGCGATACTGGTTGAGTCCAGTCTCAGTTTCCTCGGATTCGGGGTGACTCCGCCTGAACCCAGCTGGGGGGAGATAATCTCCCAGTCCCAGAAGTACGTGGATTTCGCGTGGTGGCTCGTTCTTTTCCCGGGACTTGCGATTTTTGCGACGGTTACGGCTCTTAACCTGGTGGGTGAGGGGTTTAGAAACGCGATAGACCCCAAACTCAAAGAAAGATAATATTAAGCGATGGCAAATTCAGAGCTGCTCGAGATAAAAGATCTTAACGTGTCTTTTCCCTCAGAAGGCGGAGAGCTTGAGGTTCTCGGAAACATTAACCTTCGGATCGGGGAGGGGAGAATAGTCGGGGTTGTCGGAGAAAGCGGCTGCGGAAAGACCCTTACCGCTCTTTCCGTCATGGGGCTTTTGCCCTCACCGCCGGCCAGGGTGAACTCGGGAGAGGTGATATACAAGGGAGAGAACCTGCTTTCGCTAAGCGAACGGGAACTGAGGCATTACCGCGGAAACAGAATCTCCATGATATTCCAGGAGCCGATGAGCTCCCTTAATCCCGTTTACACCGTAGGAGACCAGATAGGCGAGGTCATACGGGTTCATGAAAGCGTCTCAAGAAAAGAGGAGAAAAAAAGGGTGCTTGACCTGCTGGATATAGTCGGCATTCCCTCTCCCGCCGAGAGATACTCAAGCTATCCCCATGAGATGAGCGGAGGCATGTGCCAGAGGGTAATGATCGCGATGGCCCTTGCCTGCAGTCCTGAGCTGCTGATAGCCGATGAACCCACAACCGCCCTTGACGTGACTATCCAGGCGGGAATTCTGTCCCTGATAAAAAGTCTCCGGGACAGGCTGGGGATGGCGGTTATGCTGATCTCCCACGACCTGGGGGTCATCTCAAACGTCGCCGACGACGTTTACGTTCTTTACGCGGGGAAGGTGGTTGAGCGGGGAAGCGTTGAGCAGCTTTTCTCAGCCCCCGCCCATCCCTACACAATAGGGCTCATAAACTCGATTCCGGGCCAGTCGGAGGGCGAGGATCTTCACTCGATCAGGGGCACGATTCCGTCTCCGGGAGAGTTCCCCGAGGGATGCAGGTTCAACAACCGCTGCGAGTACGCGGAGGGAAAATGTTTTGAGGAACAGCCGGATCTATACAGTGTTTCTGATTCTCACGGTTCGGCCTGTTTCCGCTACGAGATGTTTTTGAAAAATGGATCGGAATAATGTGTTTAAACGGGTAGAAATTCCACTTTGCTGAAGTAATTGGTGTTATCTGAGGGCCTGTACATGAAGTTTTACGCCCTCTTTTTCTTTTAAAGACGCCAGCAGGGAGGAGATGTTCTTAAGACTCGGGTTTCCTTTCGGACCAAGCATGCGCATTAAACTTTTCGGGTCTTTTTTCATAAGGTTTCCAAGTTCTTGAAACCCGACCGTTGCGTTGATGTAGTCTCTCAAAAGCACCTTTGCTACATTGGTTTCATCATTGAGTACACATTCAATTGCTTCGGTCAGAAGGCCGACACGGAACTCCGGATCTCTCCTCGCCCGTTCCATCACTGTATCTCTGAATCTATGTTTCAATGGTATTGTTTCCTTTCTTTTTTTGATATTCGATCTTGAAAGACTGCTTGTTTATGACAGTATCGAACAGATGTGATAAAATCATTTCTGAGGTAATAATTGTAAGGGAAGATGGACCAAGTTTCCAACCAAATGTCTTTACTGCTTATCGCAGAACTCGTTCTGCTCATTGTCGTGCTCATATTTATGCCGATTTACTCGTGTTGCGTGGGGAAATGCCAATCAAACGGTGAGAAAGCACCTCTAAAGGGACTCAATATGCCGCAAGGTTCCATTCGTGGCATGTTGGCGCTTCTGAGTGTTGGTTCTTTCCTTTTGTTTCTGGTGTTAGGGCCTCAGGTCCCTGAAATGAAGGAATATTTTGATAAGGTGCTTGCATCATTCGGAACGCTTACCGGAGCTATAATCGGATTTTACTTTGGTAATCGAGGGTCGGATAAGAAACCTTAATGAAACGCTCTTCGTATGATAGGGACACGGCATAATGATCACTAGTTTGTTCTTGGACAAAATAGATAATTAGTAATTACGATAAAATTGATAACATGGAAGTTGCTCTAGAATCAAAAACCTCGGTTGGTGTCCAGCCCATCTTGGCATGTGAGGACAATTTAATCTTCATGAAGGGTCTTCCTGATGGGCAAATGAAGTTGATCGTTACCTCACCTCCCTATAATCTGGGCAAGGATTACGAAAATAAAACTTCACTCGATGCCTATCTTGAGTCACAGGCTCGTGTCATAAGGGAGTGCTCGAGGATTCTCCATCCCCAAGGATCAATCTGCTGGCAGGTCGGCAACTATGTCAAGGACGGGGAAATCGTTCCCCTTGACATGGTTCTCTATCCACTGTTCCGTGATCAGGGACTTAAGCTCCGCAACCGGATTATCTGGCACTTCGGGCACGGTTTGCACTGCACCAAGCGCCTATCCGGACGGTACGAGACCATTAATTGGTGGACGAAAAGTGACGATTACACATGGAATCTGGATCCTATAAGAGTTCCGTCAAAATATCCTGGCAAGCGTCACTTCAAGGGGCCGAACATAGGTAAACTGTCGGGAAATCCGAAAGGCAAAAACCCGAGCGATGTTTGGATATTTCCAAATGTCAAAAATAACCACCCAGAAAAAACTATCCATCCTTGCCAATTCCCCGTTGAACTGGTGGAGCGCCTAGTTCTTTCCATGACAAATGAGGGGGATTCGGTGTTTGATCCCTATATGGGAGTTGGATCATCTGTTATTGCCGCGCTTATGCACGGTCGCACGGCCTACGGTTGTGATACTGTTCAGGAGTACGTGGATATAGCTTTGCAGCGGGTACGCCAGATGCACGAGGGCAATCTTCGCACTCGTCCAATGGGTAAGCCCGTTTATGATCCCAACAAACCCAAGGGAGGACATTGATGCAGATCAAATCTCGCTATTCACACCTCAATGGCGAGGAATATATGCTGGTCCACCACCCGCGATTATGGGATGACGTGCGAGCTGTGATAGCAAGCGTTGATGCTGAAGCCTGCCGAACCAAGATCTCCAAGGAAAAAAACAGGAAGGGAGAACTGTTGTTTTCCCCCGAAGATATGAACAAGCAGTTCAAAGATGGCTTTGAAAAGAGAGGCTGGCAACAGCGAAGAGCGACATTCTGGGTAACGCACAACGAAAGACTTCTTCGCAAGGTGTACGGGATGTCTGGAGATGAACAAAGACATGAAATCGAAGAAGCCGGGTATGAACCGATAATGTCTTACAACCAGACTGATTTTGTGAAAGATCGAGTAGCGGTAGAAGTGCAGTTCGGCAAGTACGCTTTTGTTGCCCACGATCTGTTCGTAAAACATCTCAGCTTTTATGTCTCTGACATCATTGACGTGGGGATTGAAATACTTCCGATGAAGGAACTGGAGCGGGAAATGTCCTCTGGTGTTCCTTACTATGAACGGGATCTACTTAATGTGCTTCGACAAGGGCGAGGAGTCCCGGCAGTTCCTTTGGTGCTTATCGGCATAATTCCCTGAGAATCAAACACCTGTCGCTTTTTCAGTGAGGAGAGTATTAAACGAAAACAGAACAAAGAAGCCAAACAGGTTGTTATCCGTTTATGAACATGAATAAAGCAATAGTAAGCGTAAGGGGACTTAAAAAGTACTTTCCGATAAGAGGGGGTGTTTTCTCCAGGGTTTCCGATTACGTCCGCGCCGTCGACGACGTGGAGCTTGAAGTAAAAACAGGCACTACCGTGGGTCTTGTCGGGGAAAGCGGAAGCGGCAAGACGACGCTTGGAAAAACTGTGCTGAGGCTTCTTGCGCCAACGGCCGGGAAGATTTTCTTCGAGGGAGAGGACATCACCGAACTTGACTCCACCCGGCTTCGTCTCCTCAGAAGGGAAATGCAGATGATATTCCAGAACCCCTACGGTTCCCTTAATCCCAGAATGAACGTGGGTTCGCTCGTTTCCGAAGGGATAAGCATCCACAACACGGTAAAAAAAGAAGAGCGAAGAGAATTCGTGGTCAGGCTTCTGGGCGAGGTGGGCCTCGGCACAGACGTCATGAGCCGCTACCCCCATGAGTTCAGCGGGGGACAGCGCCAGAGAATAGCCATAGCGCGCGCGATCTCCCTTCACCCGAAGTTCGTCGTCTGCGACGAGCCGGTCTCGGCGCTTGATGTGTCGGTTCAGGCGCAGATAATAAACCTGCTCAAGGACCTTCAGAAAAAACACGGTCTTTCCTACCTGTTCATATCCCATGACCTCCGCGTCGTAAAGCACGTAAGCGATCTCGTGGCCGTAATGTATCTTGGAAAAATAGTCGAGATTGCTCCCAGCGATGAGATCTACTCAAACCCCGTGCACCCTTACACCAAGATTCTTATCTCCGCCATTCCCGAGATAAAAAGAACCAAAAGCAAAAACGGCAAGGAAGCATCGATATCTGGGGAAATACGAAGCCTGGCGGATATTCCCTCGGGATGCAGTTTCCATCCGAGGTGTCCCCTGGCGACCGAGGTATGCTCAAGGGAGATCCCGCTCCTTGAGAAAAAAGGAGCCGATGGGCGAAGCGTTGCCTGTCATAACGTTTGAATACGCGCAGAGAGAGATTTTACCTCTTTTCAAAACAAACAACGTTTTCGCTGTTTGAATCTCAGTCTCCTTTCTTCGTAACCGGTGGAGAAGCTGGCGGTGGTGGATTTGGTGGCGGCGGTGGCCTTAAGTTCTTTGGCGGTTCTGGATTTGCACCGCGACCATTTGTTACCAACTTGTCGGCTGGCCGAAGCGGAGGAGGAGGATTTGAAGCTTTTTTACCCATTTTGGTTGTCCTTGGGTTCTTCAAGAAATTCAACCCACTTTATATTTTTAACGTCTATCAGAATATTACTTACGCCAGTTATTCGTTCTTCTTTTCCCTCTTTGTTGATCCATGACGGGTCAACTATAGAAAAATGCCCTTTTGTTGGTTCCGATGGCCATTCAGCTGGCCACCCATATAACCTGCTCCCATCGTTAAAGTGCAATATTACAAAAGCTGGCTTTAGGAACGAACTGAACCATTCTGATGGAAACGATGTTTCTTTTGTTATTCCTATACACCTAAGTCGCTTATGAATTGTATCGTTGTTTGCTAAATATGACAAGACGAGACCAAAAATTACGGCTATCGCTATTGAAGAAATGAAAGATAAAGCATCCTTGTTCCATTCCTCTATGGAGTTGAACTTGTTTGCTTTAATGAACAAATATCCTGTGATAATTACAGTTGCTTTAATAAACAGCGTGAAAATTAAAGCCTGAACTATCCTTTCAAACTGAGAAGGTTTGGGGTAGGACGTCAGGTTATAGAATATTGCGGCGGCGACAAATCCCGGCAATAAAAATAACAAAAGTTCCATTAAGTCCGGCATGTCTGCTATTGTATCAGTTTCTAATTTGTTGGCAAGACAGTGGCGATTGACCTCGGACCCTCCATACGGTTTTGAGTCTTTTCCGAACTATGCTCATTTTTGTAGAGATAGGAACACGTCAAAGCATTGAATTAGTTGTCAGTGCGGTATGGATTCCCTAGAGGACCATTTTTCCCGAATAACTTGCAATAAAGCGATTGTGGTTTATATTAGAGCAATTTTTGCAGGCGGGTTCCCGCGCGATGATAGTCAACGTATCGGAAATAGGAGACGGCGGATTGAGCCTTGATCTCAAGAAGGGGCCGGGGTGGCTCGGCGGTTCTGAGAAATCGGAGGTCGCGAGCGTGGGTTCCGATATAGAGTTTCATATTGATCTTTCACGCATGGCGGGCGAAGTGAGCGTAGCGGGGAAAATCGGATTCTTGGCGGTCGCCCGTTGTTCCCGTTGCCTGGGCGACGTGAACGTTGATACGAACCTTGAGGTAAAACTCCTTCTTTCGCCTTCAGAGGCGGAAAAAAAGGTGGAATCCGGCGGGGACATGGATTATGAGACTTACCGGGGGAGAACAATAGACCTTAACGACTACATGAGAGAGCAGGTGAATCTTTCGCTTCCCTACAAGGTAGTCTGCGCCGAGGACTGCAAGGGGCTTTGCGGCGGGTGCGGGCGGAATCTTAACGAGCAGCAGTGCGGCTGCGAGACTCGCCAGGAGGACTCGCGCTTTGCGGTACTTAAGGATATAAAGATATAGCTTCAAGCCAGGAGATTGAGATGGCATTACCCAAGAGAAAGACTTCCAAGTCGAAATCGAGAAAAAGAAGAACCCATTATACCGCCGCGTTGCCGGGAGCTTCCTTCTGTCCCGAGTGCAACGAGATGAAACCTCCCCACAGGGCGTGTCCCAGCTGCGGTTACTACAAGGGAAGGAATTTCTTCAAACAGGCGCCCGACACGGAAGCCGTGGCGGAAGACTAAAAACATACCGAATCCATGATAGCTTTTCTTTTTCCAGGTCAGGGCTCCCAGTATACAGGTATGGGCGCTGATTTCTGCGCCGAGTTTGCCGTTGCCAGGCGGACTTTCGAAGAGGCAAATGACGCTCTCGGAATTGACCTGGCGAAGCTCTGCTTTGAAGGCGAGGCGGCGACCCTTGCCCTTACCGCAAACGCCCAGCCCGCGATACTTACAACAAGCGTGGCCGCCTTGAGGGTTGTTCTCGAGGAAACGGAGATAAGGCCGGAGCTGGTCGCGGGACACAGTCTAGGCGAGTTTACGGCCCTTGTGGCTTCGCAGTGCCTCGGGTTTTCTGACGCGGTGTGCATGGTAAGAAAAAGAGGGGAGTTCATGCAGGAAGCGGTTCCCCCGGGAGTCGGAAAAATGGCCGCGGTGCTGGGTCTTACCTCGCAGGAAGTAAGCGGGCTTTGCGCCGAGGTTGCCGGTGGAGGAGCCGTGGTTTCCCCGGCGAATTTTAACTCTCCCACACAGACCGTTATCTCGGGAGAGGCGGGGGCCGTTGAGGCAGCCTCCGAGCTTGCGAAGGAAAAAGGCGCAAGACGCGTCGTCGAGCTTGAGGTTAGCGCGCCTTTTCACTGCTCCCTCATGGAGCCCGCCGCCGTGCGGCTCGGCGATTTTGCCGCGGAAGTGGATTTTCATCCCATGAAGTATCCCGTGGTCACAAATACCGAGGCGAAGGCCAACTCGGATTCCGAAAGAGTGGCGGACATTCTGGTGCGCCAGGTGGTAAGCCCGGTGAGATGGGCTGAGTCCCTTGAGTTTCTCAGGGGCACCGGAGTTTCTCGATTTCTTGAGATCGGTCCCTCCAAGGTTCTAAGCGGTCTTGTAAAAAGAACACTTAAGGGCGTGAGTTGCGCGGGTATTGAAAAACCGGACGAGTTAAATCATATTAAAGCAGATGAAATTGGAACTGAATAAACAGGTTGCTCTTATAACGGGCGGATCGCGGGGGATAGGAAAGGACATCGCGAAGAAACTTGCTTCCTGTGGCGCGTACGTGCTGATTAACTACGCAAACAACCGGCAGGCGGCCGAGGAAACCCTGGGGGAAATAGAGGAGGCTGGGGGTGGCGGCAGGGTGGTTGGCTTTGACGTTTCCGATTTTGACGAGGTTCAGAAAATTGTGGGGGAGCTCTCAAACGAACTTAACGGAATACAGATACTTGTTAACAATGCGGGGATAAGGAATGACGGGCTTTTGATGAGGATGGGGCAGGAGGACTGGGACCGCGTCATGGACATAAACCTCAAGGGAACGTTTAACTGTACCAAGGCGGTCTGCAGGGGCATGTTCAAGAACCGTTACGGAAGAATAGTGAATATTATCTCGGCTGCCGGGGAGGCTGGAAATCCCGGGCAGGCGAATTACTCCGCCTCGAAAGCCGCGGTAATAGGCTTTACGAAATCAACGGCCAAGGAGTTCAGTCCGAGAGGGATAACGGTAAACGCCGTGAGTCCCGGTTTTGTTGAAACGGATATTATCGCGGACCTTAACGAGGATATGAGAAAGAAATATCTTGAAGCCATACCTCTCGGCAGGTTCGGACGCGTCGAGGATATCTCAAGTGTCGTGTGTTTTCTGATTTCCGAAGGCGCGTCGTACATAACCGGAGAGGTTATAAGGGTTAACGGCGGAATTTACATGTAAAATTTTAGAGGAGGTAATGACTCATATGTCAAAGGATAACGCAGAAATTTTAGCTAAAGTAAAGGAGATGATCGCGAGCCATCTCGGCAAAGCCGAGGATGAAATAACTCCCGATTCCTCTTTTATAGAAGATCTGGGAGCCGACTCGCTTGATCTCGTGGAGCTTATAATGTCCATGGAGGATGAGTTCGGGCTTGAGATCTCGGATGAGGACGCGGAGAACATAATAACCGTTCAGGACGCGATTAGCTTTATCCAGAGCTCGGTTGAAGCCGCTTCGGAGGGTGACTGAGGAATAATGGGAAAAAGGGTAGTAGTTACAGGAATAGGGCTCATAACGCCCGTCGGGGTCGGAAACGACGCCACGTGGTCCTCGATCTGCGAAGGGGTTGCGGGAGTGGGCAGGGTCTCGACCTTTGACCCGTCGGATCTTAAAACCCAGATCGCGGGAGAGGTTAAGGATTTTGATCCCACCCTCTACATGGAACCCAAGGACGCGAAGAGAAATGACAGGTTCATCCAGCTGTCAATTGCGGCCACCAAGCTGGCGCTTGAGGATGCCGGGCTTGAGGTTACCGACGACATCTCCGCACGCACGGGGACTTTCATCGGGTCGGGCATCGGCGGGATGAGTACTTTCTATGACACCGTTTTGACCATGGAGAACAGGGGTCCCTCCCGTGTTTCTCCGTTCTTCATACCGAACATAGTGACCAACATGGCTTCGGGATATGTATCCATAAAGTTCAACGCCAAGGGCCCCAACTGCTCCTCCACGACCGCGTGTTCGGCAAGCGGCCACTCGCTTGCGCTTTCCGCCAAGATCATAGAGGACGGCAAGGCGGACGTCATGATAGCCGGCGGATCGGAAGCGCCGCTTATCCCCCTTACCTTCGCGGCCTTTAACGCCATGAAGGCGCTTTCTACCAGAAACGACGAGCCCGAGACCGCGTCCAGGCCGTTTGAGCTGGGACGCGACGGGTTCATACTTTCCGAGGGAGCCGGGGTGCTGATTCTCGAGGAGCTTGAGTTCGCGAAAAAAAGAGGCGCCGACATATACGCGGAAGTGCTCGGCTCCGGAATGAGCGCAGACGCCTTCCACATCACCGCGCCTTCGCTTGAGGGACCGACCAACTGCATGAACGCGGCCCTTGAGGATTCAGGCCTTAATCCTGAGGATGTCGATTACATAAACGCCCATGGAACATCCACGCGTCTTAACGACGTTAACGAAACCAGGGCGATCAAGAACGTGTTCGGGGAACACGCCTCACAGGTTCCGGTGAGTTCCACCAAATCCATGACCGGACACCTGCTGGGCGCGGCGGGAGCTGTGGAGGCGGCAATCAGCGTGTTCGCGCTTAAAAACGGCGTCCTGCCGCCGACTATAAACCTTTTTGAAAGCGATCCGGAATGCGATCTTGATTACATTCCGCACACCGCAAGAGACAGTAAAATAAAAGTGGCGCTAAGCAATTCCTACGGTTTCGGCGGAACGAACGTAAGCGTCGCGCTCGGCAAGTTCGACTGACCTCCCGGAGTCGAGGAAACCCCCCGGCTGTCTCCCGATCACCTCGCCTTATCAGCCAGCTTTTAGGTGTCATATCGCCAGAGGGATAATCTTGAGATGATCCTCTATGGCCTTGACGGCATTGCCCGGCAACGGAAGATTTGTCTTCTCCGCATTCCAGTACTGATAAAACAACGCGACGGTTTCACGCGCAGTGTCCAGAACAAGCTTCTCCGGCAGCAAGGCCTTGGCGGCAAAATGGGAAAGCTCGTCTTCTGAATAGCGATCAAAGCGCTTGGTCCGGCTGAATTTCAAAGCGGCCTCGTTGTCCTCTATATAGGCAATCGTGGAAACAAAATCATAGGCCGGCGCCAACGCCGCGTTGCGCCTGTCGGGATAAATGAGGGACCAGTTCTTAAGGTGCATGTCGGCATTGCCGATAAGCGTGTTGAAGGTCAGGCGGCGGATAAACTCTGCAATGTCCCCCTCGCCGCATTCGGCCCCGATCACCGTGGCAATGTTGCGCGCACTGGCCTTTTTATACTTGTCCTCCGGATAGACGCCGAAAACCTGCGCGAAGTCCTCGACGTGAACCGCGCCGCCGTCATCTGACCGATCAAAGCGCCTGACGGCAAGCGCCTGTCCGCTTAAGCGCCCGATATCTTCGGGCAGGTTTTCAATCGAGTCAACGCTGATGAGGCGCACCTCCGGCACGTTTATGCTCAGGAGCCGGGCAAGCGTCATCATCGAGAACTCGTTCTCGGACACTCCCGCAAAATGAAGGGAAGGCAGCTTGACTATCCATGAACCGCCGACGCCTCCGGCCGGGAGGCCAAGACCGCCGCGAGCATCCTCAACGGCTGAGAACTTAAGCTGTACGCCGGCCAGAGAGAATCGCAGGGCACTCTCGCGCCGACCACTGCCGCGGTCGCTGTCGTCGGAGATATCCGACGGCCATGGTTCCCCTCCCGAGGGTGCGACGGTGACCGCTCCCGGCAGGTCTGCGCCAAGGGCCCAAAGCAGGAAGAACTCGCGGACGGGCTTTACCCCCGTGCGCTCCGCGAGGTAGGTACGCATGGGGTCTTCGGGAAGCAGGTTTGAAAAAAACGGTATCAGCCGCGTCTGCGTGGGCGGAAACCCGGTAATCAGTTCTCCGAACCGGCTCTTGAACCCCAGACCGAGCGTGGGCCTTGCGGGATCCCCGATATAGGAGTCGTTGAAGGCGAATAAGGCGCGGTCGTCCCCTACGTGGGTAAGCGTGCCTACGGGGTCGCCGTAAAGCAGGACATCCAGGACATGTACGTCAGTCATCTCCTTCCTCATCAAGGTTGTAGAGCGGCTGCGGGGTTACCCTTTCCCGTAATGCGTCCGCGGCACTGCTGCGCGCAAGCGATTTCAAGGCAGGAACAACCTTGCGCGGGACGAGCGCGAGCTCCAGGTCAAGGGTGCGGGCAAGCGCTACCAGGCTTGAAACCCTGAGGTCGACCGTGCCGTTCTCAATCTTTGAGATATGGCCCTGCGGAACTCCCGCTTTTTTGCCGAGTTCGCGCTGGCTGAGCCCTTTTGCCTCGCGGGCCTTCCTCAGCGCGCGGGCTATATGTTCAATCGCATAGTTCATTTTGATATCCAATTCTATATTGAAAATGATTTTAAATATAGTTTAATATATCATACTAGAAAAGAAGAGCAAGATTTAATATATTATAGCTTTCCGCAAGTTTGCAAAAAACAATCCTCCTCATTAGGATAGTCGGGATGGGATTTGTAACTTTACTAGTCATTGCGGTGGCTTTCTATTACCTATTCAAGAAATTAGGCAAAGGCCTTAACCCAAGCGATCCCCCCAACCATAGCAAAAAGGACAATGAGTCGGAACTGCCCAGCTTTCGTATAGACGCACCTTCAAGCTCTTTTGATCAACAGAGGAATACAAGAAAAGAACCGGACCGCCAAAGCAAACCCGACAAAATCGTTCGCAACAAAAAGGACGATGAGTCAGAATTAGCCGATTTTCGTATTGAAGTATCTATGGGAGGCTTCAGCCCAGCGAAGAGCAGAAACAAAGAACTGGGCAGATGGGTTGTGCCAGGCGAAACAATAAAAATAGACAAATTCGAAATCAACCGCGGTTTCGTTTATATAGGCGGTCGCCTAGACAGTACGGACGGTTACGGAACCGAAGCTTCGCTCATAGACCCCACCCTGAAAATTAATACGAACTCACCCGACTATACGGGCGAATACATGGATTACTGGCCCAGTTATGACAGCATAACTCCCAAAAGCCGTGTAGCATATCTTGAATGGCTTGCAAGTGATCGCAGCGATCCTGAAACCTGTATAGGGTATGTTTTTCTTTACTTCTACGGGATTGAAAGACGTCTGCTTGTCGACGACAGAAACGGGGCGGTTCCGTGTAATGAACGAGAAGCCCTTGTACTGGAACTCAAGCGACTGAAAAATATTTACGGCCACAATAGATCCTTTAACAGCTACGCCACAAGTTTCCTGTCTTATCTCTGGGTCATCAATCATCAAAACGATAACGAACAGCCAAGTAATGATCTGCTGGTCGCAAAAAGAAATTTCACGTCCGTATTCAAATTTCTACTGGCAAGCAGCGTCCAAAACGGCAAACCTGTAAACGAAGATCTGGCCCTTGCCTGGGTAAAAAGCCATCCTGATTACAGTTTGCGGACACCCGCGCGCCGTTGTGAGGATGAGTTCGGCGTTCTTTTTAAGCTACGCTACAAAACCCGCTTTGGCGACGGACTGAAAATAAAACCCAATAAAACCAAGTTGCTGATTGATTACTACGCCGCGAGTGCGTCACTCAGAGGAAACTATCAGATTAAGCTTGACCTGCCCG
The DNA here is from genome assembly GCA_964429945.1 of uncultured Spirochaetia bacterium. Lineage (GTDB taxonomy): Bacteria > Desulfobacterota_D > UBA1144 > Nemesobacterales > Nemesobacteraceae > Nemesobacter. The sequence goes on along the minus strand of CAYSDX010000003.1, from coordinate 5,854 downwards.
ATGCAAGTTTCCTCAAGGCCCCCGTTAGAAAATTGATGGATCTAGCCGAATCTTGTACCAAAGAACTTGAACCCCTAAGCCGTTTTATTGGAAGACCAAGTAATTCGCGCGACTCAATAGGAGCCCTTTCCCTGCTACCGAATGATCTAGCTGGATTAATCTCGGACCCCCGCCTTGATCGCATAAAAACTTGGATGAACTCCAGAGAATCCGTACGCGACCGTCTAATTTCTGTAAGGTCCTTATTTGACCATCTAGGTGAAAAACCTCCTTTGAAAATCAACAAAAAAGAAGCTGAGATGCTATCCGCAGTTGCAGAGAAAGCGGGGTTTGGAATAGCACCGGATATTCGTTTTCATCAATCCAAACCCGATATTGACGGCAAAATCATGCTTTTTCCCGGCGGTCATGGAGAGGATTTCTCGCCGTCAAGCGAGTTTAGAAAAGTAGGAACCATACTGCGCCTGGGAAGCCTTGTGGCAGGTATTGACAACCACATAGCCGATTCAGAGATCGGTTTGCTTGAGAATCTAGTAGCCCAGAACCAAAAGCTCGAAGAAATCGAAAAACATTCTCTAAACGCCTACATGCATTGGCGACTTAATACACCACCTAACACAGCCGGACTGAAAAGACGCCTCGAGATTCTCAACAAAAGCGACAAAATCGCGATCAGCCATATATTAATCGGCGTAGCACTTGCGGACGGCAGGATTGACCCCGCGGAAATTACGCAGCTTGAAAAGCTCTACGGGCAACTCGGACTTGATAAAACAATGGTTGCAAGTGACATTCACAACCTTTCTTCCGACAAACCGCCACATGTGAAACAAAAGAGGGCAACCATAGTTGAAACTCCGCCCGAGGCGCAACCCGCTGAACCTCTTTCCTTGTCGCTCGATCGCGATCTGTTAAAATTGTACGAGGAGGAAACTAAGGATGTACAGTCCGTCCTAGAATCCATTTTCGCGGACGATGACATTCTTGATGAACCCGAAACTGAAATAATATCGGGAGCACAGATATTCGACGGGGCAATTCATAGGCTCGACGCAAAATACCGAAATCTTTACGAAAAGCTCATTACCAGAGAAAAATGGTCCCTTGAGGAAGTGGAAAAACTTTGCCAAGAGCAGCAGTTAATGACCGACGGTGCCGTTGAGGCAATCAATGACTGGGCGTTTGACAATGTTGACGCACCGTTGATTGATGATGGCAGCGTTGTTTATATTGACCTTGAGGTTGCCGAAGAGATAGCCACACTGCAAACACAGAGTCAATAACCATGGCCACTAAACGACCGCGAATCAAAACCAGAGAACGGGATTCAATTATCCAGTCGCTTAAAGCCGGCGTAGTTCCCCGCACAGGTATTCAGCATATCCAAGTCGGACGAGCGAACGAAATAAAAGCCATCTACAGGGATATCGATAGAATCGCTCAGGGGGGATCTGCGTTTCGCCTGATAATAGGCGAATATGGTTCGGGGAAAACTTTTTTTCTCAACGTGATAAGATCCATTGCTCTTGAAAAGAGGCTGGTAGCAGTAAACGCCGATCTCTCGCCGGACAGACGGATTCACGCTTCCGCAGGCCAAGCGAGAAATCTCTACTCGGAACTCATGCGAAACATGGCAACCCGAACCCGACCTGAGGGAAACGCTCTAACTGCCATCGTGGAAAGGTTTGTAAACAGTGCCCGCGAGGAAGCCGAAAAAACAAGTGTGTCTGTTTCATCCCTGATAAATGATCGTCTTTCGTCTCTTTCGGAACATGTCGGCGGTTTCGATTTCGCGAAGGTTATAGAAGCATACTGGAGAGGTCACGAAAACGATGATGATGAACTTAAGTCAAGTGCCATACGCTGGCTTCGCGCGGAATTCTCAACCAAAACTGACGCAAGAAAAGCTCTCGGCGTGGGGGGATTCATTTCAGACACATCCTTTTACAGCAGCCTCAAGCTAATGAGTCTGTTAGTCAGGCAGGCCGGTTACGAAGGATTGCTGGTCGTTCTGGACGAGATGGTAAATCTCTACAAGCTCAACAGCAAGCAGGCAAGAACTTCAAACTATGAACAGATCCTAACGATGCTTAACGACTGTCTGCAAGGCAGTGCGAAACACCTAGGATTTCTGTTAGGAGGCACCCCCGAGTTTCTCCTAGACCCGCGCAAAGGACTATATAGCTACGAGGCTCTTCAATCGCGTTTGGCCGAAAACCCTTTTGCGCAAAAAGCCGGAGTTACGGACTATTCTTCTACGTCACTTCACTTGGCCAACCTAACACCCGAAGAACTCTATCTTCTTTTAAAAAACATAAGATACGTATTCGCTTCAGGCGATGAGACGCAGTACTTGGTACCGGATGAGGCTTTGAGTGCATTTCTGCTTCACTGCAGCAAGAAAATTGGCGAAGCCTATTTCAGAACCCCTCGTAACACGGTAAGGGCATTTGCCGACATGCTGTCGATTATCGAACAGAATGAAAGTATAGAGTGGAAAGAGCTAATCGACGCCGTTGAAATCCAGGAGGATAAAGTCAGCGATATGCATGAGATTGAAGACTCCTCGGACGAACTGTCTGACTTTACCTTGTAATCATGGGAGACTTGTTCCAGCTCCTTCATCCCGCATTACAGAAGTGGATATACAAGCAGGGATGGGAAGACCTGCGGGATATCCAAAAAGAAGCTATCCGGCCTATACTTGCAAGTAACTCCGACCTTGTAATATCCGCTTCGACGGCCGGAGGAAAAACCGAGGCCGCCTTTTTGCCAGCCATCACGGCGATCGCCGACGAAAGTTCAGGCTTCGGAATCCTGTACATAAGTCCGTTAAAGGCCCTGATTAACGACCAGTTTCGCCGGTTGGAGGATCTATGCGACATGTTGGATATCAAAGTCACTCCATGGCACGGGGACATCTCCCAGTCAAAGAAAAAAAATGCCAAGCGGGATCCGGAGGGCATTCTGCTGATCACCCCTGAGTCGCTTGAGTCCCTGCTGATCCGGGAATCCGGATGGGTAAGAACAGCGTTTGAATCCTTAAAGTACGTCATAATCGATGAATACCACGCCTTTCTCGGTACCGAGCGTGGCTGTCATCTGCATTCCCTAATATATCGCTTGGAGACTCTGCTCAACCGGAATAACACGCCTATCCCCAGAATCGCTCTAAGCGCTACTCTAGGAAACATGGAAGATGTGCTTGTCAACCTGCGGCCGAACAGTCCTTTTCCTCACAAGCTCATAACAGGTTCTGGTCAGAGCTCTCTGAGAATGCGGATAAGAGGTTACTTGAACCGCAACCCTATAGAACGGGAATCCCCGACCGACCGAGAGATCGCTGCGGACATTTACGAACTTCTACGTGGAGACACTAACCTTATTTTTGCAAACAGCCGACAAAGAACCGAACACTTCTCCGTAATGCTAAGTGACTTGTGCGAAGAGAACCAAGTACCGAACGAGTTTTTCGCCCACCACGGTTCGCTCTCAAAGGAACTCAGAACTTCTTTAGAATCACGCCTGCAGAAACAGAAGCTGCCCACAACCGCCGTCTGCACCATGACACTTGAGCTGGGAATTGATATTGGCAAGGTAAAATCGGTCGCTCAGGTTACTGCCCCACATTCTGTGTCCTCTCTCAGGCAACGCCTGGGACGTTCCGGCCGGCGGGGTGACCCGGCAATACTGCGTATGTTTATTACCGAGAATAAATTGAGGGCAAATTCCAATATAATTGATAAATTGCGCATGCAACTGTTACAAAGCGCGGCAATGATACGTCTTCTGATTGATCAGAAATGGTACGAGCCGGCAGATACCCGTCTGTTTCACTTCTCAACTCTCTTGCATCAGATTCTAGCAGTTACAGCCCAATGGGGCGGAGTACGTGTGGAACAATTATGGTCACTACTGTGCAAATCAGAGATTTTCAAGAATGTTAGCATTGATCACTTCAGAACGCTGCTTCGAACTATGGGCGAAAAACGCCTGATATCGCAAATGTCAAGTGGCGAACTGGTATTGGGAGACCAAGGCGAGAACTTAGTAGACCACTATACCTTCTACGCTGTTTTCAAAACTCCCGAGGAATACCGAATCGTAGTCGAAGGGAAAACGCTGGGCACTCTTCCCGTAAATTCTCCGGTTATTCCCGGGCAACATATAGTATTCGCCGGTAGACGTTGGAAAATCAAAGATATTGACGAAGAGAAAAAAGTCATACACGTAATTCCTTCAAAGGCAGGCATGCCTCCTATTTTCGGCGGTGACGGAATGTCAGTCCACGATTACGTACGGCAAGAAATGCTGAAGATTTACCTAGAAGGAGATTACCGTATTGATGCAGGAGTGAGGAAGGTCGATTTTATGGATCCTACGGCGAAGAATTTGTTTTCTGAAGGTTTGAATTCTTTCCAGGATCTCAAACTGCAGGATAGACACATAATCAGCCACAGCGGTAACGCTTACCTAATTCCTTGGATGGGAGACAAGATAGTTAACACCTTAACCGTTTTCTTAATCGGTCAAGGATATGAGGCAAGATGTTTCGCAGGGGTGGTAGAAATTGAAGGTGCAGACTCTTTAGATGTTGCCAAAAGCTTAAAAACTTTTAACGGAAAAAACAAACCAAAAAATACGAGTCTTGCCGAATTGGTTAAAAATAAACAAACCGAAAAATACGATTACCTATTGCCGGAGAGTCTTCTAAACGAAGGATACGGCGCCAAGGCTTTTGACGTTGATCAAACGAACGACTGGATAAAAAAGGCCGATAATATGAATTTCCTTTAGATTATATTTCTGAGATAGTTATTAGAGAATCATATAGGAAAATTGACAAATTTAAGAGAAATAAAATCAGTACCTTCAACTTTAACTAAAATCTACCCCAAAAGGGGACCCTTACAGCAGTTTCGCTTCGCCGAAGCGACAGCATTTCGTTGCTTGCGTTGTGGTGCTTCGAAGAAAGCAAAACTAATTACAATCTACAGGGGTGATGAGTCAAAGCGGCTTTGCAACGGCTGCTACGGATTTTTATTGAAACTGTACAATGTCAAGACCGGAACAGGTCCACATGACAAAAGAGTCGAGGAGTTAGTCTCTCTGCTTCATTCTAGAGTTAGTGTGTATGAACAACAACAGGCAGAACGTCTTTTGGTAGCCTAGGAAGCTCGAGCTAGCCGCCTGTCGCCGGAGGCACTGCGCTTCCTAGCTACTTCCGAATACCTAGGAAAACAACTCCTCCCAGAACCAGATCTTGAATGGTCACCGGTCATCATCGGCCTCTGCAAGGCAGTGGAAGTGGAGATCGTTAATCGCCTGATCCGACCTCTTGCGCAACAAACCGTATCTTTGGACCTTAAAGACGACAGAGAAGATAAAGATATTGGAAGAGTAACAACCTTTTGTGCTAACCCAGATAGCAAACCACCAGAGTTAGGAGTGGTCGCCCACTTTCTACGAACTGTAACGCACAGTAAAAATCGGCGCAGTACAAGCAAGCTCATGCTCGCATTCTTAGATTTAGCATCTAACTGGACCGGTTCGCAATGGATTTTAGACCCACAGGGACTACAACAAGTAGCTGCTAAGCTATCGACAGAGTTCAGGAACAAAGCGGCACATATTGACGAGATGAGCAAAGAAGATTACCGACGGTGCAAAGAACTGGTTATCGGTTCCGAAGGAATTCTTTGGAAACTTGATATTAGAAGTGGTCCCTTTTTTTAAACAGCTTTTTTCTTTTTTTAAGTGTATTCCGACCAACGCAGAAAAGCTTTCGGGAGTCTGAAACGGAAGGAGGGCGTAGCCCGACTGGAGTTTCAGACTCCCGGAACCATAAACTCTT
>CAYSDX010000002.1:0-81723 GCA_964429945.1 uncultured Spirochaetia bacterium | reverse complement strand
AAGCCGTGCCGCTGTCAACATCCGCGCCGTCCAAAACGGCCAGAATGCCGTCTGAGGATTCGATCATCTTTCTGTTACGCTCTCCGACGAGCATGTTGAAGCGGTCCCAGACATCTTTCTCGGATTCCGGGGCGGGGGTCTCGATGCCCGCATCCCACGGATCAAGCACCTCGAAACCGGATTCCCTGACGAGAGGCAGAAGCCGCCCGCAGTAAAAATCCCGGCACGCTTCCGAGAAACCCAGGGGACCTGCGAGATAGATTTTTTTCATCTGAGACTGTAAAAGTATTGCCGTGACTGGCGTTTATTTCAAGAGATTGGCCTGAGTATCAGACCACAGAGGGCGATTCTGGAGTTTTCCTTCTCTTGAGTCCGCAGCGATTCCCACTATCCCCTAAAACCCCTTAAAACAAAGGGTGTCGGGATTTTATTTTCGTAAACTTTCACCTTGTTCTCATCCCTGGTATTTCTCTGTTTCGGCACAGAAACTATGGAAGCGTCTGTTATCTGTCCTCCCATGGCTTTGTACCCGCGTTTTTTGAGATGACCGTCAAAATCCGCGAACAGCTCCTCTATCACCCCGGCCCGGGCGAGCTTGTCCCTGTAGAGCCATACCGTCCTTGCGTCGGGAACCCTGTCTTTGAGTTCAAGACCCAGGAACCTGGTGAAAGACAGACGGTCCAGTATCTGGTACTCGACCTGTTCGTCGGACAGATTGTAAAGAGCGCACAGAATTATCGTCTTGAACATCACTATTTCGTCCCAGGGCTTGCGCCCCGCGCTTGACCTGCGCTTCCTCTCAGGCTCCCTCCATACCAACCTGAGACGGGGACGGAACAGTTCCCAGGGAATTATTGCGTTGAGTCTGACCAAGGGGTCTTTCTTGTCATCCAGTCTCACGTACCTGCCCTCTTCTCCGAAATCCAGCTGTTCCACTTTCCTTCCTCCGGCATTGTTTTGTATCTGTGCCCGCCTCCCCGCAATTTGACATGGGGGGGGGGATGCGAAGATTTTTTGAGTAGGAAGTGACAAAATAAGATTACGTAGTACAGGTTCTGGTTTCGCTGGACTTGTCCAAAGAGATTCCAGCTTGTTCTTTTGCAGCCTCAGTTGTCAATTCCAGATAACTCCAAAATCTTTATAAAATCCCTTGCAATTTGAACTTAAGTCGTGTTCTAATGAGGCAAGGGATTGATTCTACACCACCATGTCGGTGCAGTAAAAAATTATGGGAGGAATGTCAGGATGAAACTTAGAATATACGGAACGGTTTTGGGTCTGTTCTTCGCGCTGGGGATCGTTTTTTCGTTCGGTGTTGAGGCATCCGCAAGCCACGGGGACGGTACGGGCAAAGCCGCGGGAAACGTCGACCCCACGGTCAAAGCAGAGGTGGAGGACTTTCTTGATCATATAATAGACTACTATAATCAGGTTGTCGCCGAAAACACCGACGACGAGGATGCGCTGAACAGAGAAGTGGTGATATATGGAAGGCAGCTCAGGCAGGAAGGACCCTATAAAAATGCCCAAAACAACATGTACTCAATGGCCTTAAACTCAAGAGGATATATAACGAATCACGCTATATATTCCCGATTGTTCGGTTACCAGTTTAAATCGGATGCCGGGACAGATATTGCGAGTACCATAAAAGCTTTAATTGACGGTTCGGCTGTCGGCACGACGCATTGCGAAGAAGATTATGACGGCCAAGACAGAGTAGCCTGCGCGACAAAAGCAGAGAGCCCTTCCGGAATTATAACGGTCATAGCAGGCCTTCATCACGCGGAAAGCGATGCTGCTTTTGCTCTTCCCGGTGCCTGCAAAAATTTTACGCTTGATACGACTGCTGAGGAAGTTTATAAGGACCACACTAAGCTTGAAGATTACGTAAAAGGTATTATCGGGGCTGCTCAACAGCGAATGTCAAGTTTAGCGAGCGAGGCAGTTAGTGATCCAGCTAATAAGGAACTCTTAACTCGGGCCGCAAAGCTAGCTGAAAATCCGCAGGATCCAGATGGGCTAGCTGCGGCAGAAGAACTTCAAGAAAAAATATTCGAAAGGGTTTTCGACACAATCGCTTGTTTCGCAAGCGGAGACTTCAAGTATAGAAACATATACGCTTTCATCATGGGTACGGATATGGCCGGTACCGTACTTGTGAACGGAAACAATTTCGACCTGAACGGCCTTAATCTTCAAGCGAATGACGATGAATTACCAGGTGATGACAAAAGTATAGCAGGATTGTTTCGAAATGCGTTAACGGGCGGAAACAGAGAGCCACAAGCCGGAGACTCCGCTACCGTTGAGTACCGATGGGACGACCCCGATGATCCAGACGATACCATTCCCGACTGGTTTGAAATGGGATCGATTCCCGGCAGTTCGCCTAAGACAAGCTACATTGAGGTGGCAAACATAACCAAGCGCTTAAAAGAAAATCCTTTATTTGCTAGTTTGGTTCCTGATTTTCTCTACATCTTCGGTTCTGGAACTTACCCTGACTCGGAAATGATGGATGACGGCGACGGAGCTTGTGCCATTGCAGGGGCGGGACACACATCTCGGAGCACGTTGCTTAACTTGTTCTTGATAGCGTCCGTTCTGTTCTCGACCGCTTTCCTTAGAAGGCGCGTTTAGGCAAGAGCGGGGATTTTCCAGAAGCTTTTTCTAGAATTCATAGCACCTTAATGCTTTTCAAAACAGGAAAGTAGAAGAATCAGCAAGAGCGCTGTCTGTCTGGTCCGGGAAGTAGCAAAGCGCAACCCTCTTGTTGGCCCAGGAATCAGACCCCCTGAAGGCAGAAACCGCCCGCAGTGAAAATCTCGGCACCCTTCCTGAAATCCCCAATGAATTTGCCACATGGACTCTTTTCGTTTTCCGCGTCATGGACACAGGAGCGGATACCGCGGCGGAACCCGGTTTCTTCTTGAAATCCGATTCCATTTATGATTCAATGAGAAAGAGTGCTGATTTTGCACCAACATAATATTTCAGTACAACGGAAATCACAGGAGGATCAATGGAGTGAAATTTAAAACACACGGAATGATTTTGAGCCTGTTTTTCGCGCTGGGGCTTGTTTTTTCATTCGGCATCGAGGCGTTCGGCACTCACGGGGACAGTACGATAACTGCGCAACAGGTCGCAGACGACCCCGGAAATGAACAGAAGATGAGGGATTTTGTTAATCGTATAGTGGACTACTATGAACATGTTAGAGCCGACAACATGAATGACCGCGCCGCACTGATCAGAGAGCTGACAATATTCGCCAGGGATATCAGGCGAGAAGGAACCTATAGGCACGGCGATATCTACGCAATAGGCGTAACCGACAATAATGTCATAACGAACCATGCGAGATATCCCGAATTGATAGGTTACAAGGTTAATCCCGATGCCGGGACGCCGCTTGCGAATACTTTTAAAGCTTTACTCGGGGGTTCAACCATTGGGAATACGAATTGTGAAGATTACGGCCAGAACAGGGTAGCCTGCGCGGCTAAAGTAGTGAGCGACCTTACTGTTGATGTAACGAACATAGCGGGTCTTCATCACGAGGCAAACTTAAACAACCTCGATGCTGTTTTCGAGGAGCCTGACTGTCGCGGTCTCACGCTCGGAACTACCGCCGAGGATGTTTTCGATGATCCGAGCAACACCAATCTTGAAGCTTACGTACAAGATGTCATAGAAGCAGTTCAAGAAGACATAAAAGATATAACAGTGGATGAACTCGAGAAACTGGTAGATACAGAAGACCTAACCACAACCAGTGCGGCCGATCTAAGCTCTCTGGCCAACTCAGCTAAGCAAAAAGAACTTGATAGCAACATAAAAACAAGAGTTCAAGAGCGGCTGTTTTGTTTCGGAAGCGGGGATTTCAAGTCTCAGAACATATACATTTTCGTAATGGATAAAGATCTGAAAGAATCCACAGTAATTGTGAACGGAAACAACTTCGACCTGAACGGCGGCAACCTCAAACTAAAGGATTACAATTTGCAAGGAACCGACAAGACTATAGCAGGCCTGTTTAACAGAAAATTAGCAGGCGGAACTTCCGCTTATGCAGAGTATCGCTGGGACGACCCCTTAGATGCCGAGGATGGCATCGAGAGATGGTTCGAGCGTGATTTGGTTCCCGGCTCATCGCCTAAGAGGAGCTACATCGAGGTGGCGGACATAAACAAAGCGGCTTTCGACGAACTTCTTGTTCAACTTGGTCACATATCGATTGTTAATTCTACTCTTCTTAGAACTTTCTTTCCTGAGGAGCCTTACATCTTCGGTTCTGGAGTCTATCCAGATGTGCCGAATGTGCCGCATACGATGGACGACACGATGGACGACACGATGGACGCTGTTAGCCGCGAAGGGTGCGCCATCGCCGGAACCAGCAATACGTCTCAAGGCGCCTTGCTTAACCTGTTCCTTGCGGCGTCCGTTCTGTTCGTTTTCCTGAGAAGGCGGGCGTAGGAATTTTCTTGCAATACCGTCAGTTTTTTCCTTAAATTGGCGGCAACAGCTGATCCGGCAGGGGCAGTCTTGGGACTGCCCTTGCTTTTTTGGGCATTTAAACGCACCTTATTGCTGACCCCGAGACAAGACAGCGGAATATTGAATTGTCCCCGGGCGGATATTTATGAGGAACCGTCTGTTATAATTCCCGAACTATGGCCAGTACGGAAATAAGGTGCAATCTCTTCATTGACGGCGGGGAGAGGGAACCGCTAAGCGGCGTCTACTCCGTAAGGGAAAACCCCGCGACGGAAAAACCCTTTGCACAGGTAGCCCAGGGAGGACCGGAGGACATCGACGCGGCGGTTCGGGCCGCAGAGCGCGCTTTTGCGAAGTGGTCTCGTCTTCCGGCATCCGAGCGCGCCAAGCGCCTTCTTCGGATCGCTCAGATACTTTCAGACAACGGAGACGCGGTAGCCCTTGTAAACACCCGCGAGACGGGAAAGCCCATCCGCGAGAGCGCAGCGGTCGAAATAGGCGGTTCGGTAAGAACGCTTGAGTATTACTCGGGAGCTCACACCCGTCTTAACGGAGAAACCCTGCAGGTAAGCGAAAACCAGATATCTCTCACCATAAAGGAACCCGTGGGGGTGGCGGCGCACATAATCCCGTGGAATTTCCCCTTGCTTCTTTCCTTCTGGAAAATTGCCCCCGCGCTCGTCGCCGGATGCACCATTGTAATAAAACCCGCGGAACTCACTTCATGCGGAATTTTCGAGGTGGCGAAGCTGTGCTCGGAAGCCGGGCTTCCGGACGGCGTTCTGAACGTGGTGCCCGGAGCGGGATCCGTTGCCGGCCAGGCCCTTACGGAACATCCGGGGGTAGGCAAGATAGCGTTTACTGGTTCCACGGAAGTCGGAAAAAGCGTGATGAGGACGGCGGCGGGGGAGATAAAAAGGGTATCGCTTGAGCTCGGCGGCAAAGCCCCCTGCGTGGTTTTCCCCGACGCAAACGTCGAGGGAGCCGTCGAGGCATGCCTTCGCGGAGGCTTCTTTAACCAGGGCGAGAACTGCACCGCAGTGACAAGGCTAATGCTTCACGAGGAGATATACGACGAGTTCTTATCGGCCTACCTAGACAGGATCTCGAGGATAAGGGTCGGCGATCCCGAGGACCCGGAAACCGAATTCGGGACGGTGATTTCAAAAGAACACTTTGAGAACGTGATGAACTACATCGAGAAAGGCGTCTCAGAGGGAGCCCGGGTGGTCGCCGGAGGGAACCGCCCCGAGGGATTCGACAAGGGTTACTACATAGCGCCGACCGTTATAGAGGACATCCCTCCCGGCTCGGTTCTTCTGCGCGAGGAGATATTCGGGCCGGTGGTCTGCGTCATTCGCTTTAAAACCGAGGAAGAGGCCGTTGCGGCGGCAAATGACGTCGAGTACGGACTCGCCGGAGGAATCTGGACCCAAGACATAAACCGGGCGCTTCGGGTCGCGAAGGCTGTAAAGGCCGGATACCTCTGGGTAAACACCTACGGGGGCATAATCCCCGAAACTCCCTACGGGGGATTTAAGCAGAGCGGAATCGGAAAGGAACTCGGGGCCGAGGGGATAGACAACTACCTTGAGACCAAGTGCGTGAACATCTTTACCGGGGAGAGCGCCGGGAAGTGGTACAAAGGGTAGTTGATGCTCTTCAAATACATAATCTACGAAAAAACGGGTGAATCTGCCAAGGGAACGAAGGCGTTTATGGAGAAAAGGCCACCTGATTTCTCGCCCTACAGAAAATAGCCCGCCTACCGAACTCTACGATGTCCCCGGCGCTTGAATTATAAAAACTTTACTCTATAATACAGGGTTTCGTATTTTGAGGCCCACCATGGAAATGCAGGACGCAAAAATATTCAGCGGCACGTCAAATCACCCTCTGTTTGAGGATGTGTGCAACTATCTGGAGGTTTCTCCCGGAGAGATGGAGATAAACCGTTTCAGCGACGGGGAAATTTTCGTTGACATAAGAGAGAGCGTGAGAGGTTCGAACGCTTTCATCATACAGTCGACATGCCCTCCGGTAAACGAGAACATAATGGAGCTTCTAGTAATCATAGATGCGCTCAAGCGGGCTTCGGCGAGGGTAATAACCGCCGTAATACCGTATTACGGGTACGCAAGGCAGGACCGAAAGGTTCAGCCCCGCGCCCCGATAAGCGCCAAGCTGGCCGCTGACCTCATAGTCGTCGCGGGCGCGAGCAAAATAGTGACCATGGATCTTCACGCCGGCCAGATACAGGGGTTCTTCGACGTTCCGGTAACCCACCTCTACGCCGCACCCGTGATAACCAACTACCTGCGGGAGAAATACCGCGACGGCGAAACCGTAGTGGTTTCTCCAGATGCCGGGGGGGTTGAGAGGGCAACCGAGTTCGCGAACAGAACCCACTCGGATATCGCTATTTGCTACAAGAGAAGGCCTGCTCCCAACGTCGCCCGGATAAGCAACATAATCGGCGATGTGGAAGACAAGCACGCGATAATAGTTGACGATCTGGTGGACACGGCGGGAACCGCCACCGAAGCCGCCAAGGTGCTCCTTGAGAAAGGAGCCAGAAGCGTATCGCTATGCTGTACCCACGGTGTGCTATCAGGACCTGCCCTAGACAGGATAAACAACTCGGACATTGACGAAGTAATAATCACAAACACCATTCCTCAGCAGGAAAACCAGAAACAGAGCACAAAAATCACCGTGCTCAGTATCGCTGACCTCATCGGCGAGGCCATAAGGAGAACGGCGCTTGGGGAATCGATAAGCGCACTTTTCACTTAAACGACTCCAGGAGAAAGACCATGGTACAGAGTTCACTTCGGGTAAAACCCAGAAAAAGAATAGGAAAAAGCGGGGCAAGAGAGGTAAGAAAGGAAGGAAACATACCGGCAATACTCTACGGACAGGGAGAGGATCCTGTGCCGCTTGTGGTGTCACCCGACGAACTTAAGCGGGCGCTTTCTAACAGCGCCGGAATAAACACCATCCTGGAACTCGAGATAGACGGTTCCGAACAGCCCGAGAAAAAGTTCTCGATGGTACAGGAAATCCAGAGAGACCCCCTTAAAAACAGGGTTATCCATCTTGATTTTCTGGCTATCGACATGCAAAAGAACGTCAGGGTCAAGGTTCCGGTAAACACACAGGGAAGATCCGAAGGGGAGAGAAGAGGCGGGAGGCTTGAAAAGCTGATGAGAACCATCGATCTTGAATGCCTGCCGGGGGACATTCCCGATTCAATAGAAATAGACGTGAGCGATCTCGAGATGGGAGATTTCGTAGACATAGACGGCATCTCGTTTGGCGAGGGAGTAGCGCCGCTTAGAAGCGGGAGCGAAAAAGTCGTCCAGGTGTTAGCGCAGAGGGCACAAGAAGAGGAAGTGGGCGAGCCGGAAGTCGAAGAAGAGGAACAGGAATCCGAGGCCCAGGAATAAGTCACCGAATCCATGCGATATCTGATTGCCGGCCTGGGGAATCCCGGTTCCGCTTACGACAATACAAGACATAATATAGGGTTTCGCACAGCGGAGCGCACAGCGGAGCGTCTCGGCACAAAAATCGGAAAGAAAAAATTCAGAAGTCTCTGCGCGGAGGCGGTTTATTCGGATGAAAAGCTGCTGATAATAAAGCCCCAGACCTTCATGAACGCAAGCGGCGAGGCGCTTCGCGAAGCGAAGGAATTCTACAGGATAGCGGTTGAGCGAGTAATCGTAGTCTACGACGAACTAGACTTGCCCCTGGGAAACATAAGGGTGAACAGAGGAGGAGGCTCGGCCGGGCATAACGGAATAAGATCCGTGATAGCTTCTTTGGGTTCCGAAGAATTCTGCAGGGTGAGAATCGGCATAGGGAAACCCTCGGGGAAAAAAGAGGGCCGGGATCACGTTCTCTCCACATTCGCTGTAAATGAGAGAGACACAGCGGCGGAGATGGTCGAGACCGCGGTTGAGGCAATACTTGAAATAATAAACGCCGGGGTGGATTCGGCAATGAACAAATTTAACAGTCGACTGAACTGAAAAAAAACAATTCTCTACTAGGAGGAATTTACCAATGGGTATGGGTGAAGTACTAGCGGGCAATATAGGACTTGTGGGAATCGTGGTAGGTCTTATCGTGCTCCTATACGCGTTATTTGTATACAGGGGGATAAACAAGCTTCCTGAAGGAAATGACAAAATGAAGCAGATCGCTTCTGCGATTCACGAGGGAGCGATGGTGTTTTTAAAAAGGGAATACAGGATAATCGGTCTTTTCGCCGCGATTGTTTTCGTTCTGCTCTCGGTGTTTCTGGGAATCGAGACCGGGGCTGCTTACCTAGGCGGGGCGGTATGTTCGCTTATAGCCGGATTTTTCGGCATGAAGTCAGCTACGAAGGCTAACGTGAGAACAGCACAGGCGGCGGCGACCGAGGGACAGGGAAAAGCCCTTGAGGTGGCTTTCCGGGGCGGAAACGTGATGGGGCTTTCGGTCGCAGGTCTGGGTCTCCTGGGACTCTCAGTCGTTTTTCTTCTGGGAATCGACCTTCAGACAAAGCCCGAAGACAGCACCCTTTTCACGGCGTTCCTAAAGGAATTCGGAGGAATGATAGGCGGGTTCGCAATGGGAGCCAGCACTGTAGCCCTTTTCGCAAGGATAGGCGGAGGGATATTCACCAAGGCCGCTGACGTCGGAGCCGACCTCGTCGGAAAGGTGGAGGCCGGAATACCCGAGGACGATCCGAGAAATCCGGCCACGATCGCCGACAACGTCGGAGATAACGTCGGAGACGTGGCGGGAATGGGCGCCGACCTTTTCGAATCCTACGTGGGAGCCGTAATCGCTACCGTAGTAATTGCGGCCAGCATGGCGACAAATCAGCTCGCCATGATGTCGGTCCCGCTGATACTCATCATAATAGGAAGCCTCTCCTCGCTCGTGGGATCCAAGGCGGTAGGATGGCTTAGGGAAGGAGAACCAAGCGCCGTGCTTGAAAGATCAACCATATTTGCAGCGGTCGTATACTGCGCGATCTCCCTGCTGGCACTTTACGGGCTGGCGCAGATAGAGAGCCTGTCCACCATGGGTAAACAGGGATACATAAGCATATGGCTTACTTCCATAGCGGGTCTGCTCGCCGGAATACTGATCGGCAAGGTTACGGAGCACTTCACCTCGGGGCCCCCGATAAGGAAAATAGCAAAGGCCTCCGAGACGGGCGTTGCCACCAACATAATCGAGGGAATCGCGGTGGGAATGTACAGCACGACTTATCCGGTGATCATAATCGCGGCGGCAATAGTGCTGTCTTACTGGTTCACGGGACTTTACGGAATAGGGATAGCCGCGGTCAGCATGCTGGCGACCATAGGAATAACGATGTCGGTTGACGCCTACGGTCCGGTAGCAGATAACGCGGGCGGTATCGCGGAGATGTCGGAACTCGGCACGGACGTGAGAAAGATCACGGACAAGCTCGACTCTCTCGGCAATACGACCGCAGCCATAGGAAAAGGATTCGCCATCGGTTCTGCGGCCCTCTCCGCCCTTGCGCTTTTCGCCGCTTACACAAACGCCGTCGGACTCACCTCGATCGACATTACCCAGCCCAAGGTAGTGGCAGGAATGCTTGTGGGCGGAACGATCCCGTTTCTCATAGGCGCCCTGACAATGGGTTCCGTGGGAAGGTCGGCGCAGCAGATGGTGGAGGAAGTAAGAAGGCAGTTTCGGGAAATAACCGGACTTCTTGAAGGAAAAGCTACCCCGGACTACGCAAGGTGTGTGCAGATAAGCACAGACGCTTCCCTAAAAGAGATGATACTGCCCGGCATTACCGCCATAGTGGTGCCACTTATCATAGGTTTTGCCCTCGGAGAGGAAGCCCTCGGAGGTTTTCTCGCAGGCGCCGTTGTGGCGGGAGTCATGCTCGCCCTTATGATGGCGAACTCGGGCGGAGCCTGGGATAACGCGAAGAAATTCATAGAGGAAGGAAACCTAGGAGGAAAAGGATCTGAGGCGCACAAAGCCGCCGTCGTAGGAGACACGATAGGAGATCCGTTTAAGGATACTTCAGGGCCGGCGATGAATATTCTCATCAAGCTTATGTCCATAGTATCGCTCGTTGTGGCTCCCCTTCTCATACTGTAAAACGGACGCCTGAACTGCGGGCGGGGCAACAGTCCCGCCCGTTTGTTATTTACACGGTTTCTGAAAATCAGTATAATAGTTTTCTCTGTTGCTCCTGATTTCTAAGCAATGACGTTCAGGGGCCTAAGACCAAGACAGGAGGCAGTAAGCATGGCTATTGAGCCGACGAAGTACGAAACGCTTTACCTAGTAAGACCAGATATATCCCCCGAAGATCTCCTTACGATCCAGGACAGGGTCGAGCAGAGTGTGGCCGCAAACGGCGGAGAAATAATAAAATCCGAGAAATGGGCCGAGAGGGATCTTGCATACAGGATAGACAACTATACCAGGGGCACCTACTACATAGCCGTTTACGCATCTGAACCTGGGGCCGTAACGGACATAGAAAGATATTTTAACCTTTCCAAGAACAACGTTCTGCGGTTTATGACCGTAAAATACATCGAGGAGCAAAAACCGACGGGGGCCGCGACGAGCGCTCCTCCGCAGGCATCCGGGCAGGAAGATCAAAGCGCTTTTCAGACTCCTCCTTTAACAGCTGAAGAGCAGGCCGAGGGAGATGCCGAACCGCCTCAGGAAGCTGAGAAGCAGGCCGAAGAAAGTCAGGAACCGCCTCAGGAAGACGAAGAACAGACTAAGGGAGGCAGCGAATCATGAGCAGAAGAGCAATGGGCGGGGGAGGCAGAAAGTTTTACTCGCGCAGAAAAAAACCCAGAGACCTTGCCAAGGAAGGCAAGCAGATAGATTACAAGGACACGGAACTCCTCTCTCAGTTCATAACGGAGAGAAAAAAGATACTGCCCAGGAGAAACACCGGGCTTTCCAGGCAGGAGCAGAGGAAGGTGGCGATCGCGATAAAGAGAGCCCGTTTCATGGCGCTTTTGCCGTACACAGTAACTCACAAGTGATTCCCGGATACCGCTTAACCCATGCGCGGAGGTAAACAATGAAAGTAATTCTGATTTCCGATGTGGAGAACATAGGAAGCGTCGGAGACGTAAAAGACGTGAAAAACGGGATGGCTAGAAACTATCTTTTTCCCCGCAAGCTCGCGATAAAGGCAACCGAGGCGAACCTTAAGGCTTGGGAAAGCAGGATAGAGGCAATAAGACTGCGCAAAACCGAGGTTCTCGAGAACGCAAAGGCGCTCGCGGAGAAACTCAAGGGTCTTGAGATTTCCATATCCGCCAAGTCCGGGGAAGAAGACCGGCTGTTCGGATCAGTCACTTCGCAGAACATTTCCGACGCGCTGGCGGAAAAAGGATTTGAGATCTCAAGGAGGGATATAGCGCTTGACGGCACTATAAAAGCCCTTGGAACATACACGGTCGATCTTAAGCTTCATACGGACGTGACCCAGCAGATAACCCTAAATGTCGTGAAGGAAGAAGAGCAGTAGAGCAGGAAAAAGCAGAAAGACTTATTGACGTTTTTTCGGAGGAAAACCACATGTCAGACAGTTTAAAGACCCCGCAGTTCGCACCGGTAGGAGAGAAGGAAGTAACACGGGCCATAGTCGAGGGATTCTCGGAAGAATTCAGCGAATACATTACAAGTGACGTTATAATCGTCGGCGCGGGACCAAGCGGGCTTGTAGCGGCAAAGGACATAGCGAAGAAAAAGTACAAGGTGCTGCTCGTTGAAAGGATGAACTACCTTGGAGGAGGGTTCTGGATCGGCGGATACCTCATGAACAAGGTCACGGTACGCGCACCGGGACAGACGGTGCTCGACGAGATCGAAGTACCGTACGAAGAGGTCTCCGAAGGACTTTTCGTAGCCGACGGCCCTTACGCCTGCTCGAAGCTTATAGCGACGGCGTGCGAAGCGGGAGCAAAAGTAAGAAACATGACGCTGTTTGACGACCTGGTTTACAGGGAGAACGGAAGAGTCGCGGGAATAGTCATCAACTGGACGCCCATAGCGAACATGCCCAAGGAGATAACCTGTCTTGACCCCATTGCGATAGAATCAAAGCTGGTAATAGACGCCACGGGACATGACGCCTACTGCGTTTCAAGGCTCTCCCAGCAGGGTCTTTACAGAAAACTTCCGGGTCATGGATCAATGTGGGTTGAGAAGTCAGAAGAAGCCCTCGTCGAATACACCGGAGAAATACACCCCGGGCTGCTGGCATGCGGAATGTCCGTTAACACCACCTTCGGGCTTCCGAGAATGGGACCCACTTTCGGGGGGATGCTGCTTTCCGGAAAAAAGGTGGCCCAGGTTGCGGTAAACATACTTGACGAGATGGACTAGGAACCACACAGGTTTTCTATCATCCTTCTTCGCAGTGCAAGGAGCCGCTTCTACCCTCCTGCTATCCTCTTTATTTCACTCTCGCACTCGGCGCACAAAACACCTGAGTACTGGATATCGAGAACTTCCCTCTGCCAGTGGGAATTGAAAAGGGCGCATCCGCCGTTTTGGCAGAACTCCTTCCCCGAAAAATTATGTAGAAGGGGTTGAAGCACGTACGCGCTTGCTATCTTCGTTATCTTATCGTCTTCGTAATCGACAAACTTTCCCCGGAATATCTCGTCAAGCTCCGCGAGGTCTTTTCCCAACCGGGAAAACTCCGCCTTGAGGAAATAATATTCCCTGGGTCTAGCCGGGCCTTCCACAACTCCTGAGGTTGAAATAAAGGATGGAAACCCCGAGATGATGACTCTCGCGTGGTATCTTCGGGATCCGTAAGTTCCAAGCAGCCTCCCCGTAACAACCGCGTGGAAGCCGGTTTTCGCAAGTTCTCCGAGATGCTTTTTCAGGAAAAACTTCGAGAATATTCTCTGCATCCAGAAACCGTCGTATAGTTCTTTTTCGAACACATCAGACGGTCGCGGACTACCTGAGAATTCAACGGGCTTTTCAATGTCAAAGACTCTGGCCTTCTGTATAAGAGAGTCAAGTTCCGCCGTCTCTTCAGCCTCAAGCGAGAGAAAACTGAGAAAATCTCCGCGAAACTCAACCGAAAGACCTAGCCCGGAGAGAAAACCCACCACGTCTTCCATGACAAGCGACTGCGAGGGACTGTCCGAATAAAGGTATACGGGAAACATCAGGGGGAAATATCCGAGCTTCTCAGGGCAGCGGGAGAGAACTCGGCTACAATCTCAATTTCAACCGGCGAGTCCATGGGAAGACTGGGAACCCCCACGGCTACCCTTGCGTGGCGACCGCGCTCCGAGAGCACATCAGTGAAAAGCTCAGAGGCGCCGTTAACCACCTTGTGCTGTTCTGTAAAACCAGGAGCGCTTGCCACGTAACCCGTTACTTTTATAATTCTTTTTAACTGCCGCAGATCTTCCAGAATATGACTGATTACGGAGAGGCCGTTTATCGCCGCAAGCCTCGCCGCCCGGTAGCCCTGCTCAACCGTAAGATCGGACCCCGCCTTGCCCGTGAAGAGAAGCTCTCCATCTTTAACGGGAAGCTGGCCCGATATGAAAATCAGATTGCCCGACACGGTCGCGGGAACGTAACTTCCCAGGGCGGGAACTTCTTTTGCAAGTTCTATTCCGAGTTCCGAGAGTTTTTCCTCTATTATCATCAGCCGCGGCCCGTCTTTACGCCCAGATATATAGTCCTGCCCCCACGCTCGATTAGAAAAAGCAAGGTTCTTCCCGACCCGTGCTTCTCAAGTGCTTTTTGGTATTCCTTAAGCCCGTCGACGGAATCTCCGTTTACCTCAAGTATCACGTCGCCCACGCGAAGTCCTGATTCAGAAGCGAGGCTCCCCGGCGCGACGTTTACTATGATCACTCCGCCCGACGCATTAATCCTGAACCGGTTTCTTAGCTGCTGCGTTATCTCGCTCACTTCGATGCCAAGCTTCTCCTCGGTTTTAAGCTTGTCTGTGGATTCCTCGACTCTTTCGTTCTCGGGATGTTCTATAAGCTTTATGGTAAGGGTTTTCTCCTTCCCGTCGCTAAGCACCACGAACTTCGTATCGACCCCGGGCTTGGTGAGTGCCAGCTTTCTTGCAAGCGTCGCGGCGTCCGGAATCTCATCTCCCTCAACGGAAACGATCACGTCGCCCCTCCGAAGACCCGCATTGTCCGCCGGACTCCCTCCCTTGACCTCGGATATCAGTCCTCCCTTGTCGCGCTTAATCCCGAGTGCCTCTGAAATTTCCGGGGTTATATCCTGAATCATTATTCCTAGCCACCCCCTGATAACTCTCCCGTTAGCCTTGAGCTGCTCAACGACAAGCTTCGCCATGTTTATCGGTATTGCGAAACCAAGGCCCTGGCCGCGCGCCATAACCGCGGTATTCACCCCCACCACCCTGCCCTCGTAGTCAAAAAGCGGGCCCCCGCTGTTTCCGGGGTTAATAGCCGCGTCGGTCTGAATGAAATTGTCGTATCGCCCGATTCCAAGGGCCCTTCCCTTCGCGCTGACTATCCCGGCGGTAACCGTGTGACCCAGGCCGAAGGGGTTTCCGATAGCAAACACCCCGTCTCCTATCTGGAGGGCCGAGGAATCGCCCATTTCCACTGCGGGAAGAGGCTCTTCGGAATCAATTTTCAGCAGCGCCAGATCGGTTACGGGGTCGGTGCCCACTATCTTGGCATTGTATTTCTTGCCGCCTTCGAGTATCACCTCGATCTCTTCGGCTTTTCTTACGACATGGTTATTGGTAATTATGTAGCCATCGGAACTCATTACGAAGCCGGAACCGAGTCCCTTGTTTCTGAATTCCCTCCCGGGCATCTGGTCGGAGAAAAATTTTTCGAAGAATTTCTTGAACTGTTCATCCTGGTATGGCGAGCCAAACGGCGAGGTTTTTATCACGTTTGTCGTGCTTATATTGACGACTGAGGGTGTAAGACGTTTTACAGTGGGCGAAATGGACTCAGGAGAGTCATGGGAAAGAGCCTTTGAGAAAGGAAGCGCGAAAACCGCCGCCACGACAAAGAAAAAAAGCAGATGTTTAGGTGATTTCATTTAATTTACTCTCCGGAACCGAAAATTTTTTAGCCGCGGAAAATCGACTTCAAAGGGGATCTTTCAGCATGTTGTCCCAGTATCTGAAAAGCTGCCTGCTCGAATACGCCCTCACGACATAATCGCGGACCGACGAGAGGATGCCGCTTTCTGTGTATATGAATTTCCCCATGATTCTCGACTGGTTCTGAACCTTGTTCACCCTGGCTTTTCTTCTTGACTCGTACTGCCGGAAGGCGTGGGAAAAGTTTACGGAATCGGTTCTGCAAAGCTCCTCGGCCAAAACGGCGGCCGATTCCATCGCCATCGACACTCCAGCGCCGGCGTTTGGCAGTATGGCGTGAACCGCGTCTCCTACAAGCACCACCCTTCCGTGCGACCAGCCATCCATCCTGAGGTCATTGTATTCATCATAGTAAACTTCGCGGGGGTCTTCAAGGCCACGCAGAATTTCCGGCACCACCCCTCCGAACTCGGCGAAACTCTGCCGGATGCTCTCTATTCTCGTATCGACGCTGTCGTGGACGCCGGATTTCCTTCTCACGCTGGTGAAAACGGCAAGGCGTCCGCGCGTCGGCCACATTCCAAGGAACTTTCCCCTTCCCCAGTACTCGATGATCCCCTCGTGTGAGCAGAGATCGGGGTTGACCCAGAAGCCCCACCCGGACATGCCGCTGTAGCGAAGCGGCACTTCGCCGAAGACGTCCCCGCGGACTTTGGACCTTATCCCGTCACATCCCATAACGAGATCGTAGGTTCCCGTACTCCCGTCGCTGAACACCGTCTCGACCCCGTCCTCCGTATCCTCAAGGGAAACGACCATGGTATTCATCCTGATTGAATCTTCGCTTACCGCCCCCCTAAGTATGTCTATGAGATCGGGGCGGTAAATGCTTATTATTGGGCCGTATTTTTCCACCACGGAATCAATCGTATAGCTGTTTATGACCTTGCCCCTGTAGTTGGAAATGTTGTAACTGGTAAAGGCGCAGCCCCGCTCCTGCAGCCGCTCGTAGAGGCCAAGCCCCTTGAGTATCCTGCTACCGGAAGGCCACACCACTATCACGTACCCCACGTCTCCGAACTCGGGAGCCCTCTCAACCAAGGTGGGCTGAAACCCCCGCTGCTGGAGAAGCCCGCAAAGGGTGAGTCCGGCGACACCGCCGCCGACTATGAGAACTTTCATGTCAGGACCGTAACGGATACGGCCGTTTGAGCGCGTGGGGGCGCTTCCAGCCTGGCTCATCTCTCTCCACACATTAATCCTTAAAACCTAAGAAGACCGACCCTAGATTACAGAAAGAAATTATAAACTATTTTCAAAAGACTGCTTAATTGCGTTTTTCGTAACCTTGCCCATGGAGTTTCTCGGAAGCGAGGAAAGAAGCAGAAGACGGGTCGGAAGCTTGTATCGGGCAAGCTTGTTGGAAGCCCAGTCGCGAAGTTCCTCAAGCTCTATCGAGGAGCCCTCCCTCAACACAAGCGCGGCCCCTAGCCTCTCTCCCCAGCTGGGATCGGCAATCCCGACCACGGTGCATTCCTCGACAAGCGGATGCTCCCGGAGTACTTCCTCTATCTCAAGAGCGGATATCTTGTATCCGCCTGACTTTATTATGTCCACCGACTCCCGCCCGAGTATCCTGTAGGAACCCCCTCGCTCCGAAAACGCGATGTCTCCCGTTTTGAACCATCCATCGCAAAAGGCACGCTCCGTCTCCCGCGGCTTTCCCCAGTACTCAAGAAACACGTTTTTTCCCCTCACCCTGATTTCTCCTTGACCTCCTTCCCCCAGCTGGCCGTCCCGCGCGTCGAAAAGACCCACCTCGACTCCCGGCATTGCAAATCCCACGCGCCCGGGCAGCCTCTCGCCCCTGTAAGGATTCGAAAGAGCCATGCCTATCTCGGTCATCCCGTATCTCTCAAGAAGCACGTGACCGCTTATTTCCTTCCATTTTTCAAGAACGGACACGGGAAGAGCTGCAGAACCGCAGACCATGAGGCGCAATTCCCGGGTGCAGTCGCTCATCTGTTTTTTCTTCTGGGCGGTTGAACTCTCCCAGAAATCTATCAGCTTGGAATAGATCGTCGGGACCCCCATAAAAAGGGTCAGGTCTTTTTTCTCGAATCTCTCCCACACGCCCCGCGCACTGAACCCGTTCATCATTACGCATCTGGCACCGGACCAAAGGGAACAGAGAACAACATTCAGTATGCCGTGGAGATGATGAAGGGGCAGGACGTTGAGTATCGAATCCTCAGGGCCCCACTCCCACGCCTCCGCCATGCTGTTTATCTGGGCCTTTATGTTAAGATGCGTTGAGACAACCCCCTTGGGCCTCGAGGTGGTACCGCTTGTGTATATGATCATCGCCCTTCTTTCCTCGCGTATGAGCGGAAGTTCTCCGTCGGCCGGCCGCAGAACATCCTCGAGTTCTAGTAACCGCACTCCGGCGGCAAAAGAAACCTCCTCGAGTTTATGCCCAAGATCCGGGTGAAAGATCACCGTCTCGGCCCCGGAGTCCCCTGTGACGTATTCTATCTCTCTTGGCGAATGTGCGGTACCCAGGGGAACGGACACGCCCCCCGCCATCCACACGCCGAGCTTGAGGGCGACGTACCCGAATCCAGGGGGAACGATAAAGGCCACCCTCTTCTCCTCAAGATCTCTTTCGCCGCCGAGGAGGTTAAGTGCCCCGAAACGGGAGACGCGCAGCAGATCTGTGTAAGTGAAGTTTCCCGTCAAGTCCTCAACCGCGGTTCTCTCCGCGAAGCTGCCTGCCCTATGTATAAGCTCAATCCCGGCCACGATGCCTCCTTTAACCTCCCGGCTTTTTGTTTTATAATAATAAGACCTTAAACAGAGGCCCGCAATCCGCTTCAGCGGGCTGTTTTCAATCAGTTACGATCATGGCTCAGCAACGTGAAATCACTGAACTTGGAAACCCCGTGCTCAGGCAGAAAGCCGAAAACGTCGAAAACATAAGCGACACGGATATTCAGGAACTGATTGACGACCTGATTATCACAGCCGCCGAAGCAAGCGGTGTCGGAATCGCCGCTCCCCAGGTATCCGAGTCCCTCCGAATCTTCATAATAGCCGGAGTCGCAAGCCCGCGCTACCCCGATGCCCCGCAAACGGAAACCAAGGTGGTAATCAACCCGAAAATAGTCTCGGTGTCCGACGAGATGGAAAAAGACTGGGAGGGGTGTCTCAGCATCCCGGGACTCCGGGCGCTTGTGCCTAGACACAAGTCCATCCGGGCAGTCTACAGGGACAGGAATGCCAATCTTGTCGAAGAGGGATTCTCGGATTTTGCGGCGAGAGTGTTCCAGCACGAATACGATCACATAAACGGAGTGGTATTTATTGACAGGGTCGAGAGTTCGCTGGAGATAGTCACGGAAAATGAGTATATGAAACTTATGACCCCGTCCGATTCCGAGGAGGAAGAATGAAATTGTCCGCTCAAGCGGAGAAACCAAACCAAGGAGAAATTCATGAGCAAACACCCAGAAGGTCTTGATCACGCCATAGACCACGGTTTCTACGACGCCGTTTTTCAGAGAAGGTCCCGTCGTTTCGGTCTTGGAATGGAAATCGAAAGGGGACCTCTTCAATACAAGTCCAAGCACGATCCCGTACCGCTGTCCGAACTTGAGGAAGCCATACTGGTGTGGACGGGTCTCGGTATAAAAAACATAAATCTCTCCGATTTCCCCCCGCACGTGGGTCTTGACCTTGAGATGCAGTTCACGAGCAAGACGATTCCAGCCCTGGGGGACGTGCACAGAACCGAGCTTTTCTACACAAACGACGAGGGGCTCTACATGATAAAAATGCATGACCGCCGCGCCGAGGATTTTGAAGGTCTTGAGAAAATGACCCGGCACGAGAGAGTGGACCGGATACTCGAGTTGTTCCGCGAATCCAGAATCAAGCTTTCGGACGGAAGGGCGGATCTGCCGTCAAAACCTCCGGGAATCGCCGCCCACAATCTTTGGAACGTGAACAAGCCCGGAACTACGGTATTCATGCCGGTAACCGACCTCTCGGCGTGCATAATCAATCTCTACTTCTTCTACATGAGACCGGATCACAGGTTCAATTTCGTCGACGAGCTTCACAGGCTCAGACCGCCCGGAACCGCGCACTGGCTTGAGCAAGGCTTTCTTGACAAGTCAAAAAGGATGCCGCTTGTCGAGGCGGAGCTTCGCTTCGCAAACGGCTACATAGCCGAGCAGGCCTTCATGGGACAGAACATGGTCCTGACGCTTCAGACCCTGGGTCTCGGGGGATGGCTTTTCAGCGGATTCGCAAGCATGTTCATGCTCGGCGGAACCCCTTTTCACAGGGGACTGGGCTTCCGGTTCGCCACTCCGAAAATACAGGGCGACACGGGAAATCCCAACCCGGTGGCGGTAGGTCGCGACGACCTGTTCCAGGCGTTCTGCCCGCCGTACTACAAGGACATGGGGGAAGCCGTGGAAGCGTTTAACGACATGAAATGGACAAACTGGGAATCTCACAAGCTTCCCTACAAGGATCCGACGGGAGTGCTCGCGGAGGTTGAAAGGCCCAGCAAGGACGAAATTCAGGTCGTAAAGGACATCTGCAACTACGTTTACGACACGTACGGCAGGTTCCCGGCTTTTTCAGACCCGATGTTCCTCCGGTTCATGGTGCAGGCCCATCATCTGGATCTGGATTTCTACGACAAGTACTATCCGCCCGGAGCATATACGGAAGCGCACAAAAACCATTTCGCGCGCTGGCACCCCGATATCCCCGATCCGTTCTCGGACAGATGAGAAGTTGTGCTGCCACCAGTCTTTTCTCTCTCGGAAGAAACCGCGCAGGTTAATCCTGTTTTTTGCCGAAAATACATCTGAACGGTTGCTTCGCGAGGAATAAAACAACCTGAAGGTTAAACAACACCCCCGCAAAACTAAGAAGATCGGAGGGCTTCATGTAGATTTGCGAATCCCAAACCCCCATCTGCCCGCTTATGACTATAAAGTCGCCCTCCACGGACGATTCTTTCACCGTTATCTCAAAATCCCCGGCTGGGCTGGTTACTTTCATTAAAACTCTCCCGTGACCGATTAAAAAACTCTGGATTCATTATACCAAAAAACCGGACCTCTCACCTGGGAACAGAGAGAGCCTCTCTCATCACCTCTACCGGGGCGTCTTCGCCGGTCCAGATCTCAAAAGCGTCAACCCCTTGGTAAAGCAGCATGCCAAGTCCGGATTCCGCCCTTAACCCGAGAGCCCTGGAGTCCCTTACAAGCGGAGTAACGGGAGGCTTATAGACAAGGTCGTAGACCACGCAGTTTCGGCCAAGCAGATCAAGAGGGAGGGAAAGCGGTTCGATATCGCCCATCCCGGCAGACGAGCAGTTAATCACGATATCCGCCTGCTCCATCAGTTCCGAAACCCGACCCGAATCGTCAAGCGGTGCCGCGGAGAACCCGACGTCGCCAAAGTGCGGAGAAAATTCCTCCGAGAGCTTCTGAGCTTTCAAATAGGTTCTGTTCACAACCGTAACGCTTCGGGCTCCGCCCGTACACGTCGCCACTATGACGGCTCTTGAGGCTCCGCCCGCTCCGACGATAAAAACATTCTTGCCCCTCGGGAAGAATTCAAGCTCGGATTCAAGCGCCCTCAACACCCCGGAGATGTCCGTATTATAGCCCTTGAGCCTTCCGCTCTCGTTAACTATGGTGTTTACAGCTCCGACCATGGATGCCTCGGGAGCAATTTCATCCAGGCCAGCCATGACGGATTGCTTGTGCGGGATAGTGACGTTAATACCGCAGAGACCAAGGGCTCTTATAGAACTTACCGCCTCGACTACGTTTCGGGGACCCACGTCAAAGGCCAGATAGATGCAGTCAAGTCCCAGATATCTAAACGCCGCGTTATGCATGGCAGGAGACAGGCTCTGGGATACCGGATGGCCAAAAATGCCGTATATCCGTGTCGTGGCTCTTATTTCCAAATCCGCTCGTCCTTCGGGTGGCCGCGAAGAATTTCGCGTACCGCCGCGATATCGTGTTTGATCTGCGCTACAAGCTTATCCACGTTCTCAAAACGTTTCTCATCTCTCAGCCTTTTGACAAAGTTAACTCTGAATTCCTTTCCGTAAAGGTTCTCATTGAAATCAAAGATATGGGTCTCGACCGTAAGCTTGCTCTCCTCGAATGTCGGGCGGATCCCTATATTGGTAATACTTTCGTGGAAGCCGTCGGGAAGTTTGGCGTAGGTAGCGTAGACTCCCGGTCTGGGAAGAATCTCCCATTTGGTATCAAGGTTAACCGTAGGAAAACCCAGTTTCCTGCCTCTTCTTTCTCCTTCCACAACGATACCCTCTATGTAGTAATCGTAACCGAAAAACCGGTTTGCCTCGCTGATTTCTCCGTCTCTTACAAGACCTCTTATGGCGCTGCTGCTTACCACCCGGTCATCCACCTGTGCCGCTTCGGCGACCACGGTGTTGAATCCATGTGTTTCCCCCATTGACCTGAGAAGATCGACGTTTCCTTGTCTTTTGTGTCCGAAAGAGAATCCGGGGCCCACAATTATGTTCTTTATCCTCAGGCGATGAAGAAGGATGTCCTTTACGAAATCCTCCGCACTTACCTCTGAGAGTTCACGGGTAAAGTTAAGACAGACGACCACGTCAATTCCCGTGGCCTCAAGCATCTCGAATCTACGCTCTAGCGGGAAGATAAGGGAAACCTCCTTTCTGCCGAGGACTTTCTGCGGATGGGGATCGAAGGTTATTGCGCAAGAACGCGTGGAATTTTCCCGCGAGCGCTGTTTCACGGCGTTTATTATTTTTTTGTGTCCGAGATGAATGCCGTCAAAATTTCCAATGCCCGCTGATGTCTGGAAATCCAGAGGCTGTTTGGGATCAATGATAATTTCCATGTTTTCCGAAAACCAAAATCGTAAAAAAAATAAACACCCGCTGGAAGCAGGGAAGGAAAGAATGAAATACTACCATATAATAGTTCTACTAGGTTACATTCAGTTTTGCCAATTTTCAAAAGGAACTTACTGTGCGTTTAAATACACTAAGAGCTGGACAAGAAAGAAAATTTTTCCTAGCGAACAAAGACATTATCCTTATACGATCTATAGTTCAGAAACCATAATTGCCAAGCCAAGCAGGAATCTCTTCTACCTTTTCCAGAAAGACGGCATGAAAAGCACCAGAACCGTGTAGAGTTCAAGCCTCCCTATGACCATGGCCAGTGAAAGCATGATTTTCGTTGGCGAACTCAGGTGGGAATAGTGGTTGGTCGGACCGACCTCGTCAAAAGCGGGTCCGACGTTGGTTATGGACGCAACCGCGGCCGAGACGGCGGATTCCAGGGATATGTCCTCAAGCATAAGGACCATAAGGGCAATGAAGCCGCAAAGAAAAATGTAAAGGATAAAGAAGCTCGTTATGCTCGAGACGGCTTTTTCGTTCATGGTCTTTCCCTGTATGGTTATGGGAGAAACCATGCTCGGATAAACGAGCCTTCGCACCTCCCTGTGCGCTTTTTTGAAAAGCACCATAATTCTCAGCGCCTTTACCGATCCGGAAGTCGATCCCGCGCACGCTCCGAAAAACATCAGCATGAAAATCACCCATTTCACAAAAGCCGGCCACGCGTCAAAATCCGCGGTGGTGAAGCCGGTCGTGGTAATAATCGAAACCACCTGGAAAGACGCGTAGCGCAGGGACTCGGAGAAGGTTCCGTAAACGCCGGTCTGCATGAGTTCCATTGTTATAAACATCGTCGCAGCAATGACGAAAAAGAGATAGAACCGAAACTCTGAGTTCCTGAAAAGCCTCCCGGGCTTCCCGGTGAAAAAGTAGAAATGAAGCACGAAACTCGTTCCGCCGAGGAACATGAAAAACGTGATCAGCCCCTGTATGTAGACGCTGTCATAAGCCCCTATGCTTGCATCCCTGCACGAAAAACCTCCAGTTGAAAGGGTGCTGAACGAATGCGTTAGAGCTTCGAAGAAACTCATTCCGCCGAAAACAAGAAGCACAGCCAACGCAGCTGTTAGGCCAATGTACACAATCCAGAGCTTTTTGGCGGTCTCGGCGATTTTCGGAGCGAATTTCTCCGTTGCAGGTCCCGGCGTCTCATGCCCCATGATCTGCGCACCGCCGACAAAAAGCCTGGGGAGAATCGCGATTCCCAGGACTATTATCCCCATGCCGCCGAGCCACTGAGTGAAATTCCTCCAGAAAAGGATGCCCTTGGGAAGCCCTTCAATGGACGCAAGTGCGGTGGCTCCGGTGGTGGTAAAACCCGCGGTCGATTCAAAAAGCGCGTCAACCGGGCTGGCGAACACCCCGTAAATATAATAGGGAATGGCGCCGAAAACGCTCGCAAGTACCCAGCAAAGCGCCGCAATCAGAAAACCTTCTCTTCTTCGTATTTCAGTCGGAGCTTCGGGGAGACGGAAGACCGCTAGGAGCGCAAGGCCGGCAAGCGACGTCACAAGCGCCGAGATCAGGAAGGTAGAGAGATCGTTCTCACCGTAGAACAGCGTGCAGGCGGCCGGCACGAGCATCAGCAGACCCAGATACATCACGAATTTCCCCGTGATCTCAAAACAGAACCTAACGTTCACGAAACCAGTATCTCTTCAACCTTTTGTACGGCGGCTGGCAGAGCGAACACCACAAGACGGTCTCCGACCTGCGCGACGAAGTCCCCGCCGGGGAATATCGGTTTCCCGTCCCTTATGCATACGCCTATTACGGAACCGGGGGGCACTTTACAGTCTGCAAGCGCCACCCCGAGAATTTTCGTGTGTTCGCTTACGTCAAATTCAAGTATTTCTCCCGCTCCCTCGTAAAGAAGAGATATGTTAGCTTCTCCGCCGAGATGAAGCGAGTTCAGAATACCGTTTGCCACGGCCATGTTTATGCTTATTGCCCTGTCGATACCTATCGCCTCAAGCACTTCCACGTAATCGGGATTCGAATAAAGCACCGTGCAGCGATCAATGCCGAGATTTTTCGCGAGAAGTGCGCTGAGCACGTTGTTCTCGTCATCTCCGGTAAGCGCGAGCAGGTAATCGCTCTTTTCAACCCCGGCCTCCTTCAGTACCTCAAGGTCGGTTCCGTCGCCTTCAAACACCATCACGCCGACAAGCTGCTCGGCGGCAGCCCTGGCCTTCTCATGGTCGCTTTCAACAAGTCTTACGGAAAGTCCTTTGTCGTGAAGCGTGGAAGCTACTTCGCACCCTACACTGCCCCCACCGACTATGATAGCGGAATGGACCTTCTGGATTTTCAGGTTAAACAGCTTTTTAAGCTTCTCAAGTGCCGAAGGAACTCCGAGAGCGAAAACGAAATCCCCCGGGCGAAGCTCCGTATCTCCCCGCGGAATGCTCATTTTGTGCTCTCTCTGGAGTCCGACGAAAGTCCAGTTCCTGGGACTGCTCACGAAGTTCTTAAGCTTCTCGTTTATTATGGGAACCCCTTCATCCACCCTGAGCTTGAGAAGCTCGATTTTCCCGCTCGCAAAAAATTCCACCCTGCCTGCGAAAGGAGCGCTTATAAGCGCGCTTATCTTCTCCGAGATTATGCTGCTCGAGCTTACTATCGAGATGTTCGAGTTTTCAATAACTCCCGCATACTCGGCATATTTGGCGTTTCTTACCGCGGCAACGATCTTTTCGACTCCCGCGGCATGGGCAATAAACGAGGCCAGGATATTCGTCCTGTCATTCCCGGTAACAGCAAGAACTACATCGGCCTTTTCTATCTCCGCATGCTTCAGGACGGTGGGGTCGTCTCCTGTTCCCTCGATGGCCAGGACATCCTGGGTTTCCTTGGCCTTGGCTATAAGCTCGGCGTCTTTTTCGACGACAACGACTTCCTGAGTCTTGCAAAGCTCCTTTGAGAGGAAATTTCCCACCTGCCCCAGACCTATTATCAGAATTCTCCGCATAGCAGCAAACTAAACCCGTGCCCGCTCTCCGAGTACGCCGCCGGAAAGCTGAAACAGCCTTATCCCGAAGACGGCAACGAGCACCAAAGCCGCCAGCTGCGCCTGGGAAAGACCTTCTATAAAGCTAGGGGTAGTCTCCCTTATGAATTCAATAAAAAATCTCTGAGTACCGAGAATCACGAATCCCACCGCTGAGACAAAGCCCGTGGGACGGTCCTCGGTTCTGATTTTCCAGAGAAAAACGAAAAGCAGCACCATAAACAGCGTGTCGTAAAGCTGCGTGGGATGAACATTGACAACTCTCTCGGAAAAAGAAACCGCCCAAGGCAGGGAACACACGGTTCCGTAATCGCAGCCGTTAAGAAAACACCCTATCCTTCCTACCCCATAACCAAGAATGAGAGCGGGACACACGACATCGAGAAGAATCTCAAAATGCGTTTTTCTGATCCTGGAGACGATCCACAGGGCCAAGAAAATCCCCACAAGCCCGCCCACAGATGAATATCCCGATATAAAGTAGCGCATGGGGTTGGCGAGAAACTCGGCTAAAGTGGCGTTCTGGTAAAGAAAGAGCATCTTGGCTCCCACAAGCCCGGCGATAAAACACGCGAGCAGAAGAGTCGCGGGAAGGGACGGGTCCATCTTCCTGCGGCTTACGTCCGCGGACACCACCCAGTAAGCGACCAGATATCCAAGCGCAAGAAATACCGAATACGAGTAGATGACCAGACCTCCGCCGAGGTCGAGAAGTACCGGGTACATAGGGCGTCTCCCTGGCCTACTCTTCTTTCAGAAGAGAATCCACGTTTATTAAGGGCACAGTTCCACTGCCCGTGAACTTGGGAAGGGTACCGTCCCACCTCTCTGCGATTCGCAGCTGAATGATCTGTGGATTGTTCTTAAGCGCCTTCGCTTCCCTCTCAATCGCAGCAGCTCTTGCCTTGGACCCTACTTCTATCTCGAAAGCCTGGGCACTTGCTGCAAGCTTTTTCTCTTCAGCGGCAGCTTCAGCCTGGGTCACTCTTCTTATTTTCTCGTTTAGAGCCTGAAGCGCCTCCTGCTCAGCCTTCACCTTGAGTTCAATCGCCTTGTTGAACTCATCTGAGAAATCAAAGTCCGTTATGGCGATGTTGGCTATTCTAAGAGCGTTGATAGAGATCCCCTTCTCGGCCAGAGTAATTGATATGAAATTGTTTATGGCCTCCTGTATCTCTACTTTCACCTCGGCCCTCTTGGTGACCAGCTGCTCGGCCGTGTACTTGGCAGTAATGGCCTTTACAGACTCCTGTATCGCAGGCTCTATAAGCGTAATCGACACGGTGTTTCTTTTCCCTATCTTCTGAAATATTACGGGAGCTAGATCTCCCGTAATGGAATACTGGAGAGTAACCTGAGTCTGTACCGTCTGGAGGTCCTTGGAAGCTGAGACAGCCTTGGCACTCGCCGCGGTAAGACGGATATCGATCTGTTCGACCTTATCCATGAAAGGTTTTTTCAGGTGGAATCCCTCCGGAAGCGCATTGGGCTGCACCGCGCCAAGAGTCCGCACGACCCCCACATGCCCGCTTTCCACTATTATGAAAACTCCCGTCACCAGAAAAAACAGCAGGATAAAAATTATCGGATAGAAAATATTAAGTTTGGGCAGTCGCGGCCTCGCTCTCATCTGGCACCTCCATTAGATACTTATGTGTCCATACATTATAATACTTGTGTGAAAAAACCAAAACTCACAAGAAGAAGACTTCTTCAGGGGGCAAAATCATTTTCCCCAACCCACTCAAGGATAACTTTTCCTGAAATTTATGGAATAACCGACGGCAAAGCGGTAGGTACTTTTATTGAACATAAGTTTAGGGAATATCTTGCCGAAACCTACGAATTCAAATTCGGAAGTTCCGCAAAAGGAATTGATTTCCCAAACTTGGAGATTGACATAAAGGTCACAAGCATAAAGCAGCCTCAATCATCCTGTCCCTACAGGTCTGCAAGGCAAAAAATTTATGGCTTGGGATATTCTCTTCTGGTTTTTGTCTATGAAAAAATTGACGATCATAAGAAAAAAACGGGTCGCCTGAACTTTCTGCACACAATTTTTGTAGAAAAAGAAATTACGGGTGATTACCAAACCACCAAGGGGTTACGTCATATACTTGAAAACAATTGTAACAGCGATGATCTTATCGCATTTATGTATGAGAGGAACTTGCCCGTTGATGATATCCAAGCGAACAAAATAGCGGAGGAACTTCTTAAAAGAAAGCCTGAACAAGGTTACCTGACCATTTCAAACGCCATGCAATGGAGATTGCAGTACGGCCGCATAATCGAAGTGGCCGGGAATGTTGATAGGGTACATAATTTGTTGAAATAAGAGCAATGACCAAAGATGCCAAGAAAGTAGAATACGGCGATTTTCAAACTCCACAAGAGTTGGCACAGCAAGTCTGCATATTGTTAAAAAAGAACAAAGTTGTACCAAGAAGCATCGTTGAACCAACCTGTGGTATAGGCACTTTCTTTATGGAAGCACTGAATGCGTTTAATGAAGCAAAGGCTGGATACGCCTGTGATATTGACGGTAGCTACATTGAGGCGTTAAAAAACTGGTTCTCAGATTACAGCGGGGACATTCTCGCTAGAATTGAAACAGCTGATTTTTTCTCTAAAAACTGGGAATCTGACTTGGATAATCTGCCGGAACCCATTCTGGTAATAGGGAATCCTCCATGGGTTACAAACTCACAGCTTGGTCAGTTAAAAAGCGATAACCTGCCTGCAAAACAAAATCATAAAAAAATGAAAGGGTTGGATGCTTTAACAGGAAAAAGTAATTTTGATATCTCGGAGTGGATGATAAACCGGATGATTGAATGGCTCCAAAAAAAGCAGGGAATCGTAGCAATGTTATGTAAAACTTCAGTTGCAAGGAAAGTTCTGCTGAACGCATGGAAACACGACAAGAAGATGGAAGTTGCCACCATGCACCTCATTGATTCAAAATCTCATTTTCAGGTTTCCGCTGATGCCTGCCTACTGACCGTAAGTTCATCCGATAAAAAATGCAAAGAATGCAAGGTGTATAATGATATACAAGCGGATAATCCCATTCAGACAATAGGATTGCGGGACTCTTTTCTTGTCGCCGATATCCACAGCTACGGAAAAACAAAACACCTAATTGAATATGGACAGCATTATAAATGGAGAACAGGAATCAAACATGACTGCTCAAAAATCATGGAATTGGAAAAAATTGAGGAAAACTTATATATAAACGGGCTTGGTGATACAAACGAGCTTGAAGACTCGTGTCTTTACCCCTTGTTGAAGGGTTCCTGCCTTGCGAATGGCAGAACTCCTGAAAAATTCATGTTAGTTCCACAAACAAGAATCGGACAGGAAACAAAACATTTGGCGGAGACGGCACCTAAGACATTAGAATACCTGATAAAATACAGTGACTTGCTAGATAGAAGAGTAAGTTCAATATATAAAGACAAACCGAGATTCTCCGTTTTCGGAGTTGGAGACTATACCTTTAGCAGTTGGAAAGTAGCTATTCCCGCCCTTTACAAAAAACTTGAATTCTTTGTTGTTGGTCCTCACGAGAGGAAAGCTGTTGTATTTGATGATACTGTAAATTTCATTGCCATGGATAACGCTGAAGAATCTTACCGATTAGCAGAACTGCTGAACTCAGGTACAGCAAATATCTTCTATAGATCTTTTATTTTCTGGGACAGCAAAAGACCTATTACGATCCAGTTGCTTAAATCCTTGGATATTGATCGGCTTTTGGCAGAATCAGGAATTGAGTATAGATACAGCATCAGTAAAACCTTGCGACAGTTACAGTTGATATAAAATTGCTAAAAAGCAAGAAAACTACAGAAAAACCAACTTCAGTTATCTCTCATAACTGGTTCACCGGAGTGCCTCCCTCGCATCCTTTATGAAAAGGCGGGGCTCCCTTCCTCCGTTTCGCACGTTGAAACGTAGAGCGAAAACCAGATCTATTTTTTCGGGAAGGCGCTTGCGGGAAGCGTAAAACCAGATGCAGCTCAGCACAGAACCGTTTTTCCTCACCTTAAACCGCAGATGCTGATTCCTAAGCAGGTTCTGATCCACCACCCTAACGGCCCTCGAGAGAAAGAGAGGTTCGGGATTTCCCTCTCCGAAAGGCGAGAGAGTTTCAATCTCGGAGACAAGAGTATCGCTTATGGAAGCGAGAGTGATCTCGGAGTCTATATTAAGCCTGCTTTCAGGCTTCTGACCGCTTTTTTCAAGTTCTTCTGAGAACCTCTCCCTGAAAAGACCGATTTTTTCCTCCAAGAGGGTTACGCCGGCCGCGTAGGCATGCCCGCCGAATTCCATGAGAAGATCTTCGCACTTTGAAAGCACGGAGAAAATGTTTATTCCTCCGAAGGATCTTCCGCTTCCCCTTCCTACGCCGTTTTCATCAACCGAGATGAGAAAAGCGGGTTTCCCGTAAGACCCGGCTATGGAGGAAGCCACGATACCTACGACGCCTCTGTGCCATTCGCGGGAGGAGAGAACAAGCGAATTGCCCTCTGTGCCCCCGGGGACAGACTCAACCATCCGGGTCGCGTCACGCAGTATCCCCTCTTCGATCTCGCGGCGCCTGGAGTTGCGCTCGTCAAGGAACTTCGCGAGGGAAAAAGCCTCCTCCCGGCTGTCGGAGAGGAGAAGCTCGACCGCCTTGTCCGCGGAATCAAGCCTGCCGGCCGCGTTTATCCTGGGACCGAGGCGAAAACCAAGATCGAATATCTCGATCCCGTCGCCTATGCCGCTTACATCCTTAAGAGCCCGCAGGCCCGGCCTTTTGGGACTCCGCATTCTCTTAAGACCTTCCTTTAGCATGATCCTGTTTACGTTTTCCACAGGCACGCGGTCAGAAACCGTTCCGAGCGAAACGAGGTCAAGGAAATCTCCCATGTTGGGTTCCGCCGTGGTCTCGAAAAACCCCTCTTCCCTGAGCGTTCTCCTGAGGGCGAGGGCAAGGTTAAACGCAACGCCGACGCCCGCGACTTCCTTTCCCGGATACCCGCAGTCCGTCTGACGCGGGTTAAGAACGGCAACAGCCTCGGGCAGCTGGCCCAAGAAGCTGTGATGATCCGTAACTATGAAGTCCATCCCGAGCGCTCCGGCCTGCGCCACCTCGTCTACGGCAGTAATTCCGCAGTCAACCGAGATTACAAGGGTCACCTGTTTTTGTTTAAGAGCACGAAGCGCCTGGGAGTTTACGCCGTAACCCTCTTTAAACCTGTCGGGAATGTAGTATACGACGTCGCAGCCAAGGGCCCTTAGAAAACCCGTCAGAAGAGAAGTCGCCGTAATGCCGTCGACATCGTAGTCGCCGTAGACGGCGATTTTTTCTTTTTTGTGAACGCACCTGCAAAGGCGCTCGACCGCCTCTTCCATCCCTTTCATCAAAAAAGGAGAAGGCAGGTCAGAAAGTGATGCGCAGAGAAAAGCCTCGGCATCCTGAGTTGAACTTATCCCCCTGTTTACCAGAAGTCCCGCCGTTATCGGCAGAATGCCGAGCTTTGCCGAAATCTTCTCAACCGGCCCTTTGGCGGGCTTTGCGACTACCCATTTCTTTTCCTTCATAAAAATTCCGCGGGGAGAGATTCAGGAAGAGGCGCTTTCTTTCCTCAGGTGCTCAACCAGGCCCACAAGTCCTAGGTAATAACTGCGTGCCCCGAAGCCCGACACCACGCCGAGCGATACTCCCGAGACAAACGATTTCTGCCTGAAGTCCTCCCTTTTGTATATATTGGAAATATGAACTTCCACAACAGGCATTCCGGTTGAGAGTATGGCGTCCCTTATTGCAACGCTGGTATGAGTATAGGCGCCGGGGTTTATCACTATTCCGTCAAACTTTCCGTAGGCATCCTGTATGGCGGTAACTATCTCCCCTTCGGAATTTGACTGAAAGAAGGAAAGCTGGACATCCTCGCCCAGAGACTCGGTGTGGGAAGAAAGAAAAGACTCGATGTCTGAAAGGGTTAGGCTTCCGTAAATCTCAGGTTCCCTTTTGCCCAGCATGTTGAGATTCGGACCGTTTATGACAATTATTTTCATGGGACAAAATACCGCAAGTAATGATAATTAAAAGGTCGGGAAAAAACCAGACGAAGACGCTATTTTCCAAGAAGAGTCATTATCTCTTCGCGCTTGCCGCGGTAAACCGGGTTGTCGGGCTCAAGTTCGCAGAGAACCTCGACTACTTCCAAGGCATCCTCATAAAGCCCTTGGGAGAAATAAAGATTAAGCATCGTGTCCGTTTCGAAAACCCCGACCTGTGGCTTGATTTCCTTTTCCGGCTCGGGGGAAGGTTCTTCGGGTTCCGGGAGACCCTCTTCCAGTCGTTCCAAATATGAACCAGGCGACAGAGCCACCCTGAAGGCTTCGCCCGTTTTCCCCGCACTTTCGTATATATGTATCAGTAGTTCGGAAGCCTGAGTGTTTCGATGATCAAGAGAAATGGCCTTTCTGAGCTCCTCTTCCGCGGCGGCGGCATCCCAGCACATAAGATAAGCTTTTGCGAGAATAACCCTCGCACGACTGCTGTCTCCGTTTTTTTCGGTAAAATCAGAAACCAATAGTCTCGCCTTAGTTACTTCACCAAGCGCAAGAGAAACCTCCGCCATTGCAAGAAGCGAATCAGAGTCGGGAAAAATCCTCGAGGTGTACTCGTACTTCTCCCTGAGCGTCTCAAGAGCATGCTGACTCAGGGTTTTAAGTTCATCCATAAGCTTTTGCTGCTTTTTCCAACTGCCTAACCTTCCACGCTTTTTCCCAATCCGCGCTGAGCACACTATTTACATGGAAATCGAATCGGCATTCCTGACCCGTTTCACCAAAGATACCGCAATGCCGGGTAGCGGACAACCCCAATCGGGACGGTGTTCCGGCCCCACGTCACTTTTTTTTCATAAAAGAGAACATTTCAACTTCCTTTATCCCAACCAGCTTGGCGAGCAGGAAGTAAAGGACAACGCCGATACCCACCGAGGCAGCCATGACCATCGCCTTCTGAAGAGAAAAACCGGTTTCGCTCCACGAGGAAAATCCGGCAATACCCCACACGGCAAAACCCATGACAACCGCGATCGCAAGAACCCTGAGCGAAAAGAAGATAATGTCCCGGGAAAGAAAACGTCCCAGCCTTCCGTTCAGCAGAACCACCAGCAGAACGAAATTCGCCACCGAAGAAATGGAACTCGCAAGCGCCAGACCGAGGTGGTCAAGCGAAAATACAAATCCCAGGACGAACCCGCAGACGGCGTTTAGCAGGAAGCAGAAAAACGCCACCTTGACCGGCGTCTTCGTATCCTGGAGAGCGAAAAAGGCGGGCACGGTGATGCGAATTCCTCCCACGGCGAAAAGTCCGAGGCCGTAGCCCAAAATGGCCTGGGAAGTGTTTATAACCGCCACGTAATCAAATTCGCCATGCTGGTAAAGGAAGTTGCAGAGCGGAACCCGCAAAGCGACTATCCCGACCATGGCGGGCACCATTATAAACAGCATGCGCCTTAGCGAACGCAGATACTCGCCGCCGAATCCACCGTAATCCTCTCTTGCCGCGTGGGATGAAAGGGCCGGAAGCGTAACGGTCGCCAGGGAAACGGCCACCACTCCCAAGGGGAACTCTATTATCCTCTCCGCGAAGTAAAGATAGGAAACCGTTCCCTCGGACATGAAAGACGCGTACTGGGTGTTCACGAGTATATTGAGGTTATAGACTGCTATTCCGAAAAACTGGGGGAACATTAGCAACGCGAGTCTTTTGGCCGCCGGGTGGTTTAGGGTTCTGGTGAACCCGAACATGAACTTTTTTTCGCGAAGATAAAACAGGTGGAGCACCAGTTGCAGCACCCCTCCGCCAAGAACCCCGAAGCAGAGAGAAACAATAGGCACCTCAAGTTCCTTGTAGAGAAACAGGGCGCTTGCTATTATGCACAGGTTGAAAAGAACCGGAGAAAAAGCCGGAGCGAAGAAATGTCTCACGGAGTTAAGAACCCCCATTGCAAGGGCGGTAAGAGATATGAAAAGCACGTAGGGAAAAACAAGCCTGTTGAGGTAGACCGCAAGATCGAAAGTCTTCTGATCGAACCCGTAGGCGAAAAGCTTCACGAGCCAGGGGGAAAAAATCACTCCCAGCACTACCACCAAAACGAGAACGATGAAAAGCACGGTAAACGCGGAGCGCAGGGCGTTCTTCGCCTCCCGCCTGTCCCCCGATTCAAGATACTCGGAGAATATGGGTACGAAGATCGCCGCCAGAGATCCTTCGGCGAAAAGGCGGCGCAGCAGGTTTGGGATGCGGAACGCGACATAGAAGGCATCGGTCTGAAAACCCGCTCCGAAAAGCGCCGCCACCACAACATCCCTCAGGTATCCGATGATCCTGCTTAGAAGTGTGAGGAAGCTTACAAGCCCCCACTTGCGCTTATGATCTTCCCTTGTTTCCATGAGGGTCCTGCTCCCCCGGCAGATCGTCGCCTTCCGGAGGACCTACAAACTCAAACTCTATCTCCCTCCTCAGCGCCTCGAGCACCTCGCGCGTTTCCGAAGCGAGTCCAGGGGTGGTGATCACCTTCACTATCATCTCCTGCGGCACCTCGGTCCTCACCCACATCAGGTGCCCGTAGGTGCCGAGTATCGCCTGCAAAAGAACGTTGGAGCTCTTATCCGCAAGTTTTATGAAAAAAATAGACATTTTTCCTTAAGCAAACTCAGATGGATTTTACCCGCAAAACCGCCGTGTCTTCGGATGAGAGTATATACAAAATAAGCGAACAAGTAGAATCTCGTACCCAACGGATAGTATTTTTTCTTAAGTCCCGCCCCGCCGTCCCACATTATTAAAGTAACATCTAGTTTTATATTTCCTCTGTCCGCACCCTGAAAAGATTAACTATTTCAAAATGTTACTTGACTTTTTGCATGTTTTTTTATAATTTATGAATTGGCATGAAAAGAATATATTTTGGCATATAATGGCAGAAGATAGCATAAAATGTTCAGAGGAAGATACGAACACACTATGAGCAAGACCGGGAGGGTCAGCATTCCCTCAAAGTTCAGGGAGGTCTGCAGGAAGAAATACTCAGACGAGACCTTCGTGATCACGAACTTTGACCGCTACCTGATCGCCTACCCCATGAGGGAATGGAACGAGCTTGAAAAGAAGCTCTCCAAGGTATCCATAACAGACAGCGAGGCCGTCTCTTCAATACGCTATCTCATGGGAAATGCGGTCGACTGCCCCGTGGACAACCAGGGAAGGGTGCTGATTCCCCAGTCGCTGCGTTCATACGCGACCATCGAAACTGAAGTGGTTCTGGTCGGCATGCTGAAAAAAATAGAAATCTGGTCAAAGGAAATCTGGGAGAAAGAAAACGGCAGCGGGGCATTTGAGACCTTCATACAGAGCAGAGAGGTACTTGCCGGATATGGACTCTAAGAAAATAAAAGCCGCGGCCATAAGCTCTGAGCCCCAGGAACAGTTTCACTCCCCTGTTATGGCAAAAGAGGTGGTCGAGCACCTCGATCTGCCCGAGGGAGCCATAGTGGTCGACGCGACCGTGGGTCTCGGCGGACATTCCGAGTGCCTTCTCAATTCATACCCCTTAATATCAAAGCTCATAGGAATGGACGTTGATCAGGTCGCTATCTCTCTTGCGAAGGGCAGACTTTCGGCCAGCGCGGAGAAAGTGGAGATGGTAAACAGGAATTTCATACACATAAAAAGCACGGTCAACTCCATGGAAATAGAGCACGTCGACGGCATCGTCGCCGACCTGGGAATCTCTTCTTTCCAGCTTGAGCGCAGCGGCAAGGGATTCAGCTTCAGAAAAAACGAGTTTCTAGACATGAGGATGGACGCGAGCCTTCAGTTTTCCGCTTACGATCTCGTAAACGGAATGAAAACCGAAGAACTGGAATACATACTGAGAGAATACGGCGAAGAGAAATTCGCCGGGAGAATCGCTAGCTCGATAGTGAAAAGCAGGGCCAAAAAAAGTATACAGACTTCCTTTGAGCTGGCCTCGATAATATCAAGTTCCATCCCCAAAAAGTTTCATCCGAAAAAGACTCATCCCGCGACCAAGACTTTCCAGGCACTTCGGATCTCGATTAACAATGAACTCGACAACTTGGCGATTTTTATTGAAGAGGCCGTGAAGATTCTCAATACCGGAGCAAGACTGGCGATAATCTCTTTTCACTCGCTTGAAGACAGAATAGTTAAGAATATGTTCAAAAAACTTGACTCTCCCTGTTCTTGTCCTCCGGACCTTTCCATATGCGCGTGCGCAAGGGTTCAGCAGATACGAAGGGTGACCCGCTCGGTCGTAAGACCTGGGAAAAGCGAGGTGGCGGAAAATCCCAGAGCGAGAAGTTCAAAAATGAGAGTAGCAGAGGGGGTATAACTCAGATGAAAAAGGACTTTACCGTAAGGAAAAAAACAGAGAGAAGATTTTTTCCGCGCACAGCAATCATCCTCGGGGTAGCCCTGATAGCCGCACTTTGCTTTTTGCGCATCAAGGTCGAACACACGAGGACGGGTTACGAGATTTCGAAAACTAGGCAAGCAGAACAGGGTCTTATAAAGGAAAGTCAAATGCTTCAGCACGAAATTGCAAAACTCAAGTCCATTGAACATTTGAAGCCGGTTGCGGACAAAAAGGGATTCAGGTTCGCCACTTATAAGGATGTCATTTTCCTCGAAGAGGTAATAGTTGCGCAGGAAGAACAGAATGAGGGATTCTGAAAAACAAAAACGGAAGTTTTATATTGTCTCAGTTTTTATTACCGGTCTCTTTATGCTTCTGGGATACAGATCCTTCGAACTCCAGGTCCTGCAGAACGAAAAACTTTCGGCAAGGGCGAAAAATCAGCACACCAAGGTTTACAAAATACCTCCGGTACGGGGAACGTTGTACGACCGGAACAAAAAACCTCTGGCGACAACCGTTTCGGCGACCTCGATCTATCTGAATCCTAAAAAAATCGAAAACCCAAGTAATCTGGCGCGAATCCTATCCAAATCTCTTAGCCTGTCGCACAAGAGACTGCTTGATCTCGCCAAATCGGAGAAATCTTTTGTCTGGATCAAAAGGGGAGAAAACCGCGCGACCGCGGAAAAAATAAAGTCCATGAATCTCGAGGCAGTTGGGTTTGTTGAAGAACCGAAAAGAATCTATCCCAACGGTTCTCTGCTCGGACAGGCTCTAGGATTTACAGATGTTGATCTCAAGGGCATAGAAGGTCTTGAATACGGCCTTGATAATGCTCTCGCCGGCAAACCCGCCACGACAAGAATAAGAAGAGATGGGAAAGGAAACCGCATATCGGATGTCCCGCTCAAGGAAAATGAGCATTTAACAAGGGGAAACGACGTGGTTCTTACTGTGGACTCCAATATTCAACATATAACGGAGACGGAACTAGAAAAGGGGATACGAAAGATGAGGGGAGAAAGTGGGGCCGCCCTTATGATGAATCCACAGACGGGTGAAGTACTAGCCATGGCCTCCTATCCTCCCTTTGATCCCAACAGGTTCAGGGAATTTTCTCAGAAAAGCAAAAAGAACCTCCCTGTATGGCTTTCCTTCGAACCCGGTTCGACGCTCAAGGTGTTTCTGGCCGCGACGTTGCTCGAAGAAAAAATGGCTGATGAAAACACGGAGTATGACTGTGAGAACGGAATGAAGCAAATCGGTTCGAACACGGTAAGAGACATACACGAATACGGAATTCTTACCATTTCCGAAACCATAAAGTACTCAAGCAACATATGCGCCCTGAAAATGGGGGAAACCCTAGGAAAGAAAAAACTGCACGACTCTCTGAGAAATTTCGGGTTCGGGAAGAGAAATGGAGTTGACCTTCCAGGAGAAGCCAGCGGAAAGATACAAAACCTCCGGAAATGGGGGAACATAGAACTGGCTACTATATCGTTCGGACAGGGAATATCAGTGACGCCAATTCAGCTGGCAACCGCATTTTCAAGTATCGCAAACGGCGGATATCTGATGAAACCGTACATAGTGAAAAAAATTGTCTCACCCAAGGGAGAAGTTCTCACGGAAAAAAAACCTGATGTCCTGAAGAAGGTCATTTCCTATGACACGGCTTCAAAGATCGCTGAAATCCTTGAACAAGTGGTGAAGGATGGTACGGGTGCGAATGCCTCGATCCCAGGTTACAGAATCGCCGGAAAAACCGGCACGGCGCAGGTTCCCAATCCCCGAACCCGCACTTACTACAAAAATAGATATATCTCGTCTTTTGCGGGATTCGCGCCTGCCGATGACCCGAGTCTTGTACTGGTGGTAATTGTTGATAACGCCAAGGAGCACACCTATGGAGGAATTGTCGCAGCACCCATTTTCAAGTCCATAACTGAAAAAGTCCTGTTTTACATGCGCATACCACCACGCGAAGAACCATCTGAAGATAAAACCGCGCCTGAAATGATGAACGAAAGCGCGAAAACCGGGATCAAGCGGCCCGAAGAGCAGGTAGTCATCCAGCAAACATCCACAGAAGAAAAGACAATAAAGGAAGAAGACCGCACTTTTACTCTTAAGCAGAATATATGAAATTAGCGGATGTTCTGAAAAACGCGGGAATTGAAAGATTAACTGGATCGAAGAATCCGGGAGATACGGAAATTAAAGGAATAACTCTCAACTCTCAGAACGTGGAACCGGGTTCTCTTTTTATCGCCATCAAGGGAAAAGTTACTGACGGGCATATGTACGCCGCCTCGGCAGTAAAAAAGGGGGCGGTAGCACTTCTGCTTGAGGAGGTTCCAGAAGAAATTCCTGATCTGGGGGTTCCCGTCGCGAGAACAACCGACTCAAGGGCCGCGGCTTCCATTGTCGCCTCCAACTTCCACGATCACCCTTCCCTCGCAATGAAAGTCGTGGGGGTGACGGGAACCAACGGGAAAACCACGGTCTCTCACATGATTGAAGCCGGCTGGAAAGCCGAGGGGATAAACACGGGGCTTTTGGGGACCATAGAGAACAGATACATGGGGAAAACCGAAGCTGCCTCTCTCACGACACCAGATCCCATCGCTTTTATGGGCATGCTGCGCGAAATGAAAGATGCCGGAGTGACAAACGTCACGTTCGAGGTATCCTCACACGCCCTTGACCTAAAAAGGGTCGACGGATGTCATTTTGACGCGGCGGTATTCACAAACCTCACCCAGGATCATCTCGACTACCACAAGACGCTTGAAGATTACTTCAGGGCCAAGGAAAGGTTTTTCTCGGAAATTCTCGAAAGAAGCGCGAAAAAAGAAGTGTTCTCGATAATAAATGTGGACGACCCTTTCGCAATGAGGATA
The DNA here is from genome assembly GCA_964429945.1 of uncultured Spirochaetia bacterium. Taxonomy (GTDB): domain Bacteria; phylum Desulfobacterota_D; class UBA1144; order Nemesobacterales; family Nemesobacteraceae; genus Nemesobacter. The sequence continues at coordinate 42,749 of CAYSDX010000002.1, read as the reverse complement.
TCAGTCCCGAAAAAAGGCCAAAAAATAACTTTTTCCACGAAAAAAAAAGACTCAGTTGTATTTGTGGAGAATTTCATGCTTGATTCAGGAGGCATAAAGGCCACTCTGGCCAGCCCGTGGGGCAAGGTGGAACTTGATTCAAAACTCATGGGGAAACACAACCTCTATAACATGATGGCGGCAGCCGGAACACTTCTCTCTCTCGGTTCGTCCCCCGGGACAACCGGGAGAGCGCTGAGTGAACTCGGGCGCATACCGGGAAGGCTGGAGAGAATAGAAAACGCCTCGGGGATAGACGTTTTCGTGGATTACGCACACACTCCCGATGCGCTTGAGAATGTGCTTGAGTGCCTGAAACCTCTTTGCGCGGAAAAACTGATCACCGTGGTGGGTTGTGGCGGAGACAGGGACAGGAAGAAACGACCCCTCATGGCCGCGATCGGGCGCAGGTATTCGGACGTGCTGATAGTGACTTCGGATAATCCCAGAACGGAGGATCCGGAGGGGATAATCGCGGATATGATTGAAGGAATAGAATCCCAAGACCCTGGGGTTGTGACAATAACCGACAGGGAAGAAGCCATAAAACACGCCGTGAATGCGGCCGGGCGCGCAGACACAGTGCTGATAGCCGGCAAGGGACATGAAGACTGCCAGATAATCGGCACCGAGAAAATTCATTTTGACGACAGGGAAATCGCGGAAAAATACCTTGAAGCCAGAAACAGGAGAAGACTTTGAGACTCAGCCTTGATTTTCTGCTAAATTCCACGGGAGGCAGACTCGTCGGCGGCAAGATGCCGATCGGAGCTTCAGGGGTCTCTATAGATTCGAGGAAGGTAAAGAAAGACCAGCTTTTCGTCGCCATAGAGGGTCCCAATTTCGACGGCCACGATTATGTCGCCGAGGCCTTTGAAAAAGGTTCCGTGGGAGCAATAGTGGAAAAATATCCCCAAATACAGGATGCAAAGCATAGCTGCGGAGCAATAATAAAGGTCGAATCCACGCAAAAAGCCCTGCTTGAGGTGTCGAGATGCTGGAGAAATCTGTTTCCCGATCTTCGTGTCGCAGCCATTACGGGTTCTAACGGAAAAACCACGACCAAGAACATGACCCACAGCATACTGTCCATATCAGGTAACGTGCTCAGCACCTATGGCAATCTCAACAACCTCATAGGTCTTCCGCTAAACCTGCTGAAATTGGAGAAGGAGCACGATTTCTGCGTGCTTGAGATGGGAATGAACTCTTTCGGGGAGATAAGAACCCTTGCAGGCGTGGCCTCGCCCGACGTGGGAACGATTACCACGGTAGGCAAAGCCCACCTAGAGGAAATGAAAGACCTTGAAGGAGTCGCGAGGGCAAAAGGCGAGCTAGTTGAAAACTTCGGTGAGGAAAACACCTTCTGCGTAAACATTGATGATCCGTGGGTATCGAAGATAGCCGACCGTGCACGCTGCCGGAAAGTTACGTACGGAGTCATTTCCCCCGAGGCATTTATAAGGGCAGACAACATAAGCCATGCGGGAATGGAATCCATTGAATTCACGATATACATCGGCAAGCGATCCGCCAAGACAAGAATAAAGGGAATAGGCGTGCACAATGTTTCAAACGCCCTCTCCGCCGCCGCTCTTGCGTATTCGTTCGGATGCGGGATGAATGAGATACTTGCCGGTCTTGAAAAATATGTCCCCTCCGCCATGCGCCTCGAAGTCATCCGTACTCCGTTCGGCTTCAGAATCATAAACGACTCATACAACGCAAATCCCGACTCAATGCGCGCGGCGCTTGACGAACTTATCGCCCACAGAGACGGCAAGGCAAAGGCGGTAGCAGTTCTAGGAGACATGCTCGAACTGGGAGAGAGCAGCGAAACGGAGCATGAACTGATCGGGGAATACATTTCGAAGCTCGGTCTGGACATAGTGGTGGCAATGGGAAAATTCTCGGAGTCGCTCGTATCGGCGGTACGAAGCGAAACGGCGTGCCATGTGGCGCAGAGCCCGCAGGCGGCGGCGGCCCTGCTTCTCGATGTCTGCGGAGAGGATGACATAGTGCTTGTAAAGGGGTCGCGGGGAATGAAGATGGAAGCGGTAATACAGACGCTTTACAAAACATAAGCCCATGCTCTATTTTTTGCATCTTTTAAAAGACGACTTTGTTTTCCTCAATGTCTTCAAGTACATAACTTTCCGCTCTTTCGGGGCTGGCCTGACCTCTTTTCTTCTCTGCATTCTTCTGGGAAAAAAGCTGATTGACCTGCTCAAAGCCGCCCAGTTTCACGAGACCATACGCAAAGACGGACCCAGCAGCCATGGCGCGAAAGCCGGCACCCCCACGATGGGAGGGATATTCATCGTAATGGCCATAGTCATCTCATCCCTTCTCTGGACGAACTTTCTCGTAGACAAGGTGATGCTCGTGGTCCTCTTTACGGTAAGTTTCGCCGTCCTGGGATTCCTCGACGATTTTATGAAAATAAAGAGAGGAAAAGGAATAAGGGCAAGGGTAAAGTTTCTCTGGCAGGCGCTCATCGCTGTGACGTTTGTGGTTATTCTCTGCATGAATGAAAGCGGAAGTTTTTCAATGTCCATGAGGGCCGGTGAGAGCGCGGTGTATTCCTCGACCTCAATAGTGTTCCCTTTCATAAAGCAGGCCGTGGTAGATCTCGGGTATCTATACATACTTTTCGCTCTCCTAGTTACTGTTGGTTCTTCAAACGCGGTGAATCTGACCGACGGTCTTGACGGTCTGGCCATAGGCTCGATCGCCATTGCAACCACTACCTACATAATTTTCGCCTATCTCGCGGGAAACCTTCAGTTTGCAAGCTACCTGCAGATTCCGCATGTACAGGGAGCGGGAGAACTGGCCATCTTTCTCGCGGCGGTCGGAGGGGCATGTCTTGGATTTCTCTGGTACAACTCTCACCCCGCCGAGGTTTTCATGGGAGACGTAGGTTCCCTTTCGCTGGGGGCTGCCATAGGATTCAGCGCTCTTATGATAAAGCAGGAGATACTTCTGATAGTTGCCGGAGGAATATTCTTCGTGGAAACCCTCTCGGTGATAATCCAGGTGGCGTCGTTTCGTTCCACCGGCAAAAGGATTTTCAGGATGACCCCTCTTCATCACCACTTCGAACTTGCCGGATGGGCCGAATCGAAAGTGGTGGTGCGTTTCTGGATAATATGCGTGGTTCTTTCCATTCTTGCTCTTTCAAGCCTGAAAATAAGGTGATCAGATGGAACTTGCGGAAAACAGATTCTTAGTAGTTGGTCTCGGGATAACGGGAGTGGAAACTTCAAGATTCCTCCGCGCCAAAGGAGCGCCGGTAAAGGCAACCGACTCAAGGGAAGCCGGTGAACTCGGTTCCGTGGTTGAAGAACTCACAACGGGAGGGGTGGAGATCCGGTGCGGGACTCACGCCCCCGAGTTTTTCGAATGGGCAGACACGATCGTGCTGAGCCCCGGGGTAAGGTTCGACCTTCCAGAGATCAGGGACGCCCAGGCAGTCGGAAAGACGGTAATAAGCGAAATCGAGCTTGCGTGGAACTTCATATCAAAGCCGGTAATAGGCGTAACAGGAACGAACGGAAAGACAACTACCACGTCTCTTCTCTCGGAAATGCTCAGACGAAACGGCTTGAAAATCTTTACGGGAGGAAACATAGGAACGCCTCTTATATCGATAGCCGAGAAAGACGACGAATACGATTTTCTGCTGCTCGAGTTAAGCAGCTTTCAGCTACAGGGAATAAGGAACTTCACACCCCACATCGCCGTAATCCTGAACATATCGCCAGACCACCTGGACCACCACTCGAGCATGGAAGAATACGAGGCGGCGAAACTCGGCCTTTTCGCAAACCAGACCGAAGACGACTGGGCAGTGTTCAACGCAGAGGATCCGGCGGTACTCAGAGGCTCAGGCGGATTCAGAGCGAAAAAAATATCTTTCGGCTCCCAGGACGGAAGAACAGACATCCACCGCAGGGAGGACGAAATAGTGTCCGGAGAACTCTCCTTCTCCGTTCGGGACTCTGCTCTTCTCGGGGAACACAACAAGGAAAACATAATGGCCGCGGTAGCGGTGGCGGGAATACTTGGCTGTCAGCGGGATCCGGTGCAGAAAAGCATAGACGAATTTCGCCCGCTTCCCCACAGAATGGAATTCGTGCTGACGGCAAGAGGGGTGAGTATCTACAACGATTCGAAATCCACAACCCCCTTCTCAACGTTAAGAGCCATCGAGAGCCTGCCCTCCCCGATCATACTGGTCGCCGGGGGAAAGGACAAGGGAATCGACTACGACTGCCTGAGGGACGCTGTGGCGAACAAGGTGAAGGCACTGGTTTTCATAGGAGAAACAAAGGAAAAAATGCGCGCTCAGTTGGGCAACCTAGCACAAACGACATGTGCGGATTCGCTGAAAGAGGCGATGCAAAACGCTTTTGAGTTGTCCGAAGCAGGAGATACGCTTCTGTTTTCCCCGGGATGCTCGAGCTTTGACATGTTCAGCTCGTACGAGGAGAGAGGGAATCAGTTCAAGGAGATCGTGAGAAATGTTTGATTTCAAAAACAGGGATTTCGACATAATACTGCTCGGTCTCGTGCTTATAGTGGCGGTAATCGGGGTGGTGGCGGTATATAACTCAAGCTCAATATTTTCGCTCAAACACTACGACAACTCGATGCATTTCCTGAAATTCCATCTCGTATACTTTTTCGTTGGAATAGCTGTGATGGTGACGTTTATGCACATAAACCCGCTTTTCCTGAGAAAGCTTGTTTATCCCGGCTATCTGCTCGGACTCGCTTTGCTGGTAATAGTGCTCGTTCCCGAAATAGGCAAGGAGGTAGGCGGAGGAAGAAGATGGCTGTCGATCGGGGGGGTTTCGTTTCAGCCCTCCGAGTTCTGCAAATACATGCTGGTCATCTACATGGCGCATTTCCTCTCCAAGAAAAAAGAAAAGATGGACAGTTTCTGGGTCGGCCTTTTCTTTCCCTTGCTCATCGGCGGGGCTTACGTGGCTCTTATTTTAGCTGAACCGGATCTTGGAACATCCTTTCTCGTGCTTATGGTGCTTTTCTTGATGCTTTTCGTCGGGAACACAAGAGTCAAGTACCTGCTGGGCGTCGGGGTCGTATCGGGGCTGATCTTCACCGCCGCAATCATCAACGAGAGCTACAGGATGAAAAGAATAATGTCGTTTCTTGATCCGTGGAAAGATCCGCTCGGTTCGGGGTATCAGGCCATTCAGTCATTTACGGCATTCGGCCTCGGGGGAATGTACGGAAGTGGTCTCGGAAACAGTTCCCAAAAACTGCTCTTCCTTCCCCAGGCACACACCGATTTTGTCTTCTCGATAATAGGCGAAGAGTTCGGATTCATAGGGGTAATAACGCTAATCGCACTTTTTTTGGTGATCTTAGTGAGATGCCTGAGGATATCCATCGGGGTAGAGCATTCTTTCTTAAGGTACATGGTGTTCGGTTTTACGGTACTCATAACGCTCCAAGCGGCGCTTAACATGGGGGTGGCAGTCGGGCTTTTTCCGACCACGGGGCTAACATTGCCTCTTGTAAGCTACGGAGGAAGTTCTCTGGTATCGACGTTCGCAGCGTTTGGAATTATCCTGAGTGTATCGAGGTTCAGCACGCATAGAAGATGAAAGTGATAATAGCAGGAGGAGGAACCGGGGGACATCTTTTCCCCGCAATATCAATCGCCGAGGAGATACTAGGCAGAAACGGCGGAAACGAGGTTCTGTTCGTGGGCACGAGACATGGCATCGAAAGAAGAATTCTTCCCGAAAAAGGCTACGCAGTTGAATTCATAAACTTGAGAGGACTTGTTGGAAAAAGCGTTTCCGAAATGACGAAGGCCGCGGCCTCACTGCCTGGAGCAATGGCAAGCTCGCTAAAGATACTCAGAAGATTCAGACCTGACGCGGTAATAGGAGTCGGAGGATATGCATCTGGGCCCACCCTGCTTTGCGCCTGCATGAACCGCATACCAACCGCCGTTTGCGAACAGAACTCTGTTCCGGGTCTTGCCAACAGAATCCTCTCAAGATTCGTCGCGAAAATATTCATAACTTTTGAAGAAAGCAAAGAACATCTGCCCACAAGAAAAACTGTGCTCACAGGAAACCCCATAAGGCGGGATATTGCCCGCGGCGCAACGGAGAAAAGAACGCGTCAAAACACCCCGCGAAACATATTCGTACTCGGAGGAAGTCAGGGGGCCCGGAAACTGAATGAAATCGTGCCCCTGTCTTTGGGAAAACTAGGCACAGAGGTAAACGTGGCCCATCAGACTGGAGAAATCCATGCAGAGAGCGTAAAGGAAACTTACCGGAAACTGGGCATTGCTGCGGAAGTGTTCGGATTTACGGACAGGATATCCCTGATTTACGAAAAAACGGATCTTGTGATTTGCAGGGCCGGTTCTGGAACGCTATCGGAGATAACAGCGTTTGGAATACCGTCAGTACTCATTCCCCTAGCCGCGTCCGCGCACGACCATCAGCTAAAAAACGCCAGGATATTGGAGTCAAACAACGCGGCGGTGGTAGTTGAGGAAAAAGAACTTTCGGTCGATGGTCTCTGCACGGTCATGGAAAGAATTCTTGAGAAAAGCGAACTCGAGCGCATGGCTGTAAACTCAAAAAAACTTGCGCGGCCCCATGCCGCCCGGGAAATCGTAAACGAGATCGAGCAACTCATCGGATAAGAAAATGTACGGAAAAATCAAGAAAATCCATTTCGTAGGCATAGGAGGCATAGGAATGAGTGGCATAGCGGAAGTGCTAATCAACATGGGTCTTGAGGTAAGCGGATCCGATATGGCGCAAACCCAGATAACCCGGCGGCTAGCTTCCATGGGAGCAGTCATTCACACGGGACATGACTCCGAGAACATAAAGGGAAGCGAAGTGGTAGTTTACTCCTCGGCGATTCCAGATGATAACCCGGAGATAATCGCCGCCGCGGCGGCGAGGATTCCCCTTATACCTAGGGCGGAGATGCTGGCGGAACTGATGAGGCTCAAATTCGGCATCGCCGTCGCCGGAAGTCACGGGAAAACCACGACATCCTCCATGATAGCGTCGGTGCTTTCTCATTGCGGGGCGGACCCGACTATAGTAGTCGGGGGAAAGCTACGGACCATAAACTCAAACGCTCACCTTGGAACCGGCCGGTTCATGGTCGTAGAAGCCGACGAGAGCGACGGATCCTTTGAGAAACTCTCTCCGGTTGTCACCGTACTCACCAATATCGACAGAGAGCACATCGACTTCTACGGAACAATGGAGTCCCTCGAGGCGGCCTTTTCGGACTTTCTTCATAAGATTCCCTTCTACGGACTTGCAATAACATGCGCCGACTGCGCGAGAACGGCTGAAGTGAGCAGGAAATTCAACAGAAAAATACTGACTTACGGAATAAAAAACCCTGCGGACCTGATGGCGCGGAACATACGGCTCTCGGACCGCGGAACATCTTTTGAAGCAACTTACAGAAATCACCTGCTTGGAGAAGTGAAACTGAAAACGCTGGGTGCCCATAACGCTTTGAACTCTCTGGCCGCAATAGCGGTCGGCATGGAATTCGGTTTCGGTTTCGAGAAGATAAGGGAGGGTCTCGCTGATTTCCGCGGTACGGAAAGAAGACTGGAATTGAAAAGCGAGGGGAAAGGTATAAGGATAGTGGACGATTACGGGCATCACCCAAGCGAGCTGGAGGTCACTATAGAAGCTCTTAAAGCGGCTTTTTCCCGGGAACCGATCCTACTCTTCCAGCCCCACAGATTCTCAAGAACAAAACTTCTTTACGATGATTTCGTCAGGGTTTTAGCAAAAATAAAACACCTATACGTTATCGACATATATCCCGCCGGCGAAAAACCGATAGAGGGAATAACTTCCAAGAAGCTGGTCGAAGACATAAAAAAGACGGGCAACGCAAACGCGCTTTACGTGGAAAACCCCGATGATTTTGCGGGCCGTCTGGCGAGTGAGCTTGAAGAAGGAGACATCCTGCTTACCTCGGGTGCAGGAAATGTCTGGAAGTACGGGGAAGAAATTGCACAGCGAATCAGATTAGCGACATGAATCCAAACAGCGATATTGACATACTGGACAACTACCCGATGAGAAAATACCTGTACATAAAGGTCGGCGGCGAAGCAAAGCGTCTCGTGTATCCGCGGAACATGAAAAGCTTCTTGCAACTACTCAAGCGCTACCATGACGAAGGGGAGAAAGTCACCGTGCTCGGAGCGGGTTCCAACACCATAATAACCGAGCAGGGAATTGACGGCGTGGTGATAAGCACAAAGAAACTCAAGGAGGTGCGCATAGACGGCACGCGCGTTGAAGCCGAATGCGGAGCTATGCTTTCGTTCATAATGAACAAATCGATCAGGCTCGGGCTCACGGGGTTTGAGTTCGCCGCGGGCATACCGGGAACGGTGGGAGGAAGCATATACATGAACGCCGGCGCGAACGGAGGAGAAATAAAGGACGCGGTGAAAAAAGTGTACATATGGCACAAAGGAAAGGAAAAAGAGATGTCAAGGAAGGAAATAAACTTCGAATACAGAAAAAGCAACCTGCCCGCGGACTGCGTGGTGACAAAAGCCGTATTTGAACTGCGTGAAGGAGATAGGAAAAAGAGCGAAGAAAATGTGAGACAATACCTCGCCTACAGGAACAGGACCCAGCCCGTTAAAATGGCCAATACGGGTTCGGTCTTTAAAAATCCGACCACGGTCAGCGCCGGGGAACTCCTTGAGGGACTCGGATTCAAAGGACGCCGCGTCGGCGGAGCAAAGTTTTCCGAAATCCATGCGAATTTCATCGTGAACTTCAACAAGGCAAAAGCGGACGATATCATAGAGCTCATCAAAACAGCTAAGGAAACCGCTTTGAGGAAAAGAAATATAACGCTCGAACCCGAGGTCGAGATAATGGGAAAGGAGGCTGAAGTCAGATGAAGATTTTGACCAAGGGACTGAAAATAGTTCTGTTCTTCTCCATTTGCGGGATCGCGCTTTCTGCAGTTCAGCCGTCAAAACATCTTACGGTAAAGGAAATTGTAATCTCTGGAAACGATAGGATAAATATATCAGAAATAGTAGAACGCTCCGATATAAAAGCAGGGTCCACCTCAATGCTGTTTTCATCTTCCGGGGTGAGAAAGAGAATATTGGAAAACCCATGGATAGGCGACATCTCCGTGAAAAAATTTCTTCACGGAAAGATAGTGATAAAGATTTCCGAGAACGAACCCTTTTGCGTGGTCATCCCGGAGGGGGAAAAGCCTTATTATGTAAACAGAAAAGGAAAGAGGCTTGGAGTCGCAGAGATGTCTCAGGCTTCCAATTTGCCGCTGGTCTCGGGAGAAGAGAAGATAAGCCAGGACCTGCTGCTCCAGGCAATCGAGATTCTAGATCTTTCCAAGTCAAGCTCGATTCTTGAGTGGTCGGAAATTTCGAGAATAGTTGTGGAGGAGAACTTCGGAATCAAGCTTCTGACGATGGATCGAAGGTTTATAAACTTCGGAAAAAACAACATGACAAGCAAGTGGCGCAAGATTGAGAGGATAATAGTTCATGCCCGCAAGAAAAACCTCGTAGAAAAATACATAGATATAAGCTCAGGCGAGGTAGGTCTGATCGGTTACGACTCATAATATTGCGAAGATGACGAATAGAAAAAACAGTTCGCTGCCGATAGTTGGTCTTGACATAGGAACGACGAAAGTCTCCGTAGTCGTGGGAGAGCTTGACCTAGACGGCGAGATTGAAATAATTGGCGTCGGCAACCATCCGTCCCGAGGACTTAAAAGAGGAGTAGTAGTCAACATAGAACAGACCGTGGACTCCATACAAAAAGCGGTTGAGAAAGCTGAACGCATGTCTGGACACAGAATAGAGAAAGTCATGGTAGGAATCGCCGGCGGGCACATAAAGGGAATGAATGGCCACGGTATGGTTACCCTGCGGGATAAGGAAGTAACTCCCAAGGATATCGAAAGAGTGATCGAATCGGCAAACGCACTTCTGATTCCAGCAGAAAGGGAAATTATTCACGCTATAGTGCGAGATTACAGGGTTGACAGGGAAAGCGGCATAAAAGATCCGGTTGGAATCCACGGCTTAAAGCTTGAGGCGGATGTTCATATAGTCACGGGGGACGTGACCGCGGCCCGTAATATTATAAAGTGCATAGAAATGTCCGGAATGGCTTCCGCCGACATGATACTTGAGCAGATAGCTTCGAGCGAAGCGGTTCTCACGCAGGACGAAAAGGAAATCGGGACGGCAATGATAGATTTCGGAGGAGGCACTTGCGACATAGCGGTGTTTATGAACGGAAGCGTTAAGTATACCGAAAGCATTACCCTTGGAGGAGACCATCTTGACAGGGATATAGCATTCGCATTCTCGGTACCGCTTCCGGAAGCGAGAATGCTCAAGGAAAATCACGGCGCAGCCACGGCAAAGCCGGATGAAATGGCGATCGACGAGAGAATAGAGGTAAAAAGCGCTTCGGGACACATATCCAAACGTGTTCTGAAGACGGATCTTACGAAGATAATAGAACTTAGGATGGAGGAAATTTTTACGCTGATAAAAGAAGAGTTCACAAAGCAGTCGTTCACAGGCATGCTCCCAGCCGGAGTAGTGCTAACGGGCGGAAGCAGTAAGATGCGGGAGATGGCGACTCTTGCCGAGCGGATACTTGATATGCCGGTTCGCATTGGGATACCCCACGACACCCGAGGCCTCAAGGAAATTATTACCGACCCGATATACTCGACCGGAGTGGGACTGGTCAAATACGCCAGTTTGAACGAGGACCCTGACGTCGCGGCAGGAATTTTGAGACAGAAAAATGTTTTTGCAAGAATGAAAGGCTGGTTTAACGAATTTTTTTAAGCAAAAATCCAATTGGAGGGTAAGCATATGGCAATCTTTGAGTTTGAGCATGTTGAAGAGGACTTCAGCAAAGCGAAAATCAAGGTTCTAGGAACAGGTGGGGCGGGCGGAAACGCCATTAACACCATGATAAGCAAGAGACTTAAAGAAGTGGAGTTCGTCGCCGTGAACACGGATTTTCAGGATCTGACCAAATCTCTGGCCCCGACGAAACTCCAGATAGGAGAGAGTATATCCAGGGGTCTGGGTTCCGGGGGGAATCCCCAGCTCGCGAAGGAGGCCGCCATGGATGACCGTGACAAGATAAGCGACGTCATAGGGGAAGCCGACATGGTCTTCATAACCGCGGGAATGGGAGGCGGAACGGGAACAGGCACCTCTCCCGTAATTGCCCAGGCATGCAGGGAGAAGGACATTCTCACCGTGGCGATAGTAACAAAGCCCTTCGAATTCGAAGGAGTTGCGAGAAGGGAGAATGCCGATTACGGGATCGAGGAGCTGGACAAATATGTCGACACGCTGATCGTAATTCCCAACGACAAGCTTGCGGCCATACACAAAGTCAGCATCCTTGACGCCTTCCGTCAGGCAGATGAAGTTCTCTATCAGGCGGTAAAGGGAATTTCCGACATTGTTACGGGAACCGGTTACATCAACGTCGATTTTGCCGATGTGAAGAGCATAATGGCAAACCATGGAGGCAAAGCCCTTATGAGCTCCGGATTCGCACAGGGTCCGAACCGGGCGACTCAGGCAGCCCAGATGGCCATAACAAGCCCTTTTCTCGAGGATGTGTCCATCGCCGGAGCCAAGGGGATACTGATGAACGTAACGGCTTCCGAGGATTTCGGGATCGAGGAGCTGAACGAAGCATGCAGCCACATAAGGGAAAGAGCAAACGGCGATATCGATCTGATTTTCGGTCTGGTCTTTGATGAAAAAGCCAAGGATTTCGTAAGGATCACGGTGGTCGCGACCGGAATAGAGAATTACATCGATAAAAAGACGGCCGATATAATCTCGGAGCAGCCGTTCAATCCGGATATGGAGGAAAACCTGGACATACCGACTTTCGTCAGAAGAAGAGAAAGAATCGCCGCCCGTTAAGAAGTGTGCGGAGAGGTGTCAGACAACCTCGGATCTGCCTTCCTTAAGGAAAGGCAGGTCCACCCTCGGGGTATCGATCCAGAGTCCTTCTATATCGTAGAACTCCCGTACGGGCCGATAAAATACGTGGAGAACAACGTCTACAAGGTCAAGCAGCACCCATCTGCCTTCTGAGACGCCTTCGGTTCCGAATATCTTTATCCCGCGTTTTTTAAGCTCCCGTTCAACGCTCTCCACTATGGTCTTCACGCCCCTGTCGGAGTTAGCGCTGCACACGACGAAATAATCCGCCACGTCACTTTTTTCCCCAATATCCAATACGACGGGATTCTCCGCTTTTTTCTCCCAAGCGGCGCGGGCGACAAGCAAGGCTTTTTCCCTGGACTCTATAGTTTTTCCTCCAGCTGGTAAAGGCCGTTTCCCGCTATGTACTCTTCCACTTCAGGCACTACCAGATATCTTAGGGAATTACCCCGGCTCGCGAGTTCCCTGACCTCCGTGGAAGAAACCCTTATGCCGGCGATATCTACGAAAAACAACTCATTTGAGCTTGTGTGAGTAAAAACATCCATGCCCTTGTCGCTATAAGAATATCGAAAGTCATTTTTGAGGGCAAGAGGAATCAGGCTGGCGGAATCGGGAACGTCGTAACCGGGACGGCGGAGAACAACGAAACTTGAGTAGTTAAAAAGCTCCGCGAACTCTTTCCACGTATCTATCTCGGCGAAAAGTTCGGAACCCATTATGAAATAATGCCTGTCTTCCGGGTTGCTTTCGTTGAGCGACCTGAGAGTATCGACAGTGTAGGACGGGGGCTCCCTGCGAAGTTCCATATCGGAAATCTTGAAATGAGGATTGGCTTTTATCGAGAGGTTAAGCATGTTGAGCCTGTGGGAGGAGTTGGTCATGGTCTCGGAGTTTTTATGAGGAGAGAGAAGAACCGGAATGAAAACCACTTCGTCAAGCCCCAGTTTTTCGCTTATCTCTTCAGCGGCCCTCAGGTGACCGGCATGCACGGGATCGAACGAACCGCCCATAAGACCTATTTTGGGATTTATACACATTGGTAGACATATACTGTTCTTGGCCGAGCAAGACTGCTGTCTTGCTTCTCTCTCATCCTTCCGACCATGCGGGACTGCTTGAGTTTCCCACCCACAACCGAGATGCCTCGATGAAGGATATTTATTGCCGCGTTTACGTCTCTGTCCGCTTCATATCCACAATTACACCTGTGCGTCCGGACAGACAGAGATTTCTCTACTGTTGCTCCACAACTTGAGCATTCCTGCGAAGTCCCCTTGGGGTTCACCGCCACTACTGTAACGCCAGCACTCTCAGCCTTCTCGTTAAGCAGCGTAGCAAATTTTCTCCAAGTCTGTTCCTGTATGCTCTTTGCCAACTGCTTGTTGCCAAGCATCTTTTTCGTTTCAAGTTTTTCTACCGCTATAAAGTCGTACATCCTTACTATCTCCGAAGTCAGCCTGTGGAGATAGTTCCTCTCTTTTTCCGTAAGTCTCTGCCACTCTCTCGCCAGCAACGAAATGGCCTTCCTTCTGTTGTTGCTTCCTTTCTTCTTGCGAGATACGGAACGCTGTAGCCGCATTAACCTCCGCCTGTCCACTTCCCTCTTCTCCACGGTCTCCCCGTTGCTCAAGGTAAGACGCTTCGATATCCCCATGTCTATCCCAACGGGATTGCCGGCTGGTTTTGCCTCGGGAGTTGGCAACTCGTAAGATAATGCGACTTCCGTGCGCAAAGGCTTTCTGGTTATTCGTATCGCTTTCAGCAATGAGTTTGGGGGCAGCTCCCGTTCGGTCTTTACTTCGATACGGGGAAGCCCCTTTACCTTGAGAACAAGCTTCTGCCTCTCACGCTTCAGCATATGCCAGCACTGGTCGTTTATCTCTATTGTCCGCCAACGCCCGGAACTCTTGAATCGCGGGAAACCACCATGCTTAAAGAACCGCTTGTATGCCTTGTCTATGCGACCTACAACTCCACGGAACACCTGAACGCTGATATTGGCATACTCTGGATCATCCGTTCTCACTTCGGTCAGTGCCTTGCACTGGTCGTAATATGAACGGGATTTACCCGTCTTCCTGTAGCAGTCAATACGCTCCTCAAGACAGGCATTGTAAAGTGTCGCGCACATCCCGAACACCAGAGATAACGCTTTATGACCCGACTTTGTCAGCTTGGCACGGCACTTGTAAGTCTTTATCATCACCGTATATATACCCGATTTGCCTGCAATCGCATCCGTTCACATCTAGTAATGTAAGGCTCCCTACTTTCATATGTAACCCTCTATCATCATTTCATCGCCGAACCTTTTGACCTTGATGTTCTTGACATTAATCGCCTCTTTAATCGATTCCTTCCCAAGATCTCCAATCATATTCACCCCGTCGCCTCCGATAATCCTGGGGGAGTAGAAGAAAACCACCTTGTCAACCAGGCCCTCTCGCAGAAAACAGGCCCCTACCCTGCTCCCTCCCTCAACCAGAACTCCACACATCCCCATGGCCCCGAGTTCGCGGAGGAGGTCCACAGCGGACACGCGGCCCGCAGAATCGGATTCTAATCTCAGGATTTCGGCACCGAGCTTGGAAAGTCTCTTGGCCTTAATCGGGCTTGCGGCCTCCGTAGTGGCTATTACGGAGCGGGGATGGGCGCTGAAGATCTTTGCTTTGGGCGAAATACGGAGCTTTGAATCCATAATCACCGGAACCGGCTGGCGCACGTTCCCGCCGACGAGACGAACGTCAAGCCCCGGATCATCTGCGCGCACCGTGTTTATCCCGACTATCACGCCATCCACTTTCTTTCTCAGCCCATGGGCCATCTTTCTCTGCCTCACGCTCCCTATCCACTTGGAATCACCCGTCCCTGAAGCTATTTTGCCGTCAATAGTCGAAGCGGATTTTAAGATTACGAAAGGAAGTCCCGAGACGACGTGCTTGTTGAAAAACTCGTTTATTTCCGCGCACTCCCTCTCAAGCACCCCGGTTCTCACAGATATCCCGCTTCTGCGAAGCTTCGCCACCCCCTTTCCGCTCACTTTCGGATTCGGGTCAATGGTGCCCACGACAACATTGGATACGCCCGAGGCCACTATAGCGTCAGTACACGGAGGAGTAAGCTTCTCAGTGTGGCAGCAGGGCTCAAGCGTCACGTAAAGCGTTGCGCCCGCGAGAGAAATTCCTTTTTTCGCAGCATCCCCAAAAGCTTCGATTTCCGCGTGAGGAGAACCGGATTTTTTATGGTAGCCACGGCCTACAATACGTCCCCCAAGCACGCAGACAGCGCCGACCATGGGGTTGGGGCTGGTGCACCCTTCCCCTCTGAGGGCAAGCCTCAGAGCTTTTTTCATAAAGTCCGTGTCATTTCGAGCGGGCATGAAAAAAAACTAGTGCAAAGCCTCCTTGTCAGATGTGAAAAGCGCTTTTGTGAACTGTTCGGCGTCAAATTCGCGCAGATCCTCGAGACCTTCTCCGACCCCGATATACTTGACCGGAAGACCGAGCTGGTCAGCTATCGCCACTATTATTCCTCCCTTAGCAGTTCCGTCGAGTTTCGTAAGCACTATACCGGTTACTTCTATCGCCTCGCCAAAGACCCTCGCCTGCTCTACGGCGTTCTGCCCCGTGGTCGCGTCGACGACTAGGAGAACCTCATGAGGGGCCCCTTCAAGCTCCCGCGCTATCACTCTTCTAAGCTTCCTGAGTTCCTCCATAAGTCCCGTTTTCGTGTGGACACGCCCGGCGGTGTCTATTATGAGCAGGTCGATACCTCTTGAAACCGATGCCTTTACCGCGTCGTAAGCCACGGCGGAAGGGTCGGCTCCGGTCTGGCCGCGGAGAAAATCGCTTCCGACTCTCTCGGCCCAGACGCCGAGCTGTTCGACGGCGGCCGCCCTGAAGGTGTCGGCAGCAGCAATCATTACCCTTTTTCCGTCCTGAGCGAACCTGCTGGCGATTTTCCCTATGGAGGTAGTCTTCCCCACGCCGTTAACTCCGGCAACCATGAAAACCGTCGGTTTGGCGGAAAGCTCGATCACCGGACTCTCGACCCCTCTCAGGATATCGAGAATCCCCCCTTCCAAAAGGGTTTTTATTTTCTCCATGTCCCCGCTTTCCCCCACCCCGGCAGCCGATGAGACCTTCTCTCTCAGCTTCGCGGTTGTTGAAACTCCCATGTCCGACATTATGAGTATCTCTTCGAATTCATCCCAAGCTGCATCATCAATCCGCCCCGATGAGAAAACATGCTCAAGATTCTGCAGAATCCCCCTGCGGGTCTTGGAAAGTCCAAGGCTCAACCTAGAGAAGAAATCCTTCTCCGTATCCTCTTCTTCCTGCGGCGCGGAAATCTCCTGCTCCGCCTCTTGTGCTACCGCATCTTCCTCAGGCTCGGGTTCCACCGGTTCGGGATCTTTTTCCAGCTCTTCGGCGGGAGCAGGTTCTCGGGGAACTTCAACCGGCTCAACTTCGGATACTGGATCCGGGGACGGCGGGACAGTCTCTTTCTCTTCCGCCACTACAGGTTCGGGCGCGGCGAATTGCTGTTCGGGTGCAGGATCTGCAGCTTCTGCGGGTGGAACTTCCGGGGCCGGGGGTTCTGCAGGCTGCTCCGCCTCCTCAGGTTCGGCCGAAACGGGTCCTGGCTGCTCCTGCTGCGTTTCCGCGACGGTTTCCGGCGGAGGTTCTTTTTTCCTGAGGAGAAAATAACCCGCCACGAATGCAGCGACGGCTACAGAGACCGGGATAATAACCGCGGGATCAAAATGGGCTCCAAGTCCCGAGAAAAGCTCAGTTATCTCTTTCATATGGACTGTCCGGTTGAAAACAGTTTTTTACCGACAAAAAACGGTCCCAGGCTCTCAAGATACCTTGAAGTCTGCTTCGTCTTTCTCATCCTCTCCACCAGCGCGGAGAGCGGGTGTAGGTCCTTGCCCAAAATCCCTATCACGAAATCATTGTCGTTTTTGTCAAGACCGTGGCTAGCAAGACGTATGTCCTTTGCGTATCCAGCGTCCCCGAACTGAAACCCTATCTTGCCGTGTTCCGCCAGAACGGCCCTCTGTTCTTCAGGCGCGAGAGTCTCAAAAGCCTTCGCCCTTCTAAGCGGATACCAGATGGCCCACTCGAGTTCCGGGTCAAGAATTTTCCGCATAGGACCCGAAATCAGGGTTTTCTCTAGATCTTTTTCATAACCGAGCGAATAGGTTCTCCCGAGCATCGTGTACTCCGGCTTAGGTTTGAGTACGGCAAAGGAGGAGTCTGAGAGAAACCGTCTGAGTTCCGTAACGAAAAAATCGGGGTTCTCGCTTACGGTCAAAAAACCCGCGCCTCCGTAATCGTTTATGTCCGAATAAAGAACAGCCGTTGCCGAAAAGTTCTCCAGATCGCGCGCCAAACGGGATTCAAGGGCGGAATCAAGACCTCCGAAACTGAGAAACTGCATGAAAAGCCTTTTGTCAAGAGACGCGGTTCCCCCGCCATCGCCTCTTCCCTTTTCGCTTAAGTCAAGCGGTCTGTCTTCAGGTTTGTTCATATTCCGTCACCCAACCTAAGGCTTAAGTATCTATGATTTAAGGGTCTAACTCAATCCTTAAACCGGCCTTACAAGAAGTCCATATAGTGACTCTTATCTCGGTGACAGAACATCCGCAAAATATGATGCCCAGCAGCGGCTTTGAGTTCCAGTGGAACCATTACCGGGTGTTTTGCTTCAAGAGACTTCAATTAAGTCGTTGTGATATAGTATTATAAAGAAGTAATAATCAGGTAATCATAGTGAAAAAGCCCAGTTTTTCCGACCTAGCCTACAGAAACAAAAAGAAAGTGACCCGCAAGCAGCGATTCCTTGAAAAGATGGATGAGATGCTGCCGTGGGAACTGCTGCTTGAACCGATACTGAAGAAATATCCGAAGTCCGGCAAGGGACGCCGACCTATACCGGCCAAGGTCATGCTGCGCATTTACCTGATGCAGCAGTGGTACGGGTTGTCGGATCCGGCGATGGAAGAAAGTCTTTACGACATTGAGTCCATGCGCCGTTTTGCCGGCGTGTCCATGCAGAGAATTCCGGATGAGACCACTCTCTGCAAGTTTCGGCACTTTCTGGTAAAACACAAAATGTCCGAAGAACTGTTCCGTCTTGCTAAGCAACATTTATCGGCACATGGCTTAACCGTCACCAGAGGTAAGATCGTTGATCCGAGAGTGCGCAGTGCCAGAGGGAAACGCGCTAAGGGAAGCCGTAGGCAGGGATAAGGAACGGACAAGGGCGGGTTCGACCGGAAATCGCCCTCCATATACAACTACTGGTGCATCATGTTCAGAAATTCCGCGTTGCTCTTCGTTCCCCGAAGCTTGTCGAGCAGAAATTCCATTGACTCGGTAGTATTCATCGGATTGAGGATTTTCCGAAGAAGCCATATGCGGTTAAGCTCGGATTCGGGGATAAGCAGCTCTTCCTTCCTGGTTCCCGATCTCTGAAGATCTATAGCCGGAAAAACCCTTCTCTCCGCAAGACGGCGGTCAAGGTACACTTCCATGTTACCCGTTCCCTTGAACTCCTCGAAGATGACCTCATCCATGCGGCTTCCGGTATCTATAAGGGCGGTAGCTATTATGGTAAGACTGCCTCCCTCCTCGGTGTTTCTCGCCGCCCCGAAGAACCTCTTGGGTCTCTGAAGAGCGTTTGCCTCGATTCCTCCCGATAGCACCTTTCCGCTTGCGGGAGTCACGGTGTTGCTTGCCCTTGCAAGCCTTGTGAGGCTGTCGAGCAGGATAACGACGTCCTTTCCGTGCTCAACGTACCTTTTCGCCTTCTCGATCACCATGTCGGCAACCTGTATGTGCCTTTGCGCCGGTTCGTCGAAAGTCGAACTGACGACCTCCCCATTGACCGATCTCTGCATGTCGGTAACTTCCTCGGGGCGCTCGTCTATCAGCAGAACGAAAAGCTCGATTTCGGGGTGATTGTCCGTTATCGCATTGGCTATTCTCTGGATGATTATGGTTTTACCGGTTCGCGGAGGAGCCACTATCACGGCTCTCTGCCCCTTTCCCACAGGCACGAAAAGATTCATCACCCTCGAGCAGAACTCGTTTTTGTCGTGCTCTAGATCTATTTTTTCTTCCGGATGAAGGGGAATAAGGCTCTCAAAAGGCGTTCTCTGTCTGCATATCTCTGGGGAGTCGTAGTTTGCCTCTTCTATTTTTAGAAGGGCCAGGTTCTTTTCCCCCTCTCTTGGAAGCCTCACAAGACCTCTTATGGTGTCCCCGGTCTTGAGGCTGAAGGATCTTATCTGGGATTTCGAAACGTATATGTCGTCCGGGCTCGGCAGATAGCTGTACTTGGGAGACCTTAGAAAACCGTAACCTTCGGTCAGGATCTCAAGCACTCCCTCGGCTATGATGGAACCGTGTTTTTCACTCTGGGCCTTGAGCAGGGAATAGATCAGGTCCTGCTTTGCCATTCTGGCGGTATCTTCAATACCGGCCTGTCTGCTAAGCTTCATCAGGTCTGAGGGCTTTTTCGCCCTTAGATCGTTCAGGTAAAGCAGTTTGCCGTTTCCGTTTTCCTGCTCCTCTTTTTTCTGGACGGAGTCGGCAGCTTCCGCTTTAGAGACTTTTGCCATAAGGTGAAACTCCTTGAGCTAAGGTGTTGTTAAATTTTTTGGTTCAAAAAAGCAATTGAAATCTTTTTGAAGTGTCAGGAATGCGACAATCGTGCGCGTTTAAGAGTTCAAAATGAAAAATCGGTACAACCGATGCAGATAATAATATTGCCGCGTAACGAACTTGTCAATATCTAAAACCGAACTTGTCAGAAGAAAAGGATTTTTGCTCCGCAGAAAATCCACACCCCTTACAACATAGAAAACCTCATTCCCCCCTGACAAGCGTGTTCAACGCTTTGGACTCTGCGATTACAACTGTTGTTAGTGAATACACGAATGAAAATAAATGTCAAGGGGTTCGGGGCCCTGCGACCTCCCCCAGTCAGTCGCGACGGCTTGCGGGCCGTTGTGGCAATTTGGGGGGATTTTCGGTTATACTTTAGGAAAAAATACGAACGAACCGAGAAACAAGGGGGTGAGCTGATATGGCGGGCCATTCCAAATGGGCAAACATAAAACACAGAAAAGCCGCGGTTGACGCCAAGCGGGGCAAGATATTCACCAAGCTTATCAGGGAGCTTACGGTTGCCGCCAAGGAAGGGGGAGGCGATCCGGAAGCTAATCCCCGTCTTCGCACCGCCGTAGCGACCGCCAAGGGCGCCAACATGCCTAACGACACGATCGAAAGGGCTATAAAACGAGGCACCGGAGACATCGAGGGAGTAGTCTACAACGAGATATTTTACGAGGGGTACGGACCCGGCGGAAGCGCCGTATACGTAAAAACCCTTACCGACAACAGAAACAGGACTGTCTCCGATATAAGAAGAATATTCACGAAACACGGCGGAGGGCTCGGGGAGAACGGCTGCGTGGCGTGGATGTTCGATCTTAAGGGCAGAATCGCGTTCGCGGGAGATTCGGTCGATGAGGATGCGCTTTTCGACCTGGTAATAGACGCGGGGGCGGACGATGTGCGCACAGAGGACAGCGAAATCGTGGTGATAACCCCGACGGACAGCTATGAAGCCGTAAAAAAAGCTGTCGCCGATGCCGGAATTCAGTACGAGTCAGCCGAGGTCACCATGATACCGCAGGCAAGCGTGAGAATCGAAGGACGCGAGGCCGAGCACATGATAAGGCTGATGGAAGCGCTTGAAGACAGCGACGACGTTCAGAACGTATACGCCAACTTCGACATAGACGAGCAGTTACTCGAGGCAATTGGATAAAAATTCCGACACCAGGGTCATGGGAATCGACCCGGGATCAAGGTCCTGCGGCTACGGAATCGTGGACGGCGCGGGAAACCGGCTGAGCTACGTGACCAGCGGAACGATTTCCCCCGCATCTGGAAGTTCCACTTCCGAAAGATTGAATGACATCTATGTCGGGGTCCTGAGGGTGATTGACGATTACGGTCCCTCGGTCGTATCAGTCGAGGAGATGTTTTTCGCCAAAAACGCCAGAAGCGCCATAAAACTTGGCCAGTCAAGAGGAATAGCAATCCTGGCAGCGGCGCAAAGAGGAATACCGGTAAGCGAGTACGCACCCACCAGGGTAAAGCTTGCCCTGACCGGCAGAGGCAGGGCGGGAAAGGAAGAGATACAGAAAATGCTTTCTTACATGCTCGGAGTCAATGAATTCCAAAGCACTGATGAGTCCGACGCGCTTGCGATCGCGATCTGCCACTTAAACCTCTCAAAATACGGACTTCCGGACGGCTCATTCGGCAGCGCGGGCAACCGGCGCAGGAAAAAGAGATACACGGTAAATGATCTATCTACTTAGAGGCGTAATCGCTTGTAAGGAAATCGGAACCGTCGTCGTCGATGTAAACGGGGTCGGCTATGGCGTTACCGTTCCACTTTCGACTTACTACGACCTTGGGGCCGTCGGGGAGGAAGTTGAACTGAAAATACACACGAGCCACAGGGAAAACAGTATAGAGCTGTTCGGTTTTCTCACCGATGCGGAGAGAAAACTCTTCGAAAGACTCATTAGCGTTTCCGGGATAGGACCGAAAGCGGCGACAAACGTGCTTTCCAATGTTTCCGTTTCCGAGCTCGTAAGATCCATAGTAAACGGGAATTTGGCGCAGAGAAAAATCCGCGGAATCGGCACGAGAACCGCAACAAAGATAGTAAACGAACTCAAGGACAAGCTTGATGATCTTGCCACGGACGAAGAATCCTCAGAGTCAAACACCATGCTTAACGACACATTCTCCGCACTGCTCAACCTGGGTTATACGAGGGCCGAAGTGGAGAAAAAAACCACCGAGATCAAAAAAATTATCGAGGTCTCAGGTTCCATCGAGGACGCGCTCCGGGATTCTCTTAAGGTAATCAGAAAATAGATGTCACAGGATACAGAAAGAACCGTTTCTCCAGAATACACGGAAACAGATGAACTCACGGATATGAGTCTCCGTCCCGCTTTTCTTCGGGACTTTATCGGACAGCCGAGCGTAAAGGAACAGGTCGACATATTCATCGGCGCCGCAAAAGCAAGAGGAGAGGCCCTTGACCACGTGCTTCTCTCCGGTCCCCCCGGACTTGGAAAGACCACCCTTGCGCACATATTCGCAAACGAACTGGGCGTAGGTCTTCATCTTACCTCGGGTCCGGTCCTCGAAAGAACAGGAGATCTCGCATCCATGCTCACCAATCTCAGCGAAAAAAACGTGCTTTTCGTTGACGAGATACACAGGATAAACAGGGTCGTCGAGGAATATCTCTATTCAGCAATGGAGGATTTCACAATCGACCTCATGATAGGAGAAGGTCCGACGGCAAGATCCGTGAAAATAAACCTGAACAGGTTTACGCTCATAGGAGCGACCACCAGGACGGGACTTCTCACCTCCCCGTTTCGCTCCCGCTTCGGGGTCGAACTAAGGCTCGATTACTACAGCAGCGAAGAACTTTCAAGCATAGTGAAGAGGTCCTCCGGGATTCTGGGAGTCGAGATAACGGACGAAGGCGCCCGCGAGATGACCTCAAGAGCAAGAGGCACCCCCAGGATAGCCAACAGGTTTCTTAAGAGGGTCAGGGATTACTCCCAGATGAAATCGGACGGGCGGATAACCGAACCCGTGGTTCGGGACGCGCTTTCGATGCTTGAGATCGACTCAATGGGCCTTGACAACCTCGACAGATCGATACTCACCGCCATAATCGAAAAATTCGGAGGCGGTCCGGTAGGAATAGACACCATCTCGGCCGCGGTAAGCGAAGATAAAGACACAATAGAAAACGTCTACGAACCCTTCCTTATAAGAGAGGGGCTTGTGGAGAAAACTCCCAGGGGAAGAAAAGCTACCCAGCTTGCCTACAGGCACCTCGGACTCACCCCGAGCCAGGGTCAGCCGAAACTTCTCTGATCCGCGCGAAAAATCAGAAGATTATCGGTTAAGCGGGATTTCCCTTATGAACTCATCCCAGTGATTCCCGGAAACGGCGTCTATTATCTTCCTCGGCTCCTTATACCCGGACTCCCCTGGAAACAGCTTTCTGTATACCTCGTCTCTTATCTCAAGCCACCTGTCTATCGCCGCGTAGTTTTTGAATTTAACCACGGTCTTGTAGGTCCACAGCGGCTTTACGGTATGTATTCTCTGTGAATACATCCTGTAATCGTCAACGGTAATGCCCATCTTCTTCATTTCCTGCCAGAAAGGAAAAAGACGTGTTCTGTACACCCTGAGAAACTCCTCGCGGTTCTCGGGCGCCACGGTATAGAAGCTTTCTTCCACCACGACCGTGTACCTGTCTTCCTCCGCACGAACCGCCGAGGCGGTCGCGAGGAAAAAAATCAGGATAAAAACGGCCGGGAAACAATATTTTCTTGACACCTTGATTCCTCCATTAAGCGCAGTACTGACGAATGTTCGCGAACTTGACTCTGTTTTCCAATTGTACCTGACAGCGAAGGGATGTTTAATTCCCCGAAACGGGTATAATATCAGGATTAAGATTTTCCGTCCGATTTCTATTGGCGGCTATCTTTTCGCTCGGCATTGGGTTATCCGACCACTTGTCGCCCGCGACATGACTTGAAAGATTTACCGACAGAACTGGAGCCTTCGAATTTCGCTTAAGCGCCTCTAATGAATTTGTTCGCAGAAGGAACAAACAACATATTAATGCTGCTTGTAAGCACCGGACCTGTGGTCAAGGCCGTGCTTTTACTTTTAATCTTCATGTCCGTTTTTTCCTGGGCGATTATCTACACGAAATTCCGTCTTCTAAGAAGTTCTTCCAAGAAATCGGCTGCGTTTCTCAACCTCTACCATTCAAACGAAGACATGAGAGCGCTTCTTTCCTTCTCGGAAAGAGTCGGTGGTCCTGTTGCCGAACTGTTCAGGGCGGGCTACGCGGAAGTGGTGAAAACGGAAAAGAAGAAAAGCCGGGATGAACACGACCCGCAGCAAAATGGAGACATGTCTTCTCGCGCCGAATCCGTAGACCTAGTGGAAAGAGCTCTTAACAGGGCAATGACCGCTGAAGCTTCGAAGCTCGAGAAGTCCCTGGTCTTTCTTGCCACCACCGGCAGTTCCGCCCCGTTCATAGGGCTGTTCGGAACCGTGTGGGGTATCATGAACTCCTTTATAGGACTCGCGGGAAGCAAAGGGGTCCCCTCGCTTGAGGTGGTGGCCCCTGGAATCGCGGAGGCTCTTATAGCGACCGCAATAGGTCTTGCCGCCGCTATTCCCGCCACGGTGGCCTACAATTACTTCGTCAGCCAGGTAAGAGCGATGGAAGCGGAAATGGAGAACTTCTGCGCCGGGTTTCTCAACACGGCGGACAGGTATCTAAACAGGTAGCGGGGAATTTCGCCTCATGGCAGCAGCGGGAAAATTCAATACGGGTTCACGCAGGTCGCCCCTCTCCGAGATAAACGTCACTCCCTTTGTCGACGTGATGCTGGTTCTGCTGGTCATTTTCATGGTTACCACTCCCATACTCTATCAGGGGATCAAGGTAAGCCTTCCGCAGACAGCGTCTTCTAAAATCCCCGTGAAAAACCAGAAAAGAATAACCGTGACCCTGACGGGATCCGGAAATATATTTCTCGAAGACAAGACTTATCCGCTCTCCCAGATCGGCGCCGCTCTAGGCAAACTCATGGAAGCGGAAGGAACGGCGCCCGATAGCGGGCGGGTTTTTCTAAGGGCCGACAAGTCGGTCAAATACGGATTCGTGGTAAAGGTGATAGACGAGATAAAAAAAACCGGAGTACAAAGACTAAGCCTGGTCACGGAGTCAAAAAACATAAGGGATAAAAAAGCGGACATGTAAAAAGATGAAGGGAGAGGAAAATCTATTTCGTAAAGGGCTTTTCATTTCTCTGGGTCTTCATCTGCTCATAGTCTGCCTGCTTGCCTTAGGAGTGGGAGGGCACGGGAAAATTTCCCCGGAGAATTCAATAGAGGTATCGCTTTCAACCCACGCTCCGCGCGTTAACAAGAAAAAATCAGAGGTGAAGGCACCCAGCCGCCCGAAGAAGCCGTCGCAAAGCGTAAAGAAAAAAGTCAAAAAAGCTCCCCCGGCGCAGGTAAAACCCCCCGAGAAGAAAAAAGAACCTGCAGTGAAGCCCAAGGAAACGGTTACCGAGAAAACCGCGGAGAAAACGGAACCCGAAATGCGGAAAGAAACTCCCCCTGCCGAAGAAAGCCCTCTGGAATCGGAGAGAGAGGAGGTAATCAGGAATATAAAGAAGGAATCCGTCTTGAAAACCATCAAGAAAACAGCAGGAACATCGGTCCAGCCGGCTTCCAAAGAGACCGGCCCGGGAATCATCTCGCTTGTGCTTGACGTTTATTACAGGACAATATCGAAACGCATACAGAAAAACCTGTTTCTGCTCCCTAACATAGACTCCAGTGCTTTCCTCGCAGCCCAGGTGAATTTTTATATGAAGGAAAACGGCGAGGTATATGATGTGGGGATAGAGAGAAGTTCTGGAAACACGAAGTTTGATTCTTACTGCATAAAAGCCGTAAACGCCGCTTCGCCGTTTCCCGCTCCGCCAACTGAGTTGAGAGACAGGATAAAATCGGAATTCTTTGTAATCTCCTGTGAAACCAAAAAGTGAGCTATTATGCGCCTGACACTAGTAAGACACGGAAAAACTGACTGGAATGAAACCGGAAGATGCCAGGGGATAAGTGACGTTCCGCTTAACTCCTCCGGAATTGAGCAGGCCGAGAAACTGGCTTTCTCCCTTAAAGACGAGAGGATCGACCGCATATACTCAAGCAGCCTCGTAAGGGCAAAGGTGACCGCCGAGAAAATCGCCGGGTATCACTCTGTTGACGTTAATTTCAGAGACGATCTTCGGGAAATGGACCAGGGAATTCTCGAAGGACTTTATTTCTCCCACATACAGGAGGAATATTCTCACGTGCTTGAGCACTGGCGCAACGACCCCGAAACCCTGCAGTTGCCGGGCGGAGAATCCCTAATCGGCGTTCAGCAAAGGGCCCTTGACGCCATAGCTGATATCAGAAGCCGTTTCGGATCGCAGAACATAGTGGTCGTAAGCCACAATATGGTTATAGGTACGCTGCTCTGCAGTTTTACCGGAAGCCCCCTTAAGAAACTACGCGATTACATAGTGGACGAAGCCTCAAAAACCGTCATTGAAATATACAACGACAGGTTCGTTATAATATCCCTTAACGATATTGATCACCTGAACTCTCCCGATGAATAAGCCGGGACGAGGAAGTTAATGAAAGACGAAATACTGAAAGTCATAAAAGAATCCGTGGATTTGCTTGAGTTCCCTGGAATCCCGCCGGGTGATAAGGCGGAGTTTGAGGTGTCGGTTCCGAAAAAAAAGGAATTCGGCGATTTCTCCACAAACGCGGCGCTCATCATAGGAAGCATGACGGGCGAAAATCCGCGCAAAGTCGCGCAACAGATAGTCGAGGCCATAGAGCGGAGCCAGTGCGGTTTCATAGAAAGGCTCGATATAGCGGGACCGGGATTTATCAACTTCTTCGTCAATGAAACCTTGTTTGAATCCGCTCTTCTTGAGATCCTTCGTCTCGGTGAGCGATACGGAGCCTCCAGAGAGGGTTCCGGCCAAAAGGTAATAGTCGAGTTCGTAAGCGCCAATCCCACGGGCTACCTTCATTTCGGTCACGCGCGAAATGCCGTTGTCGGAGATTCAGTGTGCAGGATACTTTCCTTTCGCGGATACGAGGTAACAAGAGAGTTTTACGTAAACGACGCGGGAAGGCAGATGGATATGCTCGGCGAGTCGGTGTACTCGGCTCTCGCGCGATTATTCGGACTCGCAAGAGAGATTCCTGAAGACGGTTATCGCGGCGAGTACGTATCCCAGCTTGCCGAAGAGATAAAGGTGTCGGACAAATGTCCGCAGGTGCCCGGGGATGAATCGGTTGCCATCGAGTTCTGTAAAGAATTTGCCTACTCAAAACTGCTTGGGGAAATAAAAACGGACCTTCTTGACCTGAGGGTGGATTTTGACAACTGGTACAGCGAGAGGGCTAAAATACACGGTCGCGGCTCGGAAGAGGGGAAAATCGACAAGACTCTTGCCAGACTTCGGGATCTTGACGTAGTTGAGGAAAAAGAGGATGCGCTCTGGTTTAAGACATCCCTCTACGGGGACGGCAAGGACTGGGTAATAATAAAAAAAGACGGTACTCCGACTTACTTTCTCTCCGACATAGCCTATCACGTGGATAAATATTCAAGGGGCTTTTCCAGGCTTATAAACGTCTGGGGGGCCGATCACCACAGTCACGTCTCGCGTCTTAAGTCATCCATGAAGGCTCTCGGTCTGGACGAATTCTCTCTGCATGTGCTTCTCATGCAGTTTGTCAGACTTGTAAGGGACGGCGTGGAAGTCCCGATGTCGAAAAGAGCCGGTGATTTCGTCACGCTTCGCGAAGTGCTTCGCGAAGTCGGATGTGACGCCACTAGATTCTTTTTGCTGATGAGAAGTTCGGACAGCCACCTTGATTTTGATCTTTCCCTGGCAAAAAAGGAATCGAGCGAAAATCCCGTTTACTACGTTCAGTACGCAAACGCAAGAATCTCAAGCCTGATGAGAAACTCGGCTGAAGCTGGAGTGAGCGCTTCTGAGGAACATCTTGACCTCCTCTCAGACGATGAGGAACGAAACATAGTGAAGATACTTCTCAGGTTTCCCGAGGTAGTACGCTCGGCAGCTGATTCTCTTTCTCCTCACAAGGTAGTCTATTATCTCCAAGAATTGGCAGCTGAGTTTCATTTTTATTACAATAAAACGAGGATACTGGATTCAGAGAATGCCGATACAGCTTCCGCGAGGCTTTATCTCGCTCGCTGCGTACAGGTAGTTATAGAAAACGGTCTCGGGCTCTTAGGAATAACCGCTCCTCGAAGCATGTAAGAAATGACTGAAGAAAAAAAAGAAAAAGATCCCAGGGTGCTGCACCTGTCTCTGGTTTTTCTCGTTGTCTTTACAATGGTGTTTTCCCTGGGAGTCGTAGTGGGGAAGAAGTTCATACCCCCAGACGGGCCGGTTTCAGCGGAGAAATCCCCCGGCCTGCTGGAAAAGCTGTTTTCGTTCGGGTCGCGAGGGAAACTGCCGAGCGGCGAAGCGGGAAAACTGGTCGATTCACCCTCGGGAACATCTGCCCGCGATGAGTACCTGTCGGCGATGATCAATCCCGACCACAAATATACTATTCAGGTCAGTTCCTTCCTGAGCAAAAAAGTCGCCAACCGCACCATAAGGTTTTACAAAGACAAGGGATATCCAGCTTTTATAAGAGAATACTCGCCTTCTGAAATCACCACTTTTTACAGGGTGAGGATAGGAACCTTTCAATCCAAAGAGCAGGCGCAGGAATTTGGCAACGAGATAAAAGAGAAGGAAAGAGACTTCAAGTTCTACGTAACCATTAACGACTGAACTGCGTAGCACAGCCGTATACCGCCTGCCAACAGATAGACTACAGGGGAAATTACAGGGTATTATTTGTTTTCATGGAAAACGAATGGACACCGGCTAACTCCGGGGAAACTGACGAAAGATCGAAAACAGGAAGAAAACCGGAGTCTTCCAAGCTTCTCTCGGGCGGGGTCAAGTCCTGGTGGGTCCTTCTAATGAACCCCATAGAAGACTTTCTTATAGACAGAAAGTTCCTCCCCAACGTACTCACTATCACCACGCTGGTGGTTTCCGCCCTTGCGGGTTATTTTTTCCATCTGGGCATGATTTTCGTAGCCGGGGTGCTGCTGCTGGCCGGCTCAACTTTTGACATTTTCGACGGCAGAGTAGCGCGGGCACAAGGTCTCAATTCACCCAAGGGAGCTTTCTTTGACTCCTGCGTGGACAGGTACTCAGAAGTTCTCATCTACTTGGGCCTTCTGAGCTTTTTCAGAGACACTTTCTTTGTTTACATCGTTTTCCTGATAGCCAGCTGTTCCATGATGGTCAGTTACACGAAAGCCAGGGCAGAAGGACTCGGAATTGAATGCGAGGTAGGAATAATGCAGAGAACCGAGAGGATGGTCTATCTAGGGGTTCTCGCGGCGTTTAACTTCCTTGGCAACATAGTTACTTTCCTTCTAGGGTTAGGAAACAGGAATTACCTGCTGAAATTCTCTATCATCATCCTCTGCATCTTTTCCTTTTACACTTCAATACAGAGAATGACTCATGTAATGAAGAAGATAGAGGAAACCGGGAACGGCGGAACGGACGGAACCGGAGCAGTAGGTTAGGAGCTTCTCTCCCTTATCCTGCTAGCTTTCTTTGAAAGGCCTCTTAGGTAGTAAAGCTTGGCTCTTCTCACTCGGCCTTTTCTTTTTACCTCTATTTTCCCTATAAGAGGGGAATGCAAGGGAAAGATCCTTTCAACGCCGATACCGTAGGAAACCTTTCTTACCGTAAAGGTCTCTCTGAAGCCTGAGCCTTTTTTGGCTATCACGGTGCCTTCAAAAACCTGGATCCTTCTCCTCTCGCCTTCCTTAATGTTGTAGTGGACCGATACGGTGTCTCCGGCACGAAACTCCGGCAGGTCGGTTCTGAGATGCTTTTTTTCAACTTCTGCTATGATTCCCATTTCTTAATCTTCCTTTTCGCGGGATGTTGAATATACAGAACCTCTCGGATGTTGTCAAAATATTAAAGAGGCTTTTTCCTCGGCTAACCAAAAAGGTTTTCTGAAACGTCTACCCCACCCGGTCTGAGCGGATCAGGCCCCGCAGGAAAGCAGCCTGTCAAGCACTATGGCGGCCGCGCTTCTTACTGAAAGATGGTTAAATTCGCTGTAACCGCTTATGGGCCTAAGGACGTAGTCGGCCGCTTTTATCGTCTCAAGGGTGAGTCCCGATCCCGTACCGAAAAGAATCAGAAACGGTTCTTCGTTTTCAAATATTTTCTCCCGAAGAGTCCGGTAGCCCGTCATGTCGTCTGAAAAGCGGGCGTCTGTGGCCACGATCTTTGGTTTTTTCCCCTCTATTTCCTCTATTTGCCCTATGGCCTCCTCGATCGTGCTTATTATGCTTATAATGCCGAAGGCCTTGCTTTTAGTCTCGTTAAAATTCTTTCCCTCTCCCTCAATCCAGTGATCAACGAGCCTCCCGGCGAGGTGGCGTTGCTCCTCCACGGGGTTTATCAGATAGAACTTTCTCACCCCGTACGTGGTGGCGTCCCTTGATATGTCGTGCGCGTCTATGCTTTTAAAAGCAGTTGAGACGACTTCGAGGCGGCTATTGTACACCGGATAATGAACAAGCGCTATATAAACCTTAAAACCGGCAGCACTCTCAGCCTTAAGCTCCTTCAAAAAGGCGTCCTCTTCTTTGGAGAGTTGCGCGTCGTCAAGAGAAGCGGGGTTTTGAATGAAAGTGCTTTTTATGCTTTCCCGCCTTCTCCATTTCATTATTTTTTCGTGGTCTCCGGAAATAAGCACCTCGGGAACCTTCTTCCCACTGTACGTTCGCGGCTTCGTGTACTGAGGGTACTCAAGAAGCCCGTCTTTAAGAGATTCGGAGGCAAGAGACTCCGTGTTTCCGAGAACTCCGGGAAGATATCTCGATACGGCATCCACTATCAGGGAACAGGCGTATTCTCCACCGGAATTTATATATTTCCCAGTGGATATCTTCATGTCGACATAAAGCTCGTTTACCCTGTCGTCCACCCCTTCGTACCGACCGCAGAGTATTATCAGTTGCTCAAAGCCGCAGAGTTCCTGCGCCTTGCGGTCGTTAAATTCCTCCCCTTTGGGGGTCGTGAGAATCACCGCGGAACGCAGACCTTTCTCCCTTATACTGTTGATTGCGTTTCCTATCGGCCCCGGGGTCATAAGCATTCCGCTTCCCCCTCCGTAGGGGGTGTCATCCGTTTTCCCGTGCTTGGCAGGAGAGTAAGTCCTGAGGTCGTGGACGTTTATCTCAACCGTCTTGTTCTCAACCGCCCTGCTTATCACTCCGAAGGAGAAAACGGATTCGAAAAAATCCGGGAAAATTGTCACTATGTCAAACTTCATGGCAAAGTCACGAGGCTACTCGAAGAGCCCCTCTACCGGCTCCACGGTAATCACAGAACCGTCAAGATCAACCGCAGTCACGAATTTTTTAACAAACGGAACCAGAAATTCCCGCCCACGCCCTGAACTTTTTATCACTAGAATATCGTGTCCGCCCGAATCTATGAGATCCCTTACCTCGCCGATAGTCTCTCCGTGGGAGGTACAAACCTGAAGCCCAATGAGATCAGACCAGTAATATTCGTCCTCTCCGGGGGGCTGCAGATCATCTCTTTCCACCAGCACGTTGAGATCCCTCAGCCCGTCAGCGGCCTCGGGCGTATCAACGCCCTTTAATTTCAAAATCGCGGTGTTTTTATGGGTTCTTACCCGGGACAGGATGAATTTCCGGGGTTCTGCCTGGTCGGGAACTTCCATATAGACTTTCTTCACCCTGGACAGGGTTTCAGGACGTCCGCCGAAGGCGAACATTTTTACTTCACCGGAAAGGCCGTGTCTTTTTGTTATCCTCCCGTAGAGAACAAGACTTTGTTTCGCACTTTCCGGCAATGCTACTCAAGAATCTCCAAGACGGCGCGTTTTTTTATTTTCGCGGCCGAGGCACTCAGTATGCTGCGAATCGCCTTTGCTGTTCTTCCCTGTTTTCCGATTACCTTTCCCAGATCTTCTGAGGCCACCCTAAGCTCAATAACCGTAGTCTTCTCACCCGCTACTTCCGTAACCTGAACCTCTTCAGGGTTGTCGACAATGGACTTGGCCATGAATTCGACGAACTCTCTGAGTTGACTCATAAGGAGCTTCCCTCCTGAAACTAAAATCTATCTGCCTGAACTTTCGCGTGGAAGAAAAAGTGCTACGTAACCTGAGATATGAGCTTGCTCACCCTGTTGGTTGCCTTGGCACCGTTATCCATCCATGCCTGTACTCTCTCTATGTCTATCTTCAATTCGTGGGGTTTTTTTCTCGGATCGTAATGTCCCAGTATTTCAAGAAACTTCCCGTCGCGCGGGGAACGCACATCCGCGGCGACTATCCTGTAGAACGGTTTCTTCTTGGATCCTATCCTGCTCAATCTTATCTTGACCAAACTGCTGCTACCTCCTAGATCCGGGGCCAAAGGCATGCTCCCGTTATCTGAATTTCGTCATTCTCTTTGCTAGTCTACCCATTTTCCCCATGTTTTTCATCATGTTTCGCATTTGTATGTAGTTTTTTATCATGCGGTTCACGTCAGGCACGGTGGTTCCGCTCCCTTTCGCAATTCTTTTTCTGCGGCTGCCATTTAGGATCGTGTGGTTTCTTCTTTCGGGCGCGGTCATGGAGTTGATTATGGCGAGGCTTTTCTTTATCTCCTCCTCGGCCTTTACCATCGCTTCGGGGTTATCTGTGATCTTTTTCATTCCCGGCACCATGTGCGCTATGTTTTCTATGGAGCCGAGCTTGCCCATGGCCACTATCGACTCGCGGTAGTCTTCGAGGGAGAACTGTTTCTTGGATATCCTTTCGGCAAGTTTTTGCGTTCTTTCCTCTTCAAAGGCGTCTTCTGCTTTTTCTATAAGGCTGAGGACGTCTCCCATGCCCAAGATTCTCGAGGCTATTCTATCGGGGTGAAAGACCTCAAGCGCATCGGCTTTCTCTCCCGTTCCGAAAAACTTGATCGGCTTGCCTGTGGTAGCCTTTATCGAAAGGGCCGCCCCTCCCCTGGCGTCCGCATCCATTTTGGTAAGAACCACGCCGTCAAGATCAACGGCTTCATCAAAACTCTGCGAAACGTTAACGGCATCCTGTCCCGTCATCGAGTCAGCGACCAGGAGAATTTCATGGGGATTCACCCTCTTCTTTATGCTCCCCAGTTCATCCATAAGCTCGCGGTCAAGATGAAGGCGTCCCGCCGTGTCTATGATCACCGCGTCCGCACCCACTCTAGCGGAGGCCGAAACCGCATCCGCGCAGACGTCCACGGGATCCGTACCGGCGGCAGTGTCGTAGACGCTTACGTCTATTCTTTCTCCGAGCACCTTTAGCTGCTCTATGGCGGCGGGACGGTAGATGTCCGCGGGAACAAGCAGAGGGGTTTTTCCGTGGCGCTCCTTTAGGAACTTGGCAAGCTTCGAGGCCGTGGTGGTTTTTCCCGAACCCTGAAGCCCGACCAGCATTATTATCACGGGAGGCGCGACATTCAGATTCAGGGGCTCGTTTTCCAGCCCCAGAATGCCGGTAAGTTCTTCTTTGACTATTTTTACGAACTGCTGTCCCGGGTTGAGACTCCTCTCGACTTCCCGACCCAGCGCTCTTTCCTTGACGAGTTCGGTGAACTGGCGGACCACCCTGAAATTGACGTCCGCTTCGAGAAGGCTGAGACGCACTTCGCGAAGTGCGTCCTCTATGTTCTTTTCGCTCAGCTTCCCATAGCCACCTATTCTCTTGAGGGTGGTACCGAGTTTTTTTGAGATTCCTTCAAACATCGCTTCGCTGAGATCTGGTTCCAATATCCTGAGAATCACGACTGCAATTTATATAGTCACTTGAAGTTTAACTGGAATATACGGGTATTTTTAGAAGTGCCCTATAATACCGGAATTAAGAAATACAATCTTTCCGCAATTAAGGCAATACGGGATTCGAGAGCCTGCACCGACACAGTGGCGAAATTCACTTGACTTGACTGGGGGGGGGTGAGCAGATATGCTTTTTTGCTGTTTTTTAAAGCTTAACCGAAAATATAAGGGGTATTTTTAGAAGTGCCCTTAACAAAATTGATTCATGGAGGTTGTGAAATATGAACGGCAGGCTTTTGTGCGGTTATATCTTTGTCATTGCTCTGGGGCTTTTTCCTTTGTATGGCTGCGGAGGAGGAGGTTCATCTCAATCATTCGCAGACGAGGATGTACTGAACAGCGTCGTATCAAAAGCTGCTGAAAACAACGCTGAGGCTGAAATTTCCGAAGCTGCGGAGAATGAACCGAGCGTGGGTAGCGTTACCCAGTCCTCAAATGCCAGCAACAGCATCACGACAGACAGGGTTTCAGTTGAGGCTTCATACAGTGGAGGACAAGTTCGATACATTGTTCGGAACAGTAGCGCCGGATGGTCCGTTGACAGTGCCGCAGATACGGTGTTGAACCGGTTTGCCCATCTTGGAGAAAACAACTGGGACGGGATTGAACTGAGGAAAAGACTGTCAGGAGGATATCTCTACGTCGATGTCTATTCGGAGGAAAGAACAAGGGAGAGAAAAGATTACATAGCCGGTGGAATCTGGATATATGTTCCGGACGGCGCCGCCGAAATTGACGATTTAGGCTTGGGTGTCTTCGGAGATGGCAGCGATCCCTTCATACAGGAAAACCTCTCCGGTCTGAACGTGAACGACCCCGTGACCTATGAAGGGGACGCTTCCGTTATGTTTTCTGCAGAGGGCAACATTTATTTTGCTGAAGGGAAAGTTGCTTTGACCGTTGATTTTGACCGCGGAACCGTGAATGGGAGGATTCATTCCTTTCGTGATGAAGAAGGCTATCCCATTGCAGGAGAAGTAACGCTGGAAAAGACAGATATCGGGAATTCAGACAGCGGTTTCTTCCGAGGTGGTACGGATTTGGTACATCCAAGTCCAAGTCTAGTGGGAGCGGAAGCCAAATGGGGTGGACAGTTCTTCGGGAACGGGAACGGAATTCCAAGAGCAGCGGGAGGAACCTTTGGCTTTACGACGACTGGCGGAGAAGCTGCCGGCTTGGGCGTATGGGGCGCATTGAGTCCCGGCATGCCGCGCGGAACTGGCACTCCACCCGACGCTTCCGGGAGAGTGCCTTCCCACCCGAGATTGTTAAGTCACCAAATTTCGCCACAAGAACTACAACCTGGAGGATCAGGTGAGGTAATTATCACTTACAGCAGAGTTCCAGAGGCGACTGATTATAAAGTGCACATCAATGTTGGTGTTGCCGTTTTTCCTCTTTCTTACAGGAGAAATGGACCAGGTTGCGACGTTGTCCCCACCGCGGATCATATCGGAAGAACCACGAGCACAACCTATAGACATAGATTTCCGGTTCCTAACCTTCCTGATGGGACTATAGTGCACTATCAAGCAGCTGTGCAGGCCTGCAATGCGACTGGCTGCTCCTGTCCTCAGTCATAAGCTATTACGGCGTGTTTCCTTCCACATTGCTATGCGGTGGGGTGGGATGCACGGCGGCAGCACCGACACATGATAAACTCGCTTCCATGCTGGAAATATCCGCATGGAAGAAGACATCCGGTTCTGATTCGAGATGAGAGAATTCCGAACTCGCGGTTGTGTGGAATGGATGACTTGCTTCATCCATTTCGCAATAGCCGACGGCCGCAGGCAGAAGGTTGCGGGCACGGTGTTCGGGCCGTCTCATTTTCAGAGCGGTAGAAGCCATCACAAAAAGTTCAGTGGACAAAGCTGTCCCAGTCATTATACTTAGCCACACTGATGGTTTATCGGAGGCGCCGTTGAAACTCGGAGCATACGGTTACATAAAACAGTTTCTAAGAGATCCGAAGAGTACCGGCTCCATAGGGCCCTCAAACGAAGAACTGTCGGAGCTTGTCACCGACACCGCCCGGCTCGACAAAATGGGGACCGTGGTGGAACTCGGTTCAGGAACCGGGGTTTTTACCGAGAAAATCCTTGAGAAAAAAAGCCCGGAAGCACTGTTTTTCGCAATAGAGATCAATCCCGAGTTCTGCGAAGCGACCAAATCACGATGTCCTTCCGCGACAGTCTACAGGGATTCCGCGGAGAACATGAGAAAATATCTCGAGCAGCACGGAAAAGATTCCTGCGACTGCATTATTTCAAGTCTTCCTTGGGCCGTATTCGACCACGGAACCCAGGACAGACTGCTTGACGTCATCTGGGACGTACTCAAGCCTGGAGGCAAGATGATCACCTTCAGCTATTCAATCAGCATGATGATTCCAAACGCCAGAAGATTCCGCTCAACGCTGCGAAACAAGTTCACAAACGTCGTCAAGTCGAAAACCGTCTGGTCCAATTTTCCTCCGGCGTTTGTTTACAGCGCGAAGAAATAACATAGTCTCCGGCACCGGCCAAATGGCGTGCTATTAACACTGGTTCTCCCCCGCAAGGACGGTTGGGTATACTTAAGGAATAACGCGTAAGCGGTTTCTTTCATGTCTCAACACCCGCTCTATCTGATTGACGGCAGTTCATATATATTCAGGGCGTATTACGGCGTAAGGGCCGATCTTTCCACCTCCGATGGGTTTCCAACCAACGCCGTCTACGGATTTGCAACCATGCTTCTTAAGTTTCTCAGGGAATATGAACCTAGGTACCTGGGGATGGTGTTCGATTCCAAGGGAGAAGTGTTCAGAAACGAAATATACCCTGAGTACAAGGCCAACAGGGACGAGGCTCCGGAAAGCCTCCAGCTCCAGTTCCCTAAGATTTTCGAGCTGGTCCAGGCGTTTTCGATCCCGATGCTCGCAATGGAAGGATACGAGGCCGACGACATAATGGGAACCATAGCCAGGGCACAGGAAGAATCAAAAGTAGTTCTGGTTACCGGAGACAAGGACTTCTGTCAGCTGGTGTCTGAAAACGTGACTCTGGTTGATACGATGAGGGAACGGGTGACCGGGGTCCGGGAAGTGCACGAGAAATATGGAATCGGGCCGGAACAGATGGTTGATTTCTTCGCTCTTGTGGGAGACAAGGTCGATAACGTTCCGGGAGTTGCGGGCGTTGGGGAGAAAACCGCCTCGGTTCTTATATCCGAGTACGGGGACCTTGACGGCGTATACGACAATCTCGACGTGCTTCGCCCAAGTGTCGCACGGAAACTCAGAGAGCATAAAGATAACGCGTACTTGAGCCGCGAGCTCGTCACCATAAAAACGGATGTCGAAGTAAGAACCGGAATCGAGGATTTCAAGTACGGGGGATACGAAGCCAAGAACCTTCGCGAAATATTCTCTGAACTTGAGTTTGAGAGGCTCCTTGACGATATCGGCGGCTCCCGCCAGCCGAGCGAAGGCAAATCGGTAAAATACGATTCCTACGAAACCGTTTTCGAGGAAGAGTCCCTCAGTCAGGTAATAAGCATGATAGAGGAAGCGGGGGAACTCTCAATAGACCTAGAGACGGATTCAAAACTGCCGATGAAAGCCCGTATAGTGGGGGTTTCGCTCTGCACCGCCCCAGGACGCGCTTTTTACGTTCCGGTGGGACACACGAGCATTATCGAAGCCGAAAAACAGATGAATATTGATACGGCTCTTTCGATGCTTAAACCCGTCCTGGAATCCGAGAACGTAAAAAAGATAGGTCAGAACATAAAATACGAGATGCTCGTACTCAGAAACCACGGAATCAGGCTCAGGGGAATTTACTTCGACACGATGCTCGCGGCACACTTGCTGGACGCCTCCCGGACAAGCTACAAGCTTGACGAACTCTCAAGAACGGAGCTTGGTCACAGGATGATTTCCTACGATGACGTTACGGGAAAGGGAAAATCCAAAAAGAATTTCTCCGAAGTCGATATAGAGACTGCGACAAGATATTCCTGCGAAGATTCTGACGTGACGCTCATTCTCTCGAGAAAATTTCTCGAGACTCTAAAACAGGAGGGGCTCTGGGACCTTTACAGGGAAAATGTCCCGGGCCTTCTTCCGGTTCTCTGCGACATGGAATTCACGGGAGTAAGCGTTGACACCGCGATTCTTGAGGAGATGTCCGAGGAATTTGAAAAGGATCTCAGCTCCATCAAGGCCGAAATATACGAAAAAACCGGAGAACAGTTCAACATAAACTCAACAAAGCAGCTTTCCGAAGTGCTTTTCGAGAAACTCCAGCTTCCCGCCAGAAAGAAGACAGCGAAAGGCGCTTTTTCCACCGATTCCGAAGTGCTGAGGGATCTCTCGGCAATCCACGAGGTGCCCCGTCTCATACTCAGACACAGGTTTCTTTCCAAGCTCAAATCCACCTACATCGATCAGCTTCCAAGGTTAATTAATCCTGCCACGAGGAGAATTCACACCTCTTTTAATCCCGCCGGCACTTCAACCGGAAGGCTGAGTTCAAGCGACCCGAATCTTCAGAACATCCCGATAAAAACCGAGGACGGAAAAAGAATAAGAAAATCTTTCGTGGCGAAAGACGGTTGCCTCATACTGTCAGCCGATTATTCCCAGATAGAGCTTCGCCTTCTCGCCCATTTCTCCGGGGACCCTACCCTGCTCGAGGCGCTTCGAGACAACAAGGACGTACACGTCGCCACGGCCTGCGAAATCTTTAACGCAACCGAAGACCAAGTCACCTCGGAGATGCGCAATCTCGCCAAGACCATAAACTTCGGGATAATATACGGCATAAGTGCCTTCGGGCTCTCAAAGCAGCTCGGCACCACGGTCTCGGTATCAAGAAACTACATAAACAGGTATTTCGACAGATACTCGGAGGTGAAAGCCTATATGCACTCATCGGTTGAAGAAGCGAGGGGCAGGGGGTACACCGAAACGCTTGTCGGCAGAAGAAGGCCGATACCGGAGCTTGTATCCGGGAACAGGGTGGAGAGGAGCAGAGGGGAGCGCGAGGCCATAAATACTCCGATACAGGGATCCGCAGCGGATATAATAAATCTGGCCATGATCCGCATATTCGCAAGACTTGAGGAAGAGGGATTTCACTCCAAGATGATTCTGCAGGTTCACGACGAGCTTCTTTTCGAAGTGTATGAAACGGAACTTGAAGAACTGCGAACTCATATAAAAAACGACATGGAAAACGCCTGGGAACTCAGGGTGCCGCTCAGAGTGGAGATGCGCGCCGCGGAGAACTGGGCAGAGGCCCACTGACCTAAAAGAATACGCAATGACAAACTCCGGAAGAAAAATCTTTATTCTGCGTGCGCTGGTTCTACTTTTCGTCTTTCTGCCGGCGGCATCTTCCCATGCCGATGTAAACCACAAGAAAGTTCTCTCTTTTATCTCGAAAAACGTCTCGTCGCAAAAAAAAATCGGGATCATGGTCCGCTCCGCCGATACCGGCAAAACGGTCTTCCAATACAACAGCAAGAAGAAGTTCATTCCCGCTTCCAACAACAAAATTCTTACCTCCATAGCGGCTCTCTCTCTTCTCGGAAAGGATTTCCGGTTCAAAACTGAGTTTCATCTAGGCGGAGGGATACATTCGGGAGTCGGCCATGGCGGTCTTTACGTAAAGGGTTTCGGAGATCCAACTATAGACACAGAGGAACTCCGGGAAATTGCCGGGCGGATCAAAGCCCTCGGGATAACCAAAATCGACGGCGGAATACACCTCGACGGTTCGTATTTTGACGATGTCTATTACGCAGAGGGCTGGGATCCTGAGTGGCTCGGCAAAGGATTCTGCCCGCCGGTAACGGCGATTTCGTTTAACTACAGTTCAGCCAAGATAAGGATTTCCGCATCCAGGGTGCAGGGGGCGCCCGCGACAGTAAGAACGGAACCCGCCGAGTTTCCCTTCCCCATTAGAAACAGGGTTTCCCCCGCGCTGAAGAGATCAGGAGTGAGGGCAGAATACAACGAGCAAAACGAACTCAGGATTTCCGGATACGTCTCCTCCCGGAAAAAAGCCGAAACCCTGGAACTCTCGGTGCCCGATCCGTTTTTTTACTTCGGGGCGGCACTCAGGCGAGTCCTGGAAGAGAGCGGAGTGGAGGTAACCGGGTCCATAGACCGCAGGAGGGTGCCCAAGTGGGCCGGCAAACTATTCACCCATTACTCAGAGCCTCTGGCCACCATTATCCATGAGTACAACAAGGAAAGCGTCAACATAATCGGAGAAAGCATGGTCAAGGTGATCGGCGCCAAGTTCCTCAGCACACCGGGGTCATGGGAATCAGGCACGCGCGTAATTGAAAATCACCTGAGGATGATCGGTCTTAACGGAGACTTTTCAGTTGCTGACGGTTCCGGCCTTTCAAGGATGAACAGGGTTTCTCCCGAGGATCTAACCCAGGCGCTCGCCAAAGCCTACGACGATCCGGATATTTCCGAGGAGTTCATAGCGTCCCTTCCGATCGCCGGAGTTGACGGAACTCTTAAGAAAAGATTTCGCAATCTCAAGGGAAAAATCTACGCGAAAACCGGATATCTTGAAGGAGCCAGGTCCCTGTCCGGCTACGCCTTCGGGAAAAACGGACGGGTCTATGTTTTTTCCATCATATCAAACGGCATGGGGACGAAAGTGAAAAAACTTCAGAACCTGCTTCTGCGAGAACTTGTCTACTGACTTATGACCTACTGAACTCTCTTTTCTTGTCCCGGAAATTCTTCTATGTGCTTTCACTAGTGTCTTGATGTTAATCAAACAATTTCAGCTGGTTATGATACACTGAGTCTGGAGACAAATCCAGTCCTTTCGTAAGTAGCTGATTTAACGGGATTTTCTCAAACAGGGTCAGGCTCAGAATCTGCAGAATTGTGTGGAAACTATGCTCAAGCCCAAGACGCTTTTTTATGATGGCTATGAGCACATAGACTGAAACCGCAATCCATATCTGGGACTTCACTGCGTTCTCCGAGGTTCCGTAGAAACTCTTGATTCTCAGGTGCTGTTTGATCCACTTGAAAAACAGCTCAACATGCCAGCGATTCCGATACAGTTCGCAAATGGTCATAGCAGGAAGCGAGAAATTGTTTGTAATGAAAATGAGGGTCTTATTACGTTCCTTATCCCGATACTTCACTGCACGCAGGTGTTCGGGAAAATCTTTGATGCTTTTTGAGCCTGAGAGTTTAATAGTCCAGTCGTAGATAAGTCCTGTGGAACGATCCACCTTGTGGGATTTAATCCGGCGGTACTTGGTGTTCTTTTTGGCTCGCAGAACAAAGAAGCACATAGATTGATGAAGACGATACAGGCGAGTGAAGTCGAGGTAAGCTCTGTCCATAACATAGAAGGCTCCGGGTTCGAGAATAATCCTGTCCAGAATATTGACATCGTGGAGTTTGCCATCGGAAATGTGAATGAAGGCAGGGATATAGCCTTGCAGGTCAAGCAGTGTATGGAGTTTTACGGCTGATTTTGTTCTTCGGAAATTGGCCCAGGGAAACAGATTAAGACAAAGGTCTATGGTGGAGGAATCCAGTGCGTAGACAGTCGGGGATATCAAGCCCGTTGTGATCGTCACGATACAGCAATCGGGCTTTACGGATAAGGTGCTGTGCGAAATCCGCGTAGATTTGCCAGTTGCGATTTCTGTTTGCGACAGCAAGGGTACTGCGTGATATGCCGCTTGAGATTCCCATGTGATAGAGTTTTTTGGCTTGGGCGCGGAGGCAGGTTTCTACGTCGCGAAGGCTCTCTCTGCAGGCAAGCTGTGCAAAGGCCATACAGCGATACTGCTCCGCGCAGAAGAACGATTTGACTTTGTGATTGCCGTTATAACGTTTTACGTATCTATGGAATGTATCCCATGGAAGATGCTCCATGAGCTGAGAGAAAACCAACTTGCCCGTGTACATGACATCTGCCTCCTGTTATGCTGATAGGTACAGATATCATGGAAAAACGAACTTTAGACTTCAAGTCGGACGCATCTATTAATGGCTGTTTTGTCGCTGTAATCAAGTGGTTACAATACACTCAGCTCAAAACGTTGGGACAGTAGTGATGTGCTTTATAATTTTTTGCATGTTCTCCCTTTTAAAGAACCCGAAATCTTCATTTTCTCTTTCGTAGAGTGCTCGTCTTTTTCCCGTCCACTCAGAACAATCAAATAGCATGAAATCTCGAGAATTCCCATTAGTAAATTTAGTAGCATACTGGCCGATTCCTATCACGGTATTCAGATGCGGAAATCTATTTCGGATAACCCCGCATGCGACCTCAAGCATTTTTTGGCGGAGTGGACGATAACGATTCTCGAAATCCCCGGTTTGCGGACATTTCAACTGTAAAAAT
Source organism: uncultured Spirochaetia bacterium (assembly GCA_964429945.1). Lineage (GTDB taxonomy): Bacteria > Desulfobacterota_D > UBA1144 > Nemesobacterales > Nemesobacteraceae > Nemesobacter. Next base: position 580 of record CAYSDX010000002.1, on the reverse strand, counting down.
ATGTAGCCTTTATCTTCTTGGAGAGAAGACATGAATTTGACTTTGGGAAGTATCTCATTATCGGTTTCAGGAAAATTGCGTACCTCTTTCCGTATTTCTTCGGATAACAATCGCCGCACGAAGCGCGGTTCTTTTGCCATCTCGTATACAGGGTCGTTCCCCTTTCCCAAATCGACTTTATTGAGTAGAGTCCCATCAAGCGCATCTTGGTATGCCTGTTGTATAAGTTTGTCCCAAACATAGGAAATCTCGTTCGCTTCTTTTCTCCTTTTATAAGCTTGTAACTCGGCAAAATATTTCCAGAATCCATCTACCACTATAATGGAAGAATTCAGATTTCTGGGGTTGATGCGATATACATTCTGGTCTTTATCATGATTGAGGAAGTATTGTGCTAGAAGATCATGTTCTCCGAAATAAAGAAGAGAATCACACTTACTAACCTACTTTCCGCGCAAAAAATTTCCTTGTTTTTCCGAATTTCCGATTTTCGGAATTATCATCCCTGCTGCTGAGGAACAAGACTACCCCAGTAGTCCTGTTCCGTCATCCCCAGCAGCTCAAGCACTTCTGTCTGAAC
>CAYSDX010000001.1:0-12653 GCA_964429945.1 uncultured Spirochaetia bacterium | reverse complement strand
ATGCTTTTTTTTCTGCGGAGAAGCCTGGATCAGGGATGCTATTTCAGAAGGGTGCATGGACTGGGTTATGCTTCTCACGGCATCCCAGTTTCCCTTCTTAAGTGCCCTGTCTATCCTCTTTACAGTTTTTTTAACGTTAACCGGCATTGCGTTACTCTCGGTTCAGTATTTTCTCAAGAAGCGTGTTGCAACTGCGCCCCTGTCTTAAATAGATTAGGATACAGTTTTCAGTATTGATTACTACAAAAAATATAGCTGGCGGGGCCTTGTCGGAACTTCTTGTCAGTGTGGTACGGTTTTTTCAGGCTGATTGGTTTTAGATTGCCAGTTGCCAGCCGATTGTGAAGCTGTAGCCGCTCTTAAGCTGGGGACCATCCAGGTCCTGATACAGAGGCCATACATTCACCCGCTTTGTGGTTATGGTCGCCCATAGCTCCTATTGGGGCGTGGTTATCGGGAAGCGAGATTTTGTCGGCAAGAGCTATCTCGCAAAACGAAAAAAGATTCTTCTCAATTTAAGAACCTCTTACTTCTTTTTACGACGCGGCTTGGTTTTTTTCGCGATAAGCTTCTTGAGTTCCCTGCGGTCGGGACTAAGCAGTTCCTTCACGTATTCGACGTTTACCTTCGTCACTATTATGTGACCGACTTCGGTGTTAACCGATTCGTAGATCCGGAGCCTCATCATCCCCTTGGTCTGCATGAGATTATCCTCTGTCGGGCTCACGTAGTGCACGAAATCCGTTCTGTAGCGGTGGATCAAAAACAGGTGAAGCAGGGTAGCAAGACGTTTCTGGCGAAGTGCGGGATCAAAATTGTTCTCGTCCCTCACCGTCAGTATCTTCTCTCCCTTTCTATCCTGCAGTATCTCGAATATGACGTCCGCCACCTTCTCGCCCTTGCCGTTTAGGATGTTAAGTTCAAGCACGAAAGTTCCCACGGTGTGAGGCTTGAGTTCAACGGTGAAGCTGTCTTCGATCTTGTAGTGCCTTGTCCAGGCCTCAAGCCACTCTTCGAGAAGCTTGATCGAAACCTCCGTCTGAACCAGGTGCTGGAACTGGGTTGAACCCTTGCCCATTGCCTTTGTGGTAGCGGTTCTTCCGGAACTTGCCACAAGCGCTCCGTCCAGACGGGGTCCCCCGACATGGGTCTGCGGAGTTTTGTAAGGCGAATTTATCAGCCTCAGCCTTCTCTGTACCCGGGCCAAAGCGAGCATTCCGTCCTCCATAAGTGCGGTTGCGAACTCTTCCGCGGCCATGCCGTCGATCTGGTGACCTCCGTAGGTTATGAAATCAAATACGAAGCCGAGCTTTCCTATCTCTTCGGGGAATTTCTTCATTTCCTCGTCGGTCATCCCCGTCGTGTCCCAGTTAAAGGAGGGCGACAGGTTGTAGGCCAGCATCTTGTTCGGAAAAACCTCGTGAATGGCTTCTGCGAACTGCCTTGCGTCCTCAAGGTCCGCTGTCTTGGTCTCCATCCAGAGAAGGTCGGCAAAAGGCGCCGCGGCGAGCGACTTTGCGATTGAGTATTCGATTCCGCCTTTTACTTGGTAGTACCCCTCGGGCGTTCTTGAAATCTCGGGATCCCAGATGTAGTCGATTCCCAGGGAATCGGCCTTCTCCATGGCGTCTTTCGTGGAGGCGGTCTTGGCAAACTCCCTCCACTGCTCGACGGTCATGTCGAATTCAATGCCCTGCTCGAGATTAAACTCCATGAGCGTCTCTATCGTTTCACCGAAGGTGTTCAACCCGGATTCCTCTTCCCATATCTCAACGAACTCGGTGACTATGGAATCAAGAGCGGTTTCAAGCTCCTGAGTATCTCCTTTCATTTTTTCAATGTTTTTGTCTATAACAGACGCTATGCCCGATTCCTCAAGCCACTTTTCGGTCTCTGCGTAGACATCATCGCTGATTTTGTAGAGCTTGTGACCGTTTATCTCTTTTACTCCCTTGTCATTGATTCTTTTCAGGATCGTGAGGTAAGCGTTTTTGTAACTTGGAATGTTGAGCTTGGTGGCCCCCAGGATAAACGGCTGGTCGCGCTCGTCACCGTTTCCGTCGAGGAGCGTAGCGGCTTCGGCGTCGGTTCTTGAAACGATTATCCCCGGCACTTCCATTATATCGAGCTGGAACCTCGCCGCGTTCAGTCTTTTTATCTGCTCATCGGAAGGCACCAGAACCTTTCCGCCCTGATGGCCGCATTTCTTGGTTCCGGGTTTCTGATCTTCAATGTGATAGCCGGTTACTCCAGCTTCAACGAACCTGCGGATAAGGTTTCTCACGTGGGCGTCGCCTCCGTGCCCCGTGTCCGCGTCCGCGACTATAAAGGGACTGTAATCAATCTCAGGCGTCTGCTCCCTTTCCTTTTCCGTCATTCTTGAGCGGTTATATCTCTGGTTCTTGTCAGCGGCGAGAAGCGCCCTTACTATCGGAGCTGCCTCGTCAGGCACCTGACTGAGCGGATAGCTGGCAAGATCAGCTCCCTGATCCTCACTGATTGATCCCTTCGCTGAGGTGGCCCATCCGCCGAGATATATTCCCTCTATTCCCTTCCTTTTCATCATGACGGCTTGGCCGGGCGAATAAGGGCCGAAGGACGTTATCTGCTTTTTCTCGGCGAAAAGCTCCCGGAGTCTTTTATAAAAAGCTTCCGCGGCGTTTTTCGCGATCGAATAATCCCTTCTTATGGTTCCTCTCTGCTCCACCACCTGGCGGGGAGAATAAAGACGGGTTATTTCCCGGAAGCGCGCGCTTGAGAAATACCTTTTTGTTTTCCTTATCTCAGCTTCTAACTGGCTCATTGATATGCTCTCCTGAAAAATAAAAAATAGTTGTTTCTTCGAGGACCTAGATTACGAAATCTAAATTCTCGGTGATTCTCTTGTCCTTGCCCGCAAACTCCGACATGTAGAGATCGATCCTTTGCGCGGATATATCATGATCATGGTTGTTTAGGTTTATGTTGAGAAGGTCTATGTACCACGGCACCTTCACGTCATCAAGCACGTAGGCTCTCACTATCTGCTTGGCTATCGGAAGGGTTGTGGGTTTTGAGATGTCGTGGACATCTCTGTCGCTTGCCTTCTGCAGTTTTTCGTATTCCTCTTCAAGAAGCTTCTCGAAGACCTCGGCGGTGAATGTGTCCCCTGCCTTAAGCCCGGTCTCCGGGTCGTCTTCTGTGAGTTTCGCTCCCTTGTGGACCCATTCCCAGAGGATGCTAAGCCTTATCTCCCCTGTCGCGGCGTCTTCCATGAGGTAGAGAATGTCGTCGTTGCCGAAGAAGTCCGCCGGCTTCAGAGCCGCCGCCTGAAATCCCTGGCCGAACGCGTTTCCGTACTGAAGGCCCACGCTGAGCAGGTTGCGGGCTCCCCTGATGGTTCTTGGAGCCGGTTCAAGGAGGGTAAGGCCGTCTGCGTCTTCCTGGGTGTAGGTTAGGGGAGGGAACTCCCTTCCAAGCTGGTTCTCCTCGCCTGCTTTTTCCCATACGGGTCTTATTATATGCACCATCTTCCAGTGGGCGACCCATTTGCCGCTTGCTCCTTCCTGCTGTTCGCGCACGGCTCCGGCGTATGCCTTCTCCATGCTGCTCTCAACACCCTCTTTTGACCCAACGGGGATGTTAGGTTCCATTCCCCCCTGCCAGAGCGCGAAATTTCCGTTTATATCCGGGGTGTTCACCGCTCTTCTCACGCGGTCCTCGTAGTTTCTCATGTAACCATACGTCATGGTTATCGACTCTATGTTCGGATTCAGAAAATCCTTGTCCCACGCCATGGCGTCTGAAACGCTGTTTATGTAATCCCACCTGCCGGTGTTAAATCCGGCGAAATGTTTTCCCAGAGCGGCTCTTATTTCCATGAGCTGGAACGTCTCCTCAAGCTGCTCTATCAGCACGTATACCTTTATGGATCCCTCGGGGATTTCGAGATGACCCTCCAGGGCCGTCAGCATTTCGTTCCAGAGCGCCGCTTCCTCCGCGGTCTGGATCTTGGGCAGGTAAAGAACTATCGAGGAGTTTCTTTTTGCAAGCTCTTTGTAGTTATTTACCACAAACAGGGTCATATCGACTACAGAGGCGGAAAGGGCGACGCCGTCTGCGTCGCGTATATGCCGGTCGTCCAGATGAAGCCCCCGTGCCCGGAAAATGACGGTGGTGAAGTCAAGCTGCTTTCCCCAGTCATCAATTATGTCGTGTCCGAAAAAGCTCTGCCCCCACCTGTTCATCTCCGTGGCCACTCCCTCTGCCGTCCTCAGAAACACTTCGTCCCTGGCGATGGCGAGCTTGAGGTTGCGCTGATTGTCAAGTGACATCGTGGCGACCTGTCCGAGGGCGTCCTCTCCGTCGAACATCCACCCGTCGGCGCCCGAGAGAAGGGCGTAGGCCACGTTCCTTATGCTTTTTTCAACGGGCGAATTCGGTTTGGCAGCCGGGCCCGTTCCCTGTATCCACTGTCTTTTCAGGTCGTGGGGAATCTCGGCCCCCTCGAATTTTCCGTCCCTGGCGTCCTGGACCTTGATGCTGGTGCGCGGAATAAGCGAATCGGGATCAAGAAAGGTTATTCTTTCTCCCGCCTCGTAGCGTCTTTTCCTTCTTTGCGTCCTTTTCTCCATGATGGCTTTCTGCTCCCCGTTGAAGCGGGACATGAATTCAAGGGCGGCAATCGCCTCCGGCGTGTAAACGTCACCGTAGGATTGCTCAATGTTGTCTCTTATGTGCAGTTTGGTGCCCATTGGCCTTTTGCTCCTCAGATGCCTGTTGTGGTTAAATAAAAACTGGCAATTATAAACAAGTTCTCGATTAAATCAAATATCCCGGCCGGAGCCCGTTGGACAGCGGGAAAAACGGCGGTTTTTTAGCTTTGAGAGGTAGCAGGCTCACGCGCGTGCCTCCAAACCACTCAATCGGATGAAGGAGTTGGTGCCTTCACGCGGATCTTGACGATGTCCGTGTCGTAATACTGTTGATGTTGTACCGACGAGGCGATGTGTTGCAACAGTCGCAGAGACACATCTTGTTCGGTCGGGGCTTCCGTTGCTCGTTCGCCTAGCAGCGCGATCTGGTCTTCGAGATTTTCTTCAGTGGCTGATGCAACGAATTCAAGCACAGCCTCGTCGCCTTCCTTGTGCGCAATAATGTGCAGTCGCCGTAGGGGTTCTTCCTGATCTGATGTCGTTTTCTGCTCAAGTAGTGTGAGCAGGGTTTCTTCACTGGCGGCGTCAAGGCGGTCAGCCATTGCCTCCCCCCAACCGCTGTGGGAGGCAAACGACCGCAGAAACTCCCGGATTTTCGGCAATGTCGTAATGTGGAACGGAAGTTCTATGCGCCTTCGCCGAGGTTCAGTGACTTCGACAAAAAGCGTCAAGAGCAGAGCGGTGAGACCACCTGCTGTCATGCCGTTCTGCAACAAGCCGCCGGCAAATCCCGCGAAATACTCAGGGAAGATCACGCCGTTTTGAAAGCCGACACCTACCCAGAATGAAACTCCTGCAATCATGCCTTTGCGGTAGTCAATTCCGTCCTGGACGACGACCTTCATTCCAACCACAAACAGCATGGCCACCAGGATGGCCAGGTACCCCGCGGCCACCGGACTCGGAATTGCAAGAATTGCGGCGAGCGCCTTGGGGAAGCACGCCAGGATGAGAAAGACGATGCCCGCAGCAGTTCCGACTGTCCGGGCTCCCACTCCGGTAAGTTCCGTTACTGATACGCTGGTCGAGTACGTCGTATTTGGAATCGTGCCGGCCAACCCGGATAGCAGATTGCCCACCCCATCGGCAGCCACGGCTCCCTGAACGGAGCGAAAGTCTACGGCTCGTGGCCGTCGCCACGAAATGCGCTGAATTGCTACGGAGTCGCCAACTGTTTCGATTGCACCAATCAGGGTGACAAAGATGAACCCGGGCAGAAGCGTCCAGAATATCGGTCCAAAACTCAGATCGAAGCCGGGCCAGCCTCCTTGCGGAAACCCGATCCAGGCGGCCTCGGAAATGCGTGCCGTGTCGTAAATTCCGAAAAAGCCGCCAATAATGGACCCTACAATGACGCCTGCTACGGGTGCCCAAAGTCGAAATACACCGGTGCCCTTGAGGGCGATGGCAGTGATGACAAGTACGGTTACAAGCGCACTGAGGGGGGCAGCTTGGGGATGTGCGACATCCTGAACGTTGTCCAGAAGATCGAAAATTATTGGCATCACGGTGACAGAAATCAGCATGATTACCGTGCCTGCGACTGTGGGGGTGAGTATCCGGCGAAACAGAGAAAGACGTTTTGCCAAGGCAAACTGGAACAAAGACGAGATAATGACGAGCGTCGCCAGCATGGCGGGTCCGCCTTGTGCGATCGCGGTAATGCAGATTGCGATGAATGCGCCGGAGGTGCCCATCAGGAGGACATATCCTGCGCCGATTCGACCAACTCTGACGGCCTGCAATATCGTGCTGACCCCGCTAATCACGACTGATGCGAATACCGCCCACATCATGTAAGTCTCAGATCCGCCGGCCGCCTTGATCACGATTAACGGCGTGAGGACGATCCCCGATATGGTGAGAATGGCAAGTTGTAAGCCCAGCCCGGCTACCAGTGGCGTTGGCGGTCTGTCGTTAGGTTCGTAGCGGACGTCTGATCGGAAAGTGGAGGTATCGGTAGCCATGCCGATACTATACTAAGTCTGGTCAGATTTTTCCACGGAGCGATAAGTGCAGGCTAAAAGCATGACAATGGAGTGGCAATCCAGCACTGCCGAAAGTAGACGTAGAACTTTTTGCGACTTTCTCCCGGCAATTTGTCTGTTAATCAGCTTGCCGGTATATTAGCAAATTCGGTTTTTACCCCATAGACAATGAAAGTTTCAGCGGTGGGTGTAGCTCAGCCCGGTTAGAGCACTTGGTTGTGGCCCAAGAGGTCGCCGGTTCAAATCCGGTCATCCACCCCATTTCCTTACAGGCAGCGGAAAACTAAAGACAGATGGGACTTCGATGCGGAATAGTGGGGCTTCCCAATGTCGGGAAGTCGACTCTTTTCAACGCGCTTACAAACGCGGGTGCGGACGCCTCCAACTTCCCTTTCTGCACCATAGATCCGAACATAGGAGTTGTCGGGGTTCCGGATCCCAGGCTCTATGCACTGTCGGATATCGTAAAACCGCAGAAAACCATTCCCACAAGCATAGAGATTGTTGATATCGCGGGACTTGTAAAGGGGGCTTCTGAGGGAAAGGGCAGGGGAAACGCCTTTTTGTCCCATATAAGGGATGTGGATCTGATACTGCACGTCGTAAGGTGTTTTAAGGATGAAAACGTGATCCACGTGGAAGAGGGGATTGATGCTATCCGTGATATCCGCACAATAGAGGATGAGCTTATACTCAAGGACTTGGAGACGGTAGAGAAAAGAGAGGAAAGATTCGAAAATCAGGCCAAAAGCGGAGACAAGGATGTAATCAGGGGGCTTGAGGTGATGAGGGAGCTTCGGGAGTTTATCGAAACCGGCCACCGCGCGCGAGATTTCCCCGGGAGAGAAGAATGCTCAGATACCATGCGGGAGCTTTTCCTTCTTAGCTCAAAGCCAGTTATCTACGTCTGTAACGTCTCTGAGGATGAAGTCTCGGCAGCCGGGGAAAACGCAGAGGTCCGCAAGGTAAGAGAACACGCTGCTCGGTCGGGAGACGATGTTATTATCGTCTCCGCCAGGATAGAGGCTGAGATAGCGGAACTTGAGGGCGGGGAAAAAGAGGCTTTTCTTGAGGAACTCGGGCTTTGCGATTCCGGCCTCGACAGGCTCATTAACTGCGCGTACTCTAATCTCGGGCTTATCACCTATTTCACCACCGGGCCGAAAGAGGTGAGGGCGTGGACTGTTCGGCGGGGAACCAAGGCGCCTCGGGCCGCCGGGTTGATTCACACCGATTTCGAAAGGGGTTTCATAAGAGCCGAGACCATATCCTACGAGGATTACGTGGGAGAAGGTTCTGAGCAACTGGTCAGGGAAGCCGGAAGGATGAGGCTTGAGGGAAAGGATTACGAGGTCTGCGACGGGGACGTGATGTTCTTCAGGTTCAATGTCTGAGTTGCCGATATTCTGTTTTGCATACGGCTTTTCCCGAAGTTTCCTGATTCAGATAAAATCTTCTCAAGGTAATGAGCTATAAAACTTTCGTAAGGCCGCTTCTTGACCGTCTTGATTCAGAAACCTGGCATCATAATGTTAAGGAGCTAATGCACCTTTGCGAGTTCTCGGGTCTTACTCTGAGGCTTCTTGAATTTGCCGCAAGCGGCGGGAGCAGGCTCCGGGACGAAAGACTTGCTGTTACGGTTGCCGGAGTACCTTTTGAAAATCCTCTTATTGTGGGTGCGGGGTGGGATAAGACCGCAAGGGCACTGAGAGCTCTTTACTCGGTTGGTTTTGCGGGAGTTGAGGTGGGCTCGGTTGTTGAAAGGCCCCAGAGAGGAAATCCGAAACCCAGGCAGTTTATGGTAACCCCGGATGTGTGTATAAATTCTCTGGGACTTAACAGTACCGGGATGGATGCTGTTTTCCGGAATCTTAGTTGGTACAGACGCCTTGATATGCCCGTAGGAATAAACCTCGGCATGAACTCCGATGTAAGCCACGAGGACGCCCCGCGTGCGTATGCAGCCGTTGCTCGGAAATTTCGCGACAACGCGGCCTATTTTTCAATAAACGTGAGTTCTCCCAATACTCCGGGCCTGAGAAAGCTTCAGGACAGGGGGCGACTTGAGGCGATAATACAGGCAGTAAGGAAATCTGTTGGGGATTCTTCTGCTTCCAGGCCCCTGTTTGTAAAAATTTCTCCCGATCTTTCCACAGAGGCGATAGACGACGTTATAGGGGTTGTAGTCGATTCCGGAATTTCAGGCGTAATCGCCACCAATACAACCGACAACCAGTCCCTCAAGGAGAAATACGGCGCAAAATGGAGAGGCGTTCCGGGAGGACTGAGCGGAAACGATCTTGAGTACAGAGCGCTTTCAACTTCGATTATTTCCCACATTTATCGTACTACGGGTGGACAGGTCGAGATAATCGGGGTAGGAGGAATATCCGATACTGTCTCGGCGCTTGAAAAACTTAGGGCGGGGGCGAAAGCGCTTCAGATAGTTACGGGTCTTCGGGGAGAGGGACTTTCAGTCGCAAACTCCATAAACAGGGGGCTTCTGCGGTTCATGGATAAAAACGGAATCGGCGGCATAAGCGAGATTACAGGTTCCGACCACCGGTGAATCGCACAGAAGCGTTAAGAGAAACCGGACCTTGAGTCTTTCTTGCGGTGGTCATTGCGGTCTGGTTCCGGTTTTTATTCCGTAGACAGCATAGTTTGTATATAATTCCCCTATGAAAAACGTACCGGGATTTCTGCTAAGCGGCGTATCCGCCGGGCTTAAGAAAGACGAAAAGAGGGACCTGGCGCTTATATTCTCAACGGTTCCGGCCCACGCGTCCGCCATATTCACGAAAAATCTGATAAAAGGCGCTCCTGTGGTTGTTGGCCAGGAGAGAATCGCAGGTGGGCTCTGCCAGGCGCTGATAATAAACAGCGTAAATGCCAACGCTTTTACGGGACAAAGGGGCTATGAAGACTCGCTTGAAGTTGCAAATGCGCTCTCGGGGCGACTCGGAATAGATGAATCGCTCGTGATCCCTTCGTCAACCGGGGTTACAGGGGAGCGGCTGCGCGTCGGGAAAATCAAAAAGTCCATTCCCAAGCTTATAAAAGGTCTTGGAGAAGACAATTTTCGCGAGGCGGCCGAAGCCATCATGACTACCGACTCCTTTCCCAAGTACGCGTCAAGGCAGCTTGCCGTAGGAGAAAAGACCGCCACCGTTTCGGCTATCGGCAAGGGGGCGGGGATGATATGCCCTGACATGGCGACCATGCTCTGTTTTATAATGACCGATCTTAATATTCAGCGGAAAGCTCTTTCAAAAGCTCTTGTGGCAGCGGCAAGCGGTTCTTTTAACGCCATAACGGTTGACGGGGACACTTCTCCTAACGACTCCGTTTTCATCCTCGCAAACGGGGTTCTGGGAAACAAGCAGATCACGGAGAAAAGCGGGGATTACGGCAGGTTCGTAGACACACTTTCGTCTTTATGCGGGGAGATTGCCGAAATGATAGTAAGCGACGGCGAAGGGGCTACGAAGGTTGTCAGGATCAATGTTACGGAAGCCAGGACCGAGAGAGATGCCGAGAAGGTCGCGAGGACGATAGCCACTTCCCAGCTCGTTAAGACCGCGTTTTACGGGGAGGATGCGAACTGGGGAAGGATCGTGGCCGCCGCCGGAAGGGCTGGCGTGAAATTCGATCCGGAAAAAATAAAGCTTTATTTTGAAGGAATAGAAGTGTTTTCAAAAGGAGTAAGGTCTAAACCGGAATCAAGGTTTGCCTCTGTGTTTAAAAAACCGTCCTTTACTGTGACACTTAGCCTCGGGGAGGGTGAGGCGGCCTACTCGATTCTCACAAGCGATCTCAGCCACAAGTACGTTTCGATCAATTCCGATTACAGGACCTGACCCGGGGGGTCTCCGTCGGAGACTCTGCGCTTCATGCTTAGGTTTCGTCCGCAAACCCGGTTTTCTCAAGATGTTTTCCGGTGCGGTATTCGGTGTATCTCGTGAGAACCCTTATGTTGTTTCTTACCTTTTCGAGATTTGTGTCCATGATTTCAGGATGTCTCATTATGTCCATGTGAAAGGGATAAATGTTTCTTTTCCCCTGTGTTTTCTCAAGACTGCTGAGCTTTCCGTTTTCAACGTCAAACCCCGCGATCCCTTTTTCCCTGTCAAAGCGCAAATCGGGCCTGTAGCCGCAAAGGGTTAATGCGCGGAGAAAGAAAATGAGAAAAACGGAGTGGGGTTCCCGTTTTCTTGAAAGAAGCTCTAGGGTGTCTGTCGCAAAGTCGAACAGCTTGTCTGCGGGTTCCTGCTCGGGAGTTAGAAAATCAAGCAGTTCCAAAACGCGGTTTGCCGCGACGAAAGAGTCAACCGATTCCGTTATTTCCCTGTAGCTTTCCTTCAAGGTTACGTCCCCGATGAGGTTGAATCTTCCTTTGTTAAGAGTTACTTCGATTGCCAGGTGGTTAAAGAAATCGAGGCGTCCACCGAAGCGCTTTCGGCTTTTTTTCGCGTTTTTGGCAAGCGCCCTGAATTTTCCGAGTTCCCTTGAGAAAAGGGTTATAATTAGATCGGCTTCCCCGTAATCTGATTTTCTTAAAACAAGCGCTTCACATGTTTCCATGGTTTGTTTCCAGACTCAAAATGTTGATTTTCATTGAAATTTCCGATGTGTTTGAGAAGATTACTGTTATTTTAGATGACAGGCAAAGTAAACTGCGGACACGTTCTCTGCGGGTGACTATCCGCCCAAAAGACCGTTCGCGCAGATGAAACATCCGGTAGGATTCCGTATCCAAAATGACGTTTTTAAAAAATCTCTCGGGATTTCTTAGAATAGAGCACACGTTTTTTTCACTTCCGGTTATCTTCGCGGGCGCTTTTCTGGCCGCCGGCGGGATATTCAGTGCCCGGATTTTTGTGCTTATTGTTCTTGCGGGTACGGGGGCAAGAACCGTTGCTTTAGCGCTTAACAGGATTTTCGACCGGGAAATAGACCGGGAAAACCCGAGAACCGCGAAGAGAGAGCTTCCATCGGGGAAAATGAGCATGAGCGAAGCTGTTGCCGTAGCTGTTGTCGGGGCTCTGCTTTACTTTGTTTCCGCTTATCTTATATGCCCGCTTGTTTTCCTTCTCTCCCCGATCCCGCTTGTGGCGTTTGCCGTATATCCGCTCATGAAAAGGTTCACGAGTCTCTGTCATTTTGGCGTCGGGCTCTCCCTTGCGCTCGGTCCGCTTGGTGGATGGCTTGCCGTGAGGTGCTCTTTTGAGGAGATGCTTCCGGCAGTTGTGCTCTCGGTTTTCACTTTCCTGTGGATTTCGGGGTTTGACATCATATACGCCACCGCCGATGAGGAGTTTGACCGGCGCCATGGTGTTTTTTCCCTTGTCGCCCGTTTCGGGAAACAGAAGGCGCTTTCTGTTTCCCGGATCTCTCATCTGCTTTCGTTCGTTTCCCTTGTTTTTCTCTATCTTCTTTCCTTTCGTACCTTCTCCGCCCTTTTGCCGCTTTTACTCTGCGGCTACCTCCTTTACCTTGAGCACAGAAGCTTCGGACAGGTTGATTCCGCTTTTTTCAGAACCAACATCCTGATAGGTTTTGCGGTTTTGTTTTTCACCCTTGCGGGTATATACTTACCCTGACCATGAGAACCATAGTCGGAATTACTGGAGCTTCCGGAGTCGCTTACGGAGTTGATTTCCTTAGAAGATGCCCTGATGAAAAATATCTGGTGGCGAGCAAGTGGGGCAAAAGAGTCCTGCACGAGGAACTCGGCCTAAAGGTTGAGGAACTGCGGCCTTGGGTTAATGATATTTATAGTGATTCTGATCTCGCGTCTCCTTTTTCATCGGGAAGCAACCATTTCGATTCCATGGTCATAGTGCCGTGTTCTGTATCAACGCTTGCCAAGATCGCAAACGGAATAGCCGATACCCTGATAACGAGAATAGCGGCCGTGGCGCTAAAGGAGAAAAGAAGGCTCGTAATCGCTCTGCGCGAGACGCCGCTT